>CALFXR010000009.1 GCA_937958475.1 uncultured Mesorhizobium sp. | reverse complement strand
ATCGGTCTGCGTCACGCCCTTCGGCGTCATTGCGCGAATTGCGGCCGCGCGCTCCCAGCGGCTCAGGCTCTGACTGCGCGCCAGACCCGAGCGGATCAACATGGCAGCAGCCTGTTCCAGCGTATTGCCGCTTTCCGCGGCAACCTTGCGCAGCGAATCAACCGTCGTTTCCTCAAGATCGGTAATCGTCAGCGTATCCATCATCGGCACTCCAAACGGACTGTGCTAATCCTAATACACCCGCGCCTTGGGCGCGATCTTGGCCGGATCGATGCCGCCCTGCCCGACCGGCAGCATGGTGTCGGTGTGCACCGGGCGGTAGGTCAGCGTGACGTTGCCGGCGGCATCCAGACGCGACAGCGTGTGCTTGCGCCAGTTGACGTCGTCACGCTTGGAGAAGTCCTCGCGGGCGTGCGCGCCGCGGCTCTCCTTGCGCGCCTCGGCGCCGTGGACCGTGGTGATGGCGCAGGCCATCAGGTTCTCCAGCTCCAGCGTCTCGACGAGGTCGGAGTTCCAGATCATCGAGCGGTCGGTGACCTTGAGGTCGGGGAGTTCCTGCCACAGGGCCGACATGCGCCGGCAGCCGCTTTCGAGCGACTCCTGCGTGCGGAACACCGCGGCGTCCTCCTGCATGGTGCGCTGCATCTTCTCGCGCAGCGCCGCCGTCGGCGTGCCGCCATTGGCGTGGCGGAGCCGGTCGAAGCGGTCCATGATCTTCTCGACCGACGCAGCGTCCGGCGCCGGCACAGGCGCGTTGCGGTCGACGACCTGGCCGGCGCGGATGGCGGCGGCGCGGCCGAAGACGACGAGGTCGATCAGCGAATTGGAGCCGAGACGGTTGGCGCCGTGGACGGAAGCGCAGCCAGCCTCGCCGACGGCCATCAGGCCGGGCGTGACCCGGTCGGGCTCGCCCTCGGTCGGGTTGAGCACCTCGCCCCAGTAGTTGGTCGGGATGCCGCCCATGTTGTAGTGTACGGTCGGCAGCACCGGGATCGGCTCGCGGGTGACGTCGACGCCGGCGAAGATCTTCGCCGATTCCGAGATGCCGGGCAGCCGCTCGGCGAGCACCGCCGGGTCGAGATGGTCGAGGTGCAGGAAGATGTGGTCCTTCGCCTTGCCGACGCCGCGGCCGTCGCGGATCTCCAGCGTCATGCAGCGCGAGACGACGTCGCGCGAGGCGAGGTCCTTCGCCGACGGCGCGTAGCGCTCCATGAAGCGCTCGCCCTCGGAGTTGACGAGATAGCCGCCCTCGCCGCGCGCGCCCTCGGTGATCAGGCAGCCGGCGCCGTAGATGCCGGTCGGGTGGAACTGCACGAACTCCATGTCCTGGAGCGGCAGGCCGGCCCGCGCGATCATGCCGTTGCCGTCGCCGGTGCAGGTGTGCGCCGACGTCGCCGAGAAATAGGCGCGGCCGTAGCCGCCGGTGGCGAGTACGACCATCTTGGCCGAGAAGCGGTGGATGGTGCCGTCGTCGAGGTTCCAGGCGACGACGCCGGTGCAGGCGCCGTCGGGCGCCATGATCAGGTCGAGGGCGAAATACTCGATGAAGAACTGGGCATTGTTCTTCAGCGACTGGCCGTAGAGCGTGTGCAGGATGGCGTGGCCGGTGCGGTCGGCGGCCGCGCAGGTGCGCTGCACGGGCGGGCCGTCGCCGAAGTTCATCATGTGGCCGCCGAAGGGGCGCTGGTAGATCTTGCCTTCCTCGGTGCGGCTGAACGGCACGCCGTAGTGCTCGAGTTCGTAGACGGCGGCCGGCGCCTCGCGGGCGAGGTACTCCATGGCGTCGACGTCGCCCAGCCAGTCCGACCCCTTGACGGTGTCGTACATGTGCCACTGCCACGAATCCGGGCCCATGTTCTGCAGCGAGGCGGCGATGCCGCCCTGGGCGGCGACCGTGTGCGAGCGCGTCGGAAACACCTTGGTGATGCAGGCCGTCTTCAGCCCCTGCTCGGCCATGCCGAGCGTGGCGCGCAGGCCGGCGCCGCCTGCGCCGACGACGACGACGTCGAACTTGTGGTCGACGAAGCTATATGCGCCGCCCGGCTTGTGAACGTTGGCCACCCTTCAGCCTCCGAAAGCGATTTTGAGAATGGCGAAGACGCTTGCCGCGCCGAGCACCACCACGAAGAACGTGTTGAGGATCAGAAGCGCGAGCTTCGAACCCTCGGCGTGAAAATAGTCCTCGATGATGATCTGCATGCCGAGCCGCATGTGGTCGAGGCTGACCACGACGAAGAGGCCGACGGCGAGCGCCACCAGCGGCTGCGCCAGCGAGGCGCGCACGGCATCGTAGCCGGCGCCGCCCAGCGACAGGACCCAGCCGACGACGAACAGCGACAGCGGCAGCAGCGCGATCGAGGACAGGCGGATGCGCCAGAAATGGCCGGTGCCCTCGCGGGCCGAGCCCAGGCCGCGGACCTTGTTGAGGGGCGTTCGCATGTCGGTCATGGAGATCACCCGGCGACGAAGTAGACTGCCCAGATGAGCAGCGTGACGACGATGGAGCCGAACAGGCTGCCCCAGGCGAAGGACGAGGCGACACGCTTTTCGAGCGCGGCGCCGGTGTCCCAGACGAGATGGCGGATGCCGCCGGCGGCGTGGAGCACCAGCGCGAGGGTGAAGCCGAACAGCACCAGCATGCCGAACCACGACGTCACGATGGCGTTGACGAAGTCGAAATACTCGCGCGACGTGGCGGCAGCGATCAGCCACCAGGCGATCAGAAGCATGCCGACATAGAGCGCCCCGCCGGTGATGCGATGCAGGATCGACACCGTCATGGTGATCGGCCACCGGTATATGGTGAGGTGCGGCGACAGCGGTCGCTGGCGGGTGGCTGGTGATCGGCTCATGGCTCCCCCAGGGTCGAGGTCCCAGGAGGCGACCCCGAAAACGGCATGGACGCGCCCGGATGCGACTTCGGACTGCCGCTTTCTAATGCGCTTTCCGCACCGCGTCAAAGCCGGAAAAAGCCTTTGCCGCCATCAATTTAGTTTCAATCGATATGATCGCCGAGGCGTCGCCGGCGCTGAACCGATTTATGTGCGCTGCAGCGCGATGCAGCTCAGCGCAGGCAGGTCCACGGCTCGCGGCGGGCCCGCATGTAGAGCGCCTCGCGCCCCTCGATGACGATCGCCGAGAGGTCTTCGCCGAATCGGTTGCGCTGGCCGGGCGGCGAGGCGGGCAGTTCGACGGTCGAGCCGTCGGCCTCGGCGACGCGAACCCGGTCGCCGAAGAACTCGACCTGGATGCGTCCGTCCTCGCCGCAATCGTAGGTGCCGGCGACCGACGGCGCAGCGACGACGCCGGCCGCGGCCGCGGCCGGTGCCGGCGCGGGCCTGCGCTCGTCGACGCAAGCGGAGACGAGCGCGAGCGCGACCATGAAGGCCCCGCGCAGGCCGCAGCGCACCGCCGGCGATTTCGCGATCACGGGCGTCATCGCAGGCGCGCGGAAGGGCGAGAGAGAGCGGATGCGGATGCCGCCACCGACCTAGCGTCCGTCGAACCGCAGGACGAAGCTGGAGAAGTCCGCCGGCACGGCGATCTGCTCATAGAGCTTGCGGCCGTCCTCGGGCTGACGCGGCGCGTTGAGGATGAGCTTGGTCCAGCCGCGCTCCTCGGCCTGGTCGGCGAGCACATCGATCAGCGCCTTGGCGATGCCTTTCGCCCGATGGTCGTGGTGGACGTAGATGTGGTCGCAGGCGCCGCAGCGCATGCCCGACACCGGCTCCGGCAGGTCGGTGAAGATGGCGAAGCCGACCAGCTTGCCGTCGATGCGGGCGCCGAGGATCTCGGCGGCGCGATCCTGCAGCAGCGTCTCGGCATAATAGAGGTCGGGCCGCCTCGGCGCCCCGCGCTTCAGCGCCTGGGCGTAGGCGGCGAGCAGCGGCGCCAGTTCGAGCGCGTCCTTCAGACGGAGCAATCCGATGTCGATGGTGTGGTTCTCGGCCATGAGCACTCCATGGAAAAATTAACCATGTCTGTCAATCGGCACCGCCGGACCCCGTGACAAAGGTTAACAAAAGGTTAATTTCTCCCTCCGGACGGGACGTTCGCGAGAGAAGGAGAACGCTCATGCTCGACAGAGGAAGAATGTCCATCGCGGGCGCGCTGGCCTGCGCCGCCGTCGTCGCGCTGGGTTCGCAGGCCGCTGCCGACAGCCGCGTGCGCGACCGCGTCTATGCGGATTCGTTCGGCAACCTCGTCATCCACAGCGCGGCGGGCTACAAGCGCATCGTCGTCGGCGAAGGCCATCTCGCCAAGGAACTCGGCGCCTACACCGGATCGGACGAACCGGCAGTCATCGAGTACCAGCCCGGACGCGTCGTCGTGCGCAACTGCCCGGCGGTGCTGCTGAAGGGCCGCAGCTACATGTACGGGCTGCCGGACCACGTCGTGCCGCAGCCGGCGCTCGACTACTGCGACTGACCGCCGCGGCGGCCGGCCGAACGCAGCTCGCGGTCCTTCGCCGAGGGCGTGTTGCCGGAGATGCGCACGCAATCGCGTCCGCTGTCCTTGGCTTCGTAGAGCGCCGCGTCGGCACGCCGCATCAGCGACGAGGCGTTCTCGCCGGGAAGGAGTTCGGCGACGCCGAAGCTGGCCGTGACCCGCCGGCTCTCGGGCAAACCCTCCACCGGCATGGCGGCGAGCGCGCTGCGCGCGCCTTCTGCGAACAGCCGGGCGGCCATCAGGTTGGTGCCGGGCAAGACGATGGCGAACTCCTCGCCGCCGATCCTGCCGGCGACGTGATGGTCCGACGCCACCGTGCGGAGGAAAGCGGCGAAGGCGGCGATGGCGTTGTCGCCGGCGGCGTGACCGTAGGTGTCGTTGACCGACTTGAAGTTGTCGATGTCGGCGATGACCAGCGAGACCGGCAGCCTCTGGTCGGCTGCGGCCATCATCGCCGCGTCGGCGCGCCGTTCGAAACCGCGGCGGTTGAGCAGGCCGGACAACGCGTCGGTCTCCGAGCGCGCCGCCATCTCGATGTATGTGTCGCGGACGAGGATGACGAGCATGGTGAGCGCCACCGCGATCGAGAAGACGGCGCCGGCGGTCTGCGAGAACAGGGCGTAGTTGCTGTGCAGATAGGCCTGCGGGTCGGCGCCCCAGCCGCCCACCGCCTGGGCGAGGAACGGCTTCAGGATGAAGTGCAGCGCGCTTGCCGCGAGAAGCCCGGCGAAGGCGGTGTCGATCGTCCTGCGCCCCCGCCTGGACAGGACCATGGCGACGGCGATGACCTGCATGAGGGCGAACGGCGCCTGGTAGGCCATCATGCGCGGAAAGGCCTGGCGCGGAAGCTCCTGCACGGCTGCGACCGCCGTCACCGAAAGGACGAACAGCACCGCCATCAGGCGCCATGGGCAGGGCACGCCGTATTTCCGCGCAATGCCGGCGTTGAAGAGCACTGTGGCGAGAAGAAACACGGCGAAGCCGACGACGACGGGAACGGTCGCATCGTCGAAGAAGGGAATGGCGGCCTCGACGGCGTAATAGGCGACGCCGCAGAGATAGGCGGAGGCCAGCCAGCGCGACGCGGAATGGCTGCGGTCGTAGAGGCCGACGACGAAGAACGCGGCCGCCAGCAGCCCGGCGACGGACATGTTGATCGCGAGAATGAAAACCGCGCCGCCCATGGACCTTCTCTGTCTCTCCATCGTATTGGAACACGGCCCGACGAAGATCGGGTTAAGATGAATGCCGCAGCAGCCGGAAGGCGTGGAACCTCGCCTCGCGCAGCGGATTTGTCGCAGATGAAGAACGGGAGACGACCATGGTCGATACGGTGACGCTGACCGAACACGAGGCGATCAGGGACTGGGCGGCGGCGCGGGCCGGCTTTCCGGCCATCGTCGACGTATCGCCCGCAGCCGGCGTGCAGCCGATGCTCAGGCTGGTCTTCGACCAGGCCGCCTATCTCGACAACGACCGCGCCGAGCGGCCGCAGAACGCCGGCGGCTTCGAACTCGTCGAGTGGGACGAGTGGTTCAAGCTGTTCGACGAGCAGAAGCTGGCGCTCGTGGTCGCCCGCGACCAGCCGGGCCGGCGCGAGCAGTTCCACGAAATCATCCGCCGCGCCGACTGAGCGGCGGGCGACGGATCCCCGGGCCTCTGTCGAGCCCCGGGGATCAGCGGCGGCCGGTCAGTGCCAGTCGCGGATGTCGACGAAGTGGCCGGCGATCGCCGCGGCGGCGGCCATGGCCGGCGACACGAGGTGCGTGCGCCCCTTGAAGCCCTGGCGACCTTCGAAGTTGCGATTCGACGTCGAGGCGCAGCGCTCGAGCGGCTTCAGCCGATCGTCGTTCATCGCCAGGCACATCGAGCAGCCGGGCTCGCGCCAGTCGAAGCCGGCGGCGATGAAGATCTTGTCGAGACCCTCGGCTTCCGCCTGCTCCTTCACCAGTCCCGAGCCCGGAACGATCATGGCGCTGACGGTCGGGGCGACATGCCTGCCCTCGGCGACCCTGGCCGCGGCGCGCAGGTCCTCGATGCGGCCATTGGTGCACGAGCCGATGAAGACGCGGTCGACGGGGATGTCGGTGATCTTCGTCCCCGGCGTCAGGCCCATGTATTCGAGCGCGCGCTTCTTCGAGTTGCGCTTGTTCTCGTCCTCGATGAGGTCCGGGTCGGGCACCGTGCCGGTGACCGAGACGACGTCCTCCGGCGAGGAGCCCCAGGTGACGATCGGCGGCAGCTTCGCGGCGTCGAGGACCACGACCTTGTCGAAATGCGCGCCCTCGTCGGTGTAGAGCGTCTTCCAGTAGTCCATCGCCATGTCCCAGGCCTTGCCCGTGGGAGCCTTCGGCCGGCCCTTGATGTAGGCGAAGGTGGCCTCGTCGGGGGCGATCAGGCCGGCGCGGGCGCCGCCCTCGATCGACATGTTGCAGATGGTCATGCGGCCTTCCATCGACAGCGCGCGGATCGCCTCGCCGGCATACTCGATGACGTAGCCGGTGCCGCCGGCGGTGCCGATCTCGCCGATGATGGCGAGGATGATGTCCTTCGCGGTGACGCCTTCCGGCAGCTGGCCGTCGACGCGCACCAGCATGTTCTTGGCCTTCTTCTGGATCAGCGTCTGCGTGGCGAGCACGTGCTCGACCTCCGACGTGCCGATACCGTGGGCCAGCGCGCCGAAGGCGCCGTGGGTGGAGGTGTGGCTGTCGCCGCAGACGATGGTCATGCCGGGCAGCGTGAAGCCCTGCTCGGGACCGATGATGTGAACGATGCCCTGGCGGCGGTCGCTCTCGGAATAGTACTCGACACCGAAGTCGGAGGCGTTCTGCGCGAGCGCGGCAATCTGGATGCGGCTCTCCTCGCTCTTGTTGATGCCGAGCTTGCGGTCGGACGAGGTCGGTACGTTGTGGTCGACGACGGCCAGGGTCTTCTCGGGATGGCGCACCTGGCGGCCGGCCATGCGCAGGCCTTCGAAGGCCTGCGGGCTCGTCACCTCGTGGACGAGGTGGCGGTCGATGTAGAGCAGGCAGGTGCCGTCGGGCTGGCGGTCGACGATATGGTCGTCGAAAATCTTGTCGTAGAGGGTGCGCGGTGCGCTCATGATGTCAAATCCGTCGATCGATCAGGAAGTTGAAGAAGGCCGGCGCGGCGCCGGCGGCCCGTCGGCTCAGGCGAGGCGGCTGGTGAGCGCGCCCGAGATCCGCGCGAAGAAGCGCGCCGGCAGGCGCTTGCGGTCCTGCAGCACGAAACCCTTGTAGGCGGGATCACCGAAGAGCTCTTCCATGGCGCCGCTCATACCAGCGTTTCGCCGGCCCGGCAATTGCGCAGCGCGGCTCAATCGTCGTGCTGCCTGATGTCGAGCTTGCGCGAAAGCGCGCGGAGCAGGCCGAGCACGACGAGCGCGAGAAGCGTGGCGAACAGCGCGATCTGCCAGAGCCCGAGCCCGGCGGCGACGCCGGTTGCGACGCGGCGCCGGCCGGGCACATGCTTAACGGTTTTTTCTTCGATGCCGATGCATGTTGCCCTGATATTCTCCGGACCCCCTTCGATGACCGCGGAAAAGCACGATCAGGACATCTGGAAGACCGCTCTCGACCGAGCCAAGCTCGGCCTGTGGGATTGGGACCTTGCGAGCGGTACCTGCTTCTACTCCGGGACCTGGGCGCGGATGCTCGGCTACCGGGAGGACGAACTCGCCCACGCCGCCGACCTGTGGCTGCAGCTGACGCATCCCGACGACCGCGAGCAGGCCGTATCGAGCGGCGAGCGCCATCTCTCCGGCCTGACCGACTTCCTCGAGACCGAACTCAGGCTGAAGCACAAGGACGGTCACTGGGTCTGGGTGCTCGACCGCGGCGGGGTCATCGAACGCGACGAGGACGGCAGGCCGCTGCGCATGGTCGGCGTGCAGACCGACATCACCCGGCAGAAGCAGGCCGAGTACCAGCTCGAGCAGATCAACGCACGGTTCAAGCTGGCGCTCGCCGCCACCGGCATCGGCGTCTGGCATTTCGACATCGCGACGAACCAGAGTCATTGGGACGAGAAGACGAGGGAGATCTTCGGCATCGATGCCGGCTCGCCGCAGGTGCCGCGGGCCGTCTGGCACAGCCACCTCCATCCCGACGACAAGGAGCACGCCGAGCACGCCCACGACCTCGGCCCCGGCTCCGACGGCGTGACGGCGGTGCAGTATCGGATCGTGCGCCGCGACGGCGCGGTTCGCCACGTCGAGAGCCTCGTCCGCTTCATCGACACGGCCGGCGCGGCGGGCCAGATCCTCGGCACCGTCAGGGACGTGACGGAAAAGTTGATCCGCGAGGAGGAACTGGCGCATGCGGCGCGCCATGATCCGCTGACCGGGCTGCTCAACCGGGTCGCCTTCGACCGGCTGTTCGCCGAGCAGATGGCGATGGCCGGGCACCTTCCGCTGGCGGTGTTCTACATCGACCTCGATTACTTCAAGGCGCTGAATGACGTGTCCGGGCACGCCGCGGGCGACGCCGCGCTGCGCGCCATCACCGCGGCGATCCGAGCGGTGCTGCCGCCGGAAGGCTATGCCGGGCGCCTCGGCGGCGACGAGTTCGCGGCCGTGGTGCCGCGCTGCGAGAAGAACGCGGCGGAGGCGCTGGGCAGCGAACTTCTTTCGGCGATCCGGACCGCCGAACTCGGAATCGACGTCGGGCGCCGGCGCCTTTCCGCCAGCATCGGTATCGCCATCGTCCGCGACGACGCGCTGTCCTCGGCGGACGCGCTCGCCAGCGCCGACGATGCCTGCTACGCGGCGAAGGCGGCCGGCCGCGACCGCTGCGCCCTGTTCACGCCGCGGACCGACACGTCGATCGGCGGTCTGAACGCCGCACGACTGGCCGCGGACACGCTCGACGCGCTCGACGACGGCCGCCTGGTGCTCTACGGCCAGAGGGTGTGGCAGCTCGGCAAGCCGCGGTTCGACGGCGTGGAGACGCTGGCCCGGCTGGTCGGGCGCGACGGACGCCTGATCCCGCCGAGCGAGTTCATCCCGGCGGCCGAGCGGTTCGGCATCGCGGCGAAGCTCGACCGCTGGATCATCGCGACCGGGCTGCGCCGGCATGCCGCCGCGATGGCCTCGACCGGCATGGTGCTCGGCTTCAACCTGTCGGCGCAGACGCTCAGCGACCCGCAGCTCTGGTCCTTCGTCGACCGCCTCATCGACGAGACCTGCGCGCCGCCCCACAAACTCGTCTTCGAGATCACCGAGACCGCGGCCGTCACCAACTTCGACGCCGCCGAGCGCTTCGTGCGCAGCGCCCGGGCGCGCAAGTGCCTCGTCGCGCTCGACGATTTCGGCTCCGGGCTGAGCTCCTTCGAGTACCTGCGGCGCTTTCCGATCGACACCATCAAGATCAACGGCTCGTTCGTCCAGCACATGGCGGAGAACAAGTTCGACCGGGAGATCGTCGCCTCCATCAACGGCATCGCCAAGAGCCTCGGCTACATGGTCGTGGCGGAGCGGATCGAGAACCAGCAGACCTTCGACATGCTGGTCGAGATGGGCGTCGAGTTCGGCCAGGGCTTCTTCCTGCACCGGCCGGAACCGCTCGACCAGATCGTCGCCGAGCACGTCAGGGCAAGCGCCGCACGCAGCGCACGGCGCCAATCGGCGGGCTGATCGCCGCGACCGTTCAGCGGATCTCGAAGACGAAGGCCTGGACGAGCACGTCCGGCTCGGCGATGGCGAAAGCGCGGAAGGGCTGACTTTCCTCGACAGGGCGCCAGCGCCCGGCGCGCTCGAGCTCTTCGAACCTGGCGCGGAAGCCGTCGCGTTCGAGCACGACGTCGCGCACCGTGAACACCGCATGGCCGCCCGGCCGCGTCGCCCGCACCAGTTCGTCGAGGCCGGAAGCCGGCGCGTGGCCCTCGGTGAAGACGCCGGTCGAGAAGAAGGCGGCGAAGCGTCCGTCGGCATAGGGCAGCGGACCGCCGAGGGCGGCCCTGGTCAGCGCCGAATAGGTGCCGCGCCGGCTCGCCAGCGCCAGCATGTCGGCGGAGAAGTCGAGGCCTTCGATGGCATCGTAGCCCAGCGCGCGCAAGTACGGCCCCGAAAGGCCGGTACCGCAACCGGCGTCGAGCAGCGGGCCGGCGCCCTTCGGCACGTGGCGCGCCACCCAGCCGGCGATCACGAAGGGCAGGCAGTAGCCGAGCGACAGCGTCTCGCGGTCGTAGTCCGTCGACCATGCCGAATAGGCATCGGCGAGGCCGTCGGCGGTGCGCGCCGCGTAGACCCTCTCCAGCCCCTCGCTCATGCGCTCGCTCATTGCGGCAGTCCCTTTCGCATGCGCCGCTCGAGCGCGCGCAGCGCCAGCGAGAGGCCGACAGTCAGGATGAGGTAGACGTAGGCGACGATGGAATAGGTCTCGAAGAAGCGGAACGTGCCGGCAGCGTAGATCTTGCCCATCTGCGTGATGTCGGCGACGCCGAGCACCGAGACCAGCGACGAATCCTTGACCATGGCGACGAAGTCGTTGCTGTAGGGCGGCAGGATCGTGCGGAAGGCCTGCGGCCAGACGACGTGCCGGAAGCGCCGGTAGCGGCTCAGGCCCAGGGCCTTGGCCGCCTCGATCTGGCCGACGTCCACCGCCTGCAGGCCGGCGCGGAAGATCTCGGCGATGAAGGACGAGTAGGCGATCATCAGCGCGATCACGGCCCGCCACAGGAGCGGAATGTCACGAATCTGGAGTTCGCCGAAGAGGCCGGCCTGCTGCAGCGGCGCCGAGACGTAGTTCCACGCCGCGACGAAGGCCGGCACGCCGGCAAACGCGATCCAGAACAGAAGCACGATGATCGGCACGCCGCGGATGATCTCGACGTAGAAGCGCGCGGTCTGCGACAGGATGCGCGAGCGCGACAGCGCCATCAGCGCCACGACGAGGCCGAGCGCGGAAGCGAGCGCGAAAGCCACCGCCGTGACGAACAGCGTGATGCCGACGCCCTTGGCGACGACTGCGAAGATCTCGCTGTAGAGCCCGCTCGCGGCGACGGCAATGGCGGCCGCCGCGGCGAGTATCGCGGCCACGACGAGCCACCAGGGGAATCCGCCGTCCGCGGCACGGGCGCCGGCCATGTTCAGCTCCGCGCCGGGCGGGCGAAGAGCTGTTCCCTGACCCCGCCCCGCCACTGGTCGTCCGCGCTCTCGTTCTCGAGCGCGAAGCCGTGGCGCTCGTAGAGGGCGCGGGCGGCGCCGAGGCCGGCAAACGTGGTCAGCCAGCAGCTTCCGTCGCCCGAGGCCGCGCAATGGACCATGGCGCGGTCCATCAGCGCCTTGCCGAGGCCCGAGCCGCGCGCCGCGTCGGAGACGATGAACCAGCGCAGGTGCGGCCCGCGCGGCCCGCCGCCGGTGACGTCGACGGTGACCGAGCCGTCGAGGCGGTCGCCGCTCCAGGCGGTCAGGAACAGGTCGCGCCGCTCGTCCATGCGGCCGAGGAACTCGGCGAGTTCCGACGCGACCTTGGCCTCGAAGGCGAGGCCGAACCCCCATTCGCGGGCGTAGTAGGCCGCATGCAGCCCGACCACGCCGGCGAGGCTTCCCGGCCGGTATCCGGCGAAGTCGTGCACGATCCGCGCCGTGCCGTCAGGGCTGGTAGTCGACGAACCACTTCCGGGTGATCGCGTCGAACGTTCCGTCGGCCTTGAGCGCGGCGATGCCGGCATTGATCGGGGCGACGAGGTCCGAGCCCTTCGGGAAGATGAAGCCGAACTCCTCGGACTGCAGCGCATCGCCGACCAGCTTGAGCTTGCCGCCCGACGCCTTGACCAGCGCGGAGCCGCCGGCGCTGTCAGTCAGCACGAGGTCGACGTCGCCGGTCTGGAGCGCCGCCACCGAGGCTGCGAAGGTTTCGAACAGCTTGATGCGCGGGTTCTGCTCGTTGCCGTCGAGCACGTTGTAGACGGCGACGTAGAAGGGCGAGGTGCCGGCCTGGGCGCCGACCAGCAGCTTGTCGTCGGCGGCGAACGCCTTCGGATCGGCGAAACGGCTTTCGTCGGCGCGCACCAGCATGAAGATCTCGGAGAGCATGTACGGGTCGGAGAAGTCGACCTTCTCCTTGCGCTCGTCCTTGATGGTGATGCCGGTCATGCCGAGGTCGTACTGCTTGTCCGAGACGGCCTGGATCATGGCGTCCCAGGAGGTGTTCTTGTACTCGACCTTGAAGTTGAGCTTCGCGGCGAGCGCCGCCATGGCGTCGTACTCCCAGCCGACGGGCTGGCCGGTCTTCGTGTCGACGAACTGCAGCGGGAAGTAGGCGTTCTCGGTGACCACGGTGACGGTCTTGCCGCCGAGGTCGGGAAGGTCGGCCGCGGCCGCGGGCAGGACGACGAGCGCCGCAAGGGCGACGAACAGGGATCTGAGGCTTTTCATGACGCGCTCCTGGAAGGCGGCCCTGCGAGGGCCTTGAGAGAAGCCGACTTTAGCGCGGCGCAACGGCGGCGCAAGCAGGAGAGGCGCGCGATCACGCCGTTGCGCGAACGTACTCCCCCCGGTCGGCCGGGAAAGCGATCGGCTCGCCGGCGAAGCGCCGGTCCGGACAGCACGGGCAACGAAAAAAGGCGGCCGAAGCCGCCTTTTCCCAACCTCTTCCCGGACGGCCCGGCTGCCTATTCGGCGGCGGAAGCCTTCTCCGCTGCGGCCTTCTCGGCTGCGGCCTTCTCGGCGGCCAGCGCCTGGGCGGCGGCGACCTTCTCGGCCTCGACGCGGGCCTTCTCGGCGTTCAGCGCGTCGCGCTCGGCGTCGTTCAGCTTGCGGGCGCGCACGCCGGTGTTCTCGGTGATGCGGGCCGACTTGCCGCGGCGGTCGCGCAGGTAATAGAGCTTGGCGCGGCGGACCTTGCCGCGGCGCACGATCTCGACGCCCTCGACGAGCGGCGAGTAGACCGGGAAGACGCGCTCGACGCCCTCGCCGTAGGAAATCTTGCGAACCGTGAAGTTCTCCTGGAAGCCCGAGCCGGAGCGGGCGATGCAGACGCCCTCATAGGCCTGGACGCGGGTGCGCGAACCTTCGGTGACGCGCACCTGGACGCGGACGGTGTCGCCCGGCTGGAATTCGGGGAGCGTGCGCTTGGCTTCGATCTTGGCGGCCTGTTCGGCCTCGAGCTGACGGATGATGTCCATCGCGTGGAACCTTTCTTTCGTTCTTGCGCCAGCCAGAGCGCCCGCGCTTGCCGATCAGTTCTTCGACCGTCCGGCTATGCCCTTCCGAGAGGAGAGGCAGGGGCGAATTCACTAGGTCTTGGTTGCGGTACCGGGTTTTCCCGGCTTCCGGGTGGGCCGATATACCATCGCGCGGGATTTGTCCACCGCGCGACGGCCTTGCGATGCCTGCCTCCGTGCGGAAAGGGACGCCGCAGGTCGCGGGAGCGGCCGTCATTCCCGTTGCAATGCCGGCCCTGCCTGCCTAAACCCGGCGAAACCGCCGCCGGAATCCCGAACAGATGTCGCTCGCCATCGCCGCCATTCTCTTCCTCGCCGGCTTCCTGTCGGGCGCGGTCAACGCCGTCGCCGGCGGCGGCACGTTCATCACCTTCGGCGCGCTGTCGCTCGCCGGCATCCCGCCGATCTCGGCCAACGCCACGTCGTCGGTGACCCAGTTCCCCGGCTACATCACGTCGACACTGGCCTACTGGAAGGACATCCGCACCATGTGGCGCGAGGCGGTGGCCATGGCGGTCATCTCGGCGATCGGTGCGCTGGCCGGCGCGCTGCTTTTGCTCGCGCTCGACAACCCGTCCTTCCGCGCCCTGGTGCCCTGGCTGCTGATCGGCGCCACCGCGCTGTTCGCCGCCGGACCGTGGCTGAAGCCGAAGCCGAAGGCCGGCCGCGAGGCTGCGATCGGCACCGCCGCCGGCTCGGTGGTGCAGTTCGCCACCGCCGTCTACGGCGGCTTCTTCGGCGCCGGCATGGGCGTGATGATGCTGGCGACGCTGGGGCTGACCCAGACCGGAGACTACCACCGCCTCAACGCGCTGAAGAACATGCTGTCGATCGTCATCGCCGCGGTCGCCATCGCCGTCTTCGTCTCCGGCGGCGTCGTCGCCTGGCCGGAAGCGCTGGTCATGGTGCCGGGCGTGGCGCTCGGCGGCTATGCCGGCGTCTGGGCAGCCAAGCGCGTGCCGCAGGTGGCCGTGCGCGGCTTCGTCATCGCCGTCGGCGTGTTCCTGGCGGTGTACTACTTCGTGACGGGGTGAGGCGCGGCGCGTTTCGCAAGAAGGTCGGGCCGCCGCTCGGCGGTCAGCCTCTCGGCCTCGGCGCGCCGCCAGGCCGCGATCTTTCCGTGGTTGCCCGACGTCAGCACCTCGGGGATGGCGAGGCCTTCCCATTCCTGCGGCCGCGTGTAGTGCGGGTGCTCGAGCAGCCCGCCCTCGAAGCTCTCCTCGGCGCCGGACGCCTCGTTGCCCATGACGCCCGGCAGCAGCCGCACGACCGCGTCGAGCAGGACGAGCGCGGCCGGCTCGCCGCCCGACAGGATGTAGTCGCCGATCGAGACCTCCTCGAGGCCGCGCGCGTCGATGACGCGCTGGTCGACGCCTTCGAAGCGGCCGCAGACGATCACCGCGCCGGGCCCGGCGGCGAGTTCGCGCACGCGCTCCTGGGTGAGCGGCCGGCCGCGCGGGCTCATCAACAGCTTCGGGCGGGGGTCGCCGGCGGGCGCGGCGCGGTCGATGGCGCGGGCCATGACGTCGGCGCGCATGACCATGCCGGCGCCGCCGCCGGCCGGCGTGTCGTCGACCGTGCGGTGCCGGTCGGTGGCGAAATCGCGGATCTGCACGGCCTCGAGCGACCAGACGCCCTGCTCCAGCGCGCGGCCGGCGAGAGAGAGGCCGAGTGCGCCGGGGAACATGTCGGGATAGAGCGTCAGGACGGTGGCGCGAAAGCTCACCGGTTGCCCCCGGCCCCGCTCGGGCCGCGCGGCCGCCGCTTCGGGTCGAAGCCGTCTTCGGCCTCGGCGTGGTGTTCGCTCAACTCGTCGTCGCCGGTCACCAGCCCCGCCGCGAGCGGATCGACGACGACGTGGCCCTCCCCTGTCGCGATCTGCGGCACGGCGGCCTTGGTGAAGGGGATCAGCGCGTCGTCGCCGTCGTCCATCGCCACTTCGAGAATGTCGCCGCCGCCGTAGTTGAGCACGGCCTTGACCTTGCCGATCGTGTCGCCGGCGGTGTCGCGCACGGCAAGGCCGACGAGGTCGGCGTGGTAGAACTCCTCGTCCTCAAGGTCGGCGGGAAGTGCCGAGCGGTCGACGAAGAGCTCGATGCCGTTGAGCGCCTCGGCGGCACTGCGGTCGGCGACGCCGCGGAACTGCACGACGACGACGGTCGCCTGCGGCCGGATGGAGACGATCTCGAAGGCGCGGCCGTCCTTCGCATGGAGCGGGCCGTAATGGGCGAGCCCGAGCGGATCGGCGGTGAAGGTCTTGACGCGCACCTCGCCGCGGATGCCGTGCGCGGCGCCGATGACGGCCATCTTCACGGGTTTTTTCGGCTTCGGCATGGGCGATGTCCTTTCGTCTGGTCTAGTCCGGCAGACGCCGCATTTCAATCGCGCAGCGCTTCACCGGATGCTAACCTGCCCGCGTCATTTTGGGCCGAGAGGCTCCCAGCATGCAGCAATTCCTCATCCCGGCGAAGGACGACCTCCACAAGGCGCGCGCCGACTGGCTGAAGACGCTGTCGCGCGAACGCCGCATGTCGCCGCTGACGGTGGAGGCCTACGAGCGCGACACGCGCCAGTTCCTGCAGTTCCTCACCGGCCATTGCGGCGGACCGCCCGGCATCGCCGAGATCGAGGGGCTGAGGCCGGCGGACCTGCGCGCCTTCCTCGCCCAGCGTCGCGCCGACGGCGCCGGGGCGCGCACGCTGGGGCGCGGGCTCGCCGGCATCCGCTCGCTGCTGCGCTTCCTCGAACGCCGCGGGCTGGTCAATGCGGCCGGCGCAGCCGCCCTGCGCGCGCCGCGGCAGCCGAAGTCGCTGCCCAAACCGCTGACGGCTGCGGATGCGCGCAAGGTGGTCTCGGCCGAGGGCCAGATCGCCGAGGAGCCTTGGATCGCGGCGCGCAACGCGGCCGTGCTGACGCTGCTCTACGGCTCCGGCCTGCGCATCTCGGAAGCGCTGGGCCTCACCGGCGAGGATTTCGCCGGCACCGGCGCGCAGACGCTGCGCGTCACCGGCAAGGGCGGCAAGACCCGCCTCGTGCCCGTGCTGCCGGTGGCCGCGGCGGCCGTCGCCGAATACCGGCGGCTGTGCCCCTACCATGTCGGCCAGAAGGAGCTTCTTTTCCGCGGCGCCCGCGGCGGACCGCTCGACCCGGCGATCGTGCAGCGCGAGATGCGCCGCCTGCGCTCGGCGCTGGCGCTGCCGGAGACGGCGACGCCGCACGCGCTGCGCCATTCCTTCGCCACGCATCTTCTCGGGCGCGGCGGCGACCTGCGCACCATCCAGGAACTGCTCGGCCATGCCAGCCTGTCGACGACCCAGGTCTATACCGCAGTCGACACGGCGCGGCTGCTCGACATCTACGAGGCGGCGCATCCGCGCGCCTGAGAGGCGAGCGGCGCGGCAGGGTTGAGGGCAATTGTCGCGGCCGGATTAACGGTTTTGCCGTGATTTGCGCCTAGAAACGCGGGATGAACCGCGCCGTCGCCCTCGCCGATCGTCTCGCCATGCCGGCGCTCAAGCTGCTGGCCGCGATCAACGTGCTCTTCTTCCTGTCGTTCCTGCTGGTCGCGGCATTCGCCGTCGGCCAGGCGCGGGCGGAAACGCCCGTATGTACCGGGGTCGACCTCATGCAGGCGCTGAGGAAGGACGACCCGGCCGCGGCCGGGAAGATCGAGGAAGACGCACGGGCGACCCCGAACGGCAGCGGCCTCCTGTGGAAGATCGAGAAGGCGGGCCTCGGCACGTCCTACCTGTTCGGCACCATGCACATGACCGATCCGCGCGTGACCGCGCTGCCGGACGCGGCGCAGGCGGCCTACGACGCCTCCGCGACCGTCGTCATCGAGACCACCGACGTGCTCGACCAGGCGGAGATGATGGCGGCGATCATGCAGAAGCCCGAGCTGATGATGTTCACCGACCAGACGACGCTGAAATCGCTGCTCTCGCCCGAGGATGCCGAGGCGGTGGAAGCAGCCCTCTCGGAGCGGGGCATCCCGCTCGCCAGCGTCGCCAAGATGAAGCCGTGGATGCTGTCGGCCATGGTGGCGCTTCCCGCCTGCGAGATGGCGCGCAAGGCCGCCGGCCTGCCGGTGCTCGACGTCAAGCTGGCTCAGGACGCCGAGGCGGCGGGCAAGGAACTGCGCGGCCTGGAGACGGTGACCGACCAACTCGAGGCGATGGCCTCGCTGCCGATGGAGTTCCACATCCGCGGCCTCGTCGACACGCTGAAGCTCGGCGACCGCATGGACGACGTCGTCGAGACGATGATCTCCCTCTACGTACAGGGTGAGGTCGGCGCGATCTGGCCGCTGTTCAAGGTAGTGCTGCCGGACGGCGAAAAAGAGGACAGCTACGCCGCCTTCGAGGAAGTCATGGTCACCGCGCGCAACAAGACGATGGCGGCCGAGGCCGAGCCGCTCCTGCAGAAGGGCGGCGCCTTCGTCGCCATCGGCGCCCTTCACCTGCCGGGCGCGGAAGGCGTCGTCGAGCTGCTGCGCAAGGCGGGCTACACGGTCACCGCCGCGAACTGATCACACAGACCTCACTTCGCGAATCGGCGAAACCCGGCTAGTCTCGCCGCGTCGCAATCGACCGGAGATGAAGACGATGACCAGACTCCTGATGATCGCCGCCGCGCTCGGCCTCGGCCTGTCCGCGGCGAGCGCCTGCGAGATGATGCGCAGCGCCTCGGCCGGAATCGACGAGACCACCGTGGCCAGCACGACGGCGACGCCGATGTCGACGCCGGACAACACCGGGACCATCGTTAAGCCCGAGTCCTCCGTCGAAGACGAAGGCTGAGCGGACGAAATCCGCCGGACACGGGAAGGCGCGGCGCGCTGGTCGCCGCCGTCCGGCGGCAGCGTACGGCGCATGCGGGCATGGCTCTCGCCACACCCGATGAAACCGTAAGTCGTTTCGGGCGTTGATCCGTCACACATTGACGACGGAGGAAGTCCCGATGGCCAACCCAGTCCGCAACCAGAACGATCCGAGGACGCGCGACCCGCGCGTCGTCGAAGACACATTCAATCCGATTCCCCCGCTGGGGCCGGATCCGCGCACGCCCGAGCCGCGCATCGCGTCGAACGACCCCGCTCCCGGTTCGGCGGCCGTGGTGCGAACCGACCGGGGCGCCGGAACCGGCGTGCTGATCGCCGCGGTGGTGATCGTTCTCGCCGTGATCGCGTTCTTCGTCTTCGGCCGCGGCGGCGCCGACGTGCCGGCCGACACGACGGCCGCGCCCGAACAGCCGGCCGTCACCGAGCCGGCGACACCGGGCGCCGCGGCGCCCGCAGCGACGCCGCCGGCCGATCAGGCGGCTCCTGCTCCCGAAGCGACCGAGCCCGC
>CALFXR010000008.1 GCA_937958475.1 uncultured Mesorhizobium sp. | reverse complement strand
GCGCGGCCGACCGCCAACGACGGCGTTGCGGTTTGCGGGGTTTCGCCTAGATTGAAGGACGACGGTCAGCCGCGCCGTTGCGGGAGGGGAGGATGCTGGCAGGACATATCACTCCGCGCGACCATGTGATCGAACGCATCTACTCGGCGGCGGGCGGCCTGAAGCCGTGGGACGATGCGCTGGCGCAGCTCACGAGCTATTGCGGCGCGCAGGCCTCCTATATCGACGTGCTGTCCGAGCCCGACCGCTCGATCTGCCTCGTCGGCGCCTTCGGCCACGCCGCGCCGCTGATCGAGCGCTATCACACCTACGGCCACCTGATCGACCCGACGACGTCGCAGATCCTGGCCAACGAGGGCCAGCCCATTTCGTTCAGCAACCTCCTCCAGCGCGATCTCGGCGGCCCTGCGTTCCACCGCGAGTTCATCGCCCCCCGCGGCACCGACCAGGTGCTGGCGATCGGGCTGCGCTCGGAGATCGGCACGCTCCTGATCAAGCTGTCGCGCGGTGCCAACGGCATGCCCTTCACCAACGATTCCGCCGAGCGCCTGAGCGGCATGGCCTATCACCTGCGCCAGGCCGTCGTCATCGACCGCTCGCTGCGCCGCCGCGTCGAGACCGATTCCTTCGCCGCCGCGATGGTCAACCGGTTGCGCGCCGCCGTGTTCAGGCTGGACAGGCGGATGAATGTGCTGTTCGCCAACCACGCCGCCTATCGCCTCGCCGCCGAAGGCGATGTCATCGCGATCTCCGAGGGTCGTCTGCGCTTCGTGGGCGGCGCTGCGACCGAGACCCTGCGCGCCTTCCTGCGCAAGGCGGCGACCGCCGAGCGCGAGGCCTGCGACACGGTGCTGTTCAACGGCGAGCAGGGCCGCCGCGTCCGCGCATGGGGCTGGGCGGCCAGGGGCGACGGGATCGACAGCCACGAGATCGGGCTGGTCATCCTGCCGGACGACTACGACGCCGAGGTCCTCGAGGCGATGCTGCGCGAGAACTACGGCCTGACCCCGAGCGAGATCCGCACTACCGTCAGCCTGCTCTCGAACAACGGCCTGGCCGCCGTCGCCGAGAGCACCGGCGTCTCGGTGGAGACCGTGCGTTTCCACATGAAGCGGATCTTCTCCAAGACCGGCACCTGCCGGCAGTCGGAGCTGGTGCGCGTCATCGCCAACGATCTCTGCTGCATCGACGTCGGCGCGCCGCCGGCGCGTTCCCGCCGCATCTGACCCGCCGGCGGCCCCGCCGGCGCCAGCCGGCTTAGCCGGCCTCGCGATCCTCCTACCCGTTCGGGTGAATACGTTTTTGCCGTTTGGAGTCATTTCTCGCTCGTTGGCGGACGGCGTGCGCCGCGGCGATCGGTACGGCGGCCTGCCACTGGCAGCGTCGCCGAAGACGGGCGGAACGCTGTCCGCCCCCGGGCGGCTGCGGGGAGGGAAGGGGCCGTCGGGTCGCTTGAGGAGTTCGCGTCGTCCTTGAAAACTGCATCGTAGCTGCCTGACGATACCGGTGCGACACCAAGGGGCCGCAGCCGATTCGCCGGCGAAATCGGGAGGAACAAAATGAGTCTGAAGTCACTGCTGCTGGGCGGCGTGCTCGCCGCCGCAACGACCCTCACCGGTCTGGCGCCGGCCGCCGCAGCCGATCCCTACGTCATCTATCTCAGCAACAACTTCATGGGCAACGACTGGCGCCAGCAGATGATCCGCAGCGCCGAGATCGCCACGAAGAAGGGGCCGCTCGCCGGCCGCGTCGACCTGCGCATCGAGCAGGCCGAAGGCACGGTCCAGGCGCAGATCAACTCGCTGAACAACATCATCCGGCAGAAGCCGCACGCCATCCTCGTCGACGCCGCTTCGGTGACGGCGCTGAACCCGACGCTGAAGCGCGCCTGCGACGCCGGCATCCTGGTGATCAGCTTCGACCAGACCGTCGACGAGCCCTGCGCCTACGCGCTCTCGGTCGACTGGGACTTCATCCCGCGCGTGCTCGCCGAATGGGTCGCCGAGAAGCTCGGCGGCAAGGGCAACGTCATCATCGACCGCGGCCTCGCCGGCTACGAGGCGTCGATCGCCACCACCAAGGCGACCGAGGAGGTGCTGGCCAAGTATCCCGACATCAAGATCGTCGGCTACTTCAACGGCGACTTCGCGCCCGGGCCGGAGCAGTCCGGCGTCGCCGCGCTGCTGGCGGCGAACCCGCAGGTGGATGCGGTCGTCAACATGGCCTACGGCACCGGCGCCATGCAGGCGCTCAAGGACGCCGGGCGGCCGCTGGTCCCGGTCACGGCGTTCTCCTTCAACGGCTCGGCGGTGGCCTGCGGCGGGGAAGGAGCCAGCTGCATCCTCGGCTCGAACCCGCCCTTCCTGTCTTCCGAGGCGATCAAGCTCGCCGTCGAGATTCTCGACACCGGCAAGCGCCCGGAGAATCGCGCGGTCATCTACAAGAACGACTTCTTCGCCACGGAGCTCTTCCCCTCGAAGCTGTTCCCGGGCACGGAAGTGCAGCCGATCGAACTCGGCAAGAACGCCTTCCCCGACCTTTCGCCGGGACTGTTCCTGCCGGTTTCGCCGACCTGGGTCGAGATCACTCCGGAAGAGGCTGCGGGCAAGAGCTGATCCTCTGCCGATTGGACGGTTCCCGCGGGCCATTTGCCCGCGGGATTCGTCTGGAGAATGCTGAATGGAACTTCTAAGTGCAGGCGGCCTCTCCAAGCGGTTCGGCGGCATTGTCGCGCTGAACGAGGCGAGCTTTTCCGCGACCGCCGGGGAGGTCCACGCGCTGCTCGGCGAGAACGGCGCGGGAAAGAGCACGTTCATCCAGATCCTCGCCGGCGTGCTGCGTGCCGACCAGGGCCGCATCCTGCTCGACGGCGCCGACTATGCGCCGCGCGATCCGGACGCCGCCGCACGGCGCGGCATCGTCACCGTCTTCCAGGAGCTTTCGTCGATCCCCGATCTCAGCGTCGAGGGAAACATCTGGTTCCGCCGCGAACCGCGCACGGTCCTGCGCACCGTATCCTGGCGTGAGGTCCGCCGCCGCACGGAAGCGCTGTTCGACCGCTACCGCTTTCCCGCCATCCATCCCGGACAGGATCTGCGGCGGCTGGGCCTTGCCGAGCGCCAGATCGTCGAGATCGCCAAGGCGCTCGCGCAGGAGCCGCGTATCCTCGTCCTCGACGAGGCGACGTCGGCGCTCGCCGCGCGCGAGACCGAATGGCTGCTCGACCTGACCAGGCGCCTCGCCGGCGAAGGGCGGCTGGTCGTCTTCATCTCGCACCGCATGGGCGAGGTCCGCGCCGTCGCCGACCGGCTGACCATCTTCCGCGGCGGTCGCACCGTCGCCGCGCACGTCGCCGGGAACGTCACCGACGACGAGATCGTCACCGAGATGATCGGCCGCCGGCTCGAGCGGCTCTATCCGCAGCGCGTTGCTCACGCGACCGACCGCATCGCCGTCGAAGCCCGCGGCCTGTCGTCGGGACCGCGCCTGCCCGGCGTCACCTTCGACATGAAGGAGGGCGAGGTGCTCGGCGTCGGCGGCCTTCAGGGGCACGGCCAGCGGGAACTGTTCCAGGCCCTGTTCGGCGTCTCCCGGTCGCAGGGCGAGATGCGGCTGTGGGGCCGGCCGGCCGCCATCTCCTCGCCGCGCGACGCGCTGGTCGGCCGCGACGGCATCGCGCTCGTGCCGGAAGACCGCCGCGGCCAGGGGCTTCTCCTGTCCAAGAGCGTGCGCGAGAACCTGACGCTCGCCGTCATCCGGCGGATGTCGCGGCGCGGGGTGCTCCTGCGCGATGCCGAGGCCGCGCTGGTCAAGGAGATGGTCGACTTCCTGCACATCAAGGTGAGCACGCCCGAGCAGCAGGCCGACACGCTCTCGGGCGGCAATCAGCAGAAGGTGATCTTCGGCAAGATGCTGCTGACCGAGGCGCGCGTCCTCCTGCTCTACGACCCGACGCGCGGCGTCGACGTCGGCACCAAGAGCGAGATCTTCCAGCTCATGCGCGACCTCGCCGCGAAGGGCTACGCCATCCTGTTCTATTCGAGCGACCTCCAGGAACTGGTCAACGTCGCCGACCGCGTGATGGTGCTGCGCGAGGGGCGCGTCGCCGCCATGCTGGAGGGCGAGGATCTCTCGGAAGGCGCGATCCTGCGCGCCGCGCTCTTCGACGAGGCTGCCTAGCATGTCGGATTCGCCGAAGCCGCGCGGCCGGTTCGACCGGCTCATGTCCGCCTGGGTACGGTCGCTCGACCGTACGCCGTTCCTCGTCGCGCTGATCATGCTGGCGGCGATCGTGGTGGCGCGCAGCCGATTCCAGAGCGGCGTCTTCTCGCTGGAGGAACTGAACCTCGCCACCGCGTCGGCGCTGACCCTGATGCTCGCCGCCGCGGGACAGACCATCGTCCTCATCCGCGGCGGCATCGACCTGTCCATCGGCGGCGTCATCAGCCTCGGCACGGTTCTGGCCGCGACAACCTTCGGCGACGATCCGCTGCAGGTCGCGGGCTGGTCGCTCGTCATCCTGGCGATCGGATTCGCCATCGGCGCGCTCAACGGCGTCCTGATCACGGTCCTGCGCCTGCAGCCCTTTCTGGTGACGCTCGCCGGCTGGTCCATCCTCACCGGCATCGCGCTGACCATCCTGCCAACCGATGGCGGCAGCGTGCCGTCCTGGTGGACCGGTTTCGGCTATTCGATCTTCCTCGGCCTGTCGGGCCCGGTGTGGGTCCTGATGGCATTGATCCTGTTCTGGTACTGGTTCCGGGCCACGCGGCTCGGCATCGTCATCCAGGCGACGGGCTCCAGCGAGCGCTCCGCGGTCCTCTCGGGCGTCTCCATCCTGCGCGCGAACATCGCCACCTACGGCCTCTCCGGCCTGTTCGCCGCGGCCGCCGCGCTCTACCTGACGACGCAGACCGGCACCGGCTCGCCGCTGATCGGCCGCGACTACATCCTGCCCTCGGTCGCCGCCGCCGTCGTCGGCGGTGTCAGCCTGTTCGGCGGACGCGGCCATCTCGTCGGCACCATCATCGGCGCCTTCATCCTCACCATCATCGGCGACCTCGTCTTCGCGCTGCGCGTGTCGAGCTACTGGCAGCCGGTCATGGCCGGCCTGATCCTGCTCGGCGCGGTGCTCGCCAGCTCGCTCGCCGAGAAGTCGGCCAAGGGGCAGGACCGGTGAGAGCCTTCCTCGCCCGCAACCGGCTGATCGTGCTCGCCTATGTCGGCATGCTCGTGCTGCTCATGGTGACCACCTTCTTCTCGCCGGGCTTCCTGTCGGAATCCAACCTGCGCTCCTCGCTGGTGCTCGCCGCCTTCATCGGCATCGTCGCGCTCGGCCAGACCTTCGTCATCATCGGCGGCGGCATCGACCTCTCCGTGCCCTGGGTGCTCAACTGCGCCGCGATCCTGATGGCGATCTTCTGCGGGGGCCAGGACCTGCCGTTGCTGTGGGTCGGGCCGCTGATCCTTGCCGCCGGTGCGCTGATCGGCCTGGTCAACGGCGTCGGGGTGGCGCTGTTCGGCGTGCCGGCGATCATCATGACGCTCGCCACCAACGTCATTCTCCAGGGCCTGATCGTCATCTACACCGGCGGCCTGCCCACCCCGCCGGCGCCGGAGATGATCCGCTACCTCTCCGTCGGCCGCATCGGCCCGGTCCCGGTCATAGGCATATTGTGGGCCGTGCTCGCGCTCGTCGCCTCGCTGCTCCTGTCGAAGACCGCCTTCGGCCGCTACGTCTACGCCGTCGGCAGCAGCGCCACGGTCGCTGCCTTCTCCGGCGTGCCGGCGGCGCGCACGACGATCGTCACCTACATGCTGTCGGGCACCACCGCCGCGCTCGCCGGCATGCTGCTCACCGGCTATTCCGGCCAGGCCTATCTCGGCATGGGCGAGCCGTATCTCTTCACCTCCATCGCCGCCGTCGCCATCGGCGGCGCCTCGATCCTCGGCGGCAGCGGCCATTATCTCGGCACCATCGCCGGCGCGCTGGTCCTGACCGTGCTCGCCGGGCTGCTGCCCGCTCTCGGCCTGTCGACGGGCGCGCTGATGGTCGTCTACGGCGTCGTCATCCTCGTCACCGTCACCATCGGCAGCGACGCCTTCGCCGGCCTGCTCCGATTCGCCATGCCCGCGCGGCCGGACCGGGAGAAGCGTCCATGAAGGCCGAGCCCGTCTGCGTCGTCGATGCCGGGGCCGAGCTCGGCGAGGGCACGCTCTGGGACCCGGTCGACGCGGTGCTCTGGTGGCTCGACATCTGGGGCAGCCGCATCCACCGCCACCACCCGGCCAGCGGCCGCAACGACAGCTGGGCGACGCCGGCCTACCCCGGCTGCCTCGGCCTGCGCGAGAAGGGCGGCCTGGTCATGTCGATGGCCGACGGTTTCCACTTCTTCGAACCTGAGACGGGCGCATTCCGCCCGGTCGCCGAGCCCGAGGCCGGGATGCCCGACACCCGCTTCAACGACGGCAAGCCCGACCGCCAGGGCCGCTTCTGGTCGGGCTCGATGTTCGAGGCTCCCGACCGGCCGATCGAATTCGTCGGCTCGCTCTGGCGCCTCGATCCGGACCTGTCCGTGCACCGCATGGTGGAAGGCATCGGCTGCGCCAACGGCCTCGCCTGGAGCCCCGACAGCCGCACCATGTTTTTCGCCGACAGCCACGCCCGCCTAGTCTGGGCCTTCGACTTCGACCCGGCCACCGGCGCGGTCGGCGAGCGGCGAATCTTCATCGACCTGCGCGACGCCGGCACCATCGCCGACGGCGCCACCGTCGACGCCGAAGGCTGCTACTGGCTGGCCATCCCGCTGACCGGCAAGGTCGTGCGCTACGACCCGTCCGGCCGGCCGATCGGCGCGGTCGTCCTGCCCACCGACGCGCCGACCTGCTGCGAGTTCGGCGGGACGAACCTCGACGTGCTCTACATCACCACCGCCGCGCGCGGGCTGCGCCACCAGCGCTTCGCCGGCGGCCTGTTCGCCGTCGATGCCGGCGTGCGTGGCCTGCCGACACCACGCTTCAAGGGATGACCGACATGGCCACCGCCACAGACAAGCCGCTCCGCATCCTGATGGCCGGCTGGCATTATCCCGACGACGCCGTGCTCGAGCGCGAGACGTTCGCCTCCGACGGCATCGTCTTCGACGTCCGCCGCTGGGGCAAGGACGCCGGCGAGCCGATGGACGCGGAGCGCTGCGCCGCCTACGACGCCATCATCCAGCACCACGGCGCCGAGCGTTTTCGCGAGCCCGAGGCGTCGTTCAGCAACTGCCGCATCGTCGTGCGCGCCGGGGTGGGCACCGACAATGTCGACATGGCCGCCTGGGGCCGCCTGCGCATTCCGGTGACCAACGTCCCCGACTACGGCACCCACGAGGTCGCCGACCACGCCATCGCGCTGATGATGACGCTGGCGCGCGGCACCGCCCAGCTCGACGCGGCCCTGCGCGCCGACCTCGTGCAAGGGTGGAAGTACCACGCGCCGCCGCTGATCCGCCGCCTCGCCGGCGCCGTCTTCGGCGTCGTCGGCATGGGCCCGATCGGCATCGCCGCCGCCCGCCGCGCCGCCGGCTTCGGCATGCGGATCGTCTTCTTCGATCCGTTCCTCGCCGCCGGCATGGAACTCGGCCTCGGCTTCGACCGCGTCCACGACCTCCACGACCTGATGTCGGTCGCCGACGTGCTTTCCGTGCACGCGCCGGGCACGCCGAAGACGAAAAACATGCTCGACGCCGCCGCCTTCGCCCGTTCGAAACCCGGCCAGATCGTCATCAACACGGCGCGCGGGCAGATCATCGACCTCGACGCCCTCACCGAAGCGATCCGCGAGGGCCGCGTCGGCGGCGCCGGCCTCGACGTCCTCCCCGTCGAGCCGCCCGACCCGGCGCACCCGCTGATCAGGGCCTGGCGCGACGAGGAGCCGTGGCTCAGGGGCCGCCTCATCCTCACCCCCCATGGCGGCTTCTACAGCCCGGCGAGCGCGCGCGACCTCAGGCTGAAGTCGGTGCAGCAGGTGCTCGACTATGTGCGGCATGGACGTCTCGCGACATGCGTCAACCGCCGCGAGCTGGAGGCATGACCGGCGGACCCTCCCCGTTCGGGTGAATTGCCCGCGGGGACGGCATGGTAGCGCTCACTGGCAGGCAAGCGGCGATCGACGCCGGCAAGAGGAGGACGCCTTGAGGCTGAAGGGGAAGACCGCGCTGATCACCGGCGGCACCTCGGGCATCGGCGCCGCGACCGCGCGCCGGTTTCTCGCCGAGGGCGCCGATGTCATCCTCGCCGACGTCGTCGAGACCGGCGCCGACGCCATCATCCGCGACGCCCACCATTCCTCGGCCTGCTGGCTGATGCTCGACGTCACCCGCGAGGACCACTGGAAGGCGGCGATGGAACGCGCCTTCGCCGATTTCGGCAGGCTCGACATCCTCGTCAACTCGGCCGGGCGGAGCAGCCAGGTCGAGGGCGACGTGCTCGGCGCCGAGGCCTGGCACGCCATCCTCGACGTCAACGCGACCGGCGTCTTCCTCGGCACCAAGCACGCCGTGCCCTTCATGCAGAAGGGCGGCGGCGGCTCGATCGTCAACATCTCGTCGATCATGGCCATCGTCGGCGGCGAAGGCGGGCATCCGGGCTACCATGCCTCGAAGGGCGCGGTGCGCGCGCTGACCAAGACCTTCGCCGTCCGCTACGGCCGGCTCGGCATCCGTGTCAACGCGATCTATCCCGGCTTCCTGCCGCCGATGCGCACGGGCAAGCCGCTGCCCTCCGACATGCTGGAGAAGCTGATCGAGTGGACGCCGCTCGGCCGCACCGGGACGCCGCAGGACATCGCCGCGGGGGTTGCCTTCCTCGCCTCCGACGATGCAGCGTTCGTCACGGGAGCCGAACTCGTCATCGACGGCGGATTCGTCTCCCGCTGACGCCTGCCGGCAGGCGTCGGACGACAAATCGAGGCGCTGGCCGCGGATCCCCGGCGCGCCGTGGCGGAACGGAGTGAACATGCGGAAAGTCGCGATCATCGGCACGGGTTTCATCGGCAGGGCCTGGGCCATCTGCTTTGCCCGCGGCGGCTACGAGGCCCGTCTCTGGGACGCCGTACCCGCCGCGGTCGACAACGCCGTCGGCTACATCGAGCCCATCCTCGACGACCTCGTCGCCAACGACCTGCTCGGCGGCTGGTCGAAGTCCGAGGTGCTGGCCCGCCTTGTGCCCTGCGCCACCATGGCCGAGGCGCTCGACGGCGCGATCTACGTCCAGGAGAGCACGCCCGAGCGCGTCGAGGACAAGATCGCGGTGTTCCGCGCCATCACGGCGCTGGCCGCGCCCGGGACCATCGTCGCCAGCTCCACCTCGGCGATCCTGCCGTCGGCCTTCACCGGCGAGGCCACCGGCCGCGAGCGCACCATCGTCGTCCACCCGATCAACCCGCCCTTCCTCGTGCCTGCCTGCGAGGTCGTGCCGGCGCCGTGGACGAGCGAGGAGACCGTCGCGGAGACCGTCGCCCTGATCCGCTCCATCGGCCAGGTGCCGATCCCGATGAAGCGCGAGATCGACGGCTTCCTGATGAACCGGCTGCAGACGGCGCTGCTCAACGAGGCCTTCCGGCTGGTCAACGAAGGCTATGCCAGCGCCGAGGACGTCGATGCCGGCATCCGCGACGGCCTGGCGCTGCGCTGGGCGTTCATGGGCCCCTACGAGACCATCGACCTCAACGCGCCGGCCGGCGTCCGCGACTATGTCGAGCGCTACAGCGCGACGCTGGTCAAGATCGCCTCGAACATGACCGGCCCGGTGACGCTCACGCCCGAAAAGCTGGACGAGGTCGAGCGCGACCTGCGCGCGCGCCACCCGGCCGCCGAGCTCCCGGAGCGGCAGCGCTGGCGCGACCGCCGCCTGGCGGCGCTGGTCGCCCACAAGCGGGCGGCCGCCCGCGACATCGGAAGCTGAGACCGGAGCCGTTCGATGCGCGACCTGAAGCCCAATCCGATCGTCGCCGCCTGGGAGAGCGGGCGGCCGGCGATCAGCGCCTGGTCGATCATCCCCGGAAAGCTCTCCGCCGAGATGCTGGCGCTGCTCGATTTCGACGTCGTCACCATCGACCTGCAGCACAGCAATTTCGACCGCTCCGACATCACCGCCGCCATCACCGCCATCCAGGCCGCCGGCTCGGCGGCGGGCGTGCGCGTGCCGTGGAACGACGACCCCGGCCTGGCGATGGCGCTGCTCGACTTCGGCCTCGCCTCGATCACCTGCCCCTATGTCGGCTCGCGCGCCGAATGCGAGCGTTTCGTCAGGGCCTGCCGCTACCCGCCGCTCGGCATCCGCAACTCCAACATCCCGCGCGCCTCCGCCTATCGCCGCAACCTCGGCGCCTATTTCGACAGCGTGCGCCGGCGCGAGCTCGTCATCGCCATGGTCGAGAGCGTGTCGGGGCTGGACGTGCTGGACGACATCGCCGCGACGCCGGGCCTCGACGTCATCCAGCTCGGCCCGTCCGACCTCGCGCTGTCCCGCTTCGGCCTGTCGGCGCCGGCGGACGAAGCTGCCGCATACATCGAGGAGGCGCATCGCAAGACGGTCGCGGTCGCCCGCCGCCACGGCATCCGCGCTGCCGCCAACGCAACCAACCCGGCCCGCGCCCGCCACCTGATCGGGCTCGGCTACGACCTCATCTACCTCGGCTGCGATCTCTTCGACATGGAAGACCACTACCGAAACGTGCTCGGCGACCTCGGCGACGTGCT
>CALFXR010000007.1 GCA_937958475.1 uncultured Mesorhizobium sp. | reverse complement strand
CGCTCGACGCGGCGATCGAGACAATGCGCCAGACCGGTCTCGACATGCACGAGAAATACAAGGAGACCAGCCTCGGCGGGCTGGCCGTCAGCGTCGTGGAGTGCTGAGGGCTCTTTTCTTGTCTCCGGGACGTTGCACGCCGCGGTGAACTTGCAAATACTTGGACTACAGCCTAGGTTTCGGCCCAATCGGTTGTCAGGGTCGGCCGGGGGGGGGACGAAATGGCATATGCGCTTGACCGGCGGGACGAGGAACCTTCGATCCCCTTGCCCCGTTCACCGAACGTTATCACCGATCGAGCTAACGTTCCGATAGCGGAGAAAGCCGAGGAGCCGGCAGTGAGCGCCCACGAAGCCCATCATCCCTTTTCCGAGACTTGGTCGTCTGTCGTAGCCGTGTTGAGTTCAGTCCTCGGCTACGAATGGGCTAACGACGGCAGAATCCGCCGGACCCGGATCGCACGGTGGATCGCGGTCGTCTCCTTTCACCTCGTCATATTCTATATTCTCGGTAGCGTTGCCGTCGCGCTGTGGCGTGACTAGCGCGGATTCTCCTGCCGCGGATTCTCCTGCAACGCCAAGCTTGTTGCGACTCCTACAAGCATGCCTAGATAAAGGTACCCGACAACAGCTTGAGACGCTGCGACGAGTTCCATTCCGGGAGTTGGCAAGCGATCGCCATACCCAAGCGTAGTCCAGGTAACGACTGACATATAGAGTGCATCGGCGAACAGTCGCGTTGTCCCCCCGCCACTTACCGCAATTCCCTGGCTTTGGTAGACGAGCGTGTAAAGCGCGAGCAGGCAAGCAGCATTGATGCATAGGATAGCGAACAGGCGTGCTGGCGACATTTCGCTCGAGCAGAGCGCTGCTATTCCGGCAAGGGCCAAGGCGAAAACCACGCCTACCAACACGTACGTTCCGGAAAGGGTCTGCATGATGGCCACTTCGAGAAGTGGCAATACGAAGTAGGCCGTCAGTAGAAGGACGTGCGCACCGGTGATCAGCAACGCCCAAATGTCTTGATCGCTCTTCGACGACATCGGATTCCTCTGGAAAGCTAGTCAATTCTTACTGATGTGTAGACATTACGCAAGAAGTTGTTCGAGGGTTTATGGACCTGCCGAATCTGAGGACAATGTAGAGCGGGGATGCGTAGTTCTTTTCGGCCTGCCGTGCCTGTGCATAATCCACCGCGCCGTTGAACCTCACGGGCGACACCGCTAGTTTCGCTCCATGGCCCTCAACCTCATCAAACTCTGCGTCGGCTGCGAAAGCGTCGAGGATCTGGAGGAGTGGATCGCCTCGCGGCTGGCCGAATGCCGGCGGCAGGGGCGGCCCGAGGAGCAATTCCACACCACCCGCATGGTGCCGACGCGCGCTGCCGAGATCGTCGACGGCGGCTCGCTCTACTGGGTGATCAAGGGGGCCGTGCAGTGCCGGCAGGTGATCACGGAGATCAGGCCGTTCACCGACGGCGAGGGCATCGGCCGCTGCCATCTGGTGCTCGATCCGGTCGTGGTCAAGACGGACTGGCAGCCGCGACGGCCCTTCCAGGGCTGGCGATACCTGAAGCCCGAGGATGCGCCCGCCGACCTCGGCAAGGGCAGGGCGGGGCTCGCCGAACTGCCGCTCAAGCTGCGCCGGGAACTGGCCGAACTCGGACTTCTCTAGCGTCCCGGCAGGAGCGAGACCGGGGCGGCGGGACCCCGCCCGTAACCATTCGCCTTTACCACGGCGCGAGGTTCTCGCCCTCGTGATCGCCGAGGCAATTGAAAAACCACCATATTCCTCGCAAGATAAAGCGGGCGTGGAGTTCTAGGTGGGATGGCGTATTCGGGATCCGGAGCGGAGGGTCGCCGCAAGAGCGGCGCGCATGTCATCGTCTGCGGCAACGAGAAGGGCGGCTCGGGCAAGTCGACGACCGCCATGCACATCGCCGTCGCGCTCCTCAAGACCGGGCAGAAGGTGGCCACCGTCGACCTCGACGGCCGCCAGCTGACGCTGACGCGCTATGTCGAGAACCGCCGGCGCTGGGCGCGCTCGGCCGGCATCGACCTGGCCATTCCCGAACATTTCCACGTCGCCCCGGCGCGACGCGAGACCGTCGCCGACGCCGAGGGCGAGGAGTTCCGTCGCCTGATGGACGGCCTTGGCGACGTCGAGCACCGCCACGACTTCGTCGTCATCGACACGCCCGGCTCCGACACCTATCTCAACCGCCTCGCCCACCGCATCGCCGACACGCTGGTGACGCCGATGAACGACAGCTTCATCGACTTCGACGTGCTGGCGCGCATCGACCCGGTCGGCCACGACATCATCGAGCATTCGCAGTACGCCTCGGCGGTCCGCGACGCGCGGCGCGAGCGGCGCCAGGCCGACAACGCCATCCTCGACTGGATCGTGGTCAGGAACCGCATGTCGAGCATCACCTCGCGCAACGAGCAGAAGATCGATTCCTGCCTGCGCGAACTGGCCATGCAGCTCGGTTTCCGCATGGCCGACGGCATCTCGGAACGAGTCGTCTTCCGCGAGTTCTTTCCGATCGGGCTGACCGCACTCGACGATTTCGAGGAGCACGTGCTCGGCACCAAGCCGACGCTGTCGCACCTGGCGGCGCGCCAGGAGATCCGGCAGCTGGTCGCGGCGCTGCGCCTGCCGGTCGACGAAACCGGTCGCAAGCGCGCCGAGACGAGGCGCCGCTACGCCGAGACGCTGGCGCGGCCCTTCGCCATGCCGGACATCTTCGCCAGCTGAGTCCGGCCGGCGGGCGCGGCGCGAGGCCTTGCAAGCGCCAAGATCAGACCGCACATTCCGCTGCATGAAGGACAAGAACGCCCCAATCACCGCCGCGACCGGCGGCAAGCCGGCTCCGCTGCGCTCGGACCCGGGCGACGTCGCCGCGTTCCTGCGCGCGGCCAGCGCACTCAAGCAGGACAGCGCGGGCAGGGGGCGCCTGATCCTCGCCCTCGACGCGACGATGAGCCGCCAGCCGACATGGGACCTCGCCTGCGCGCTCCAGGCGGAGATGTTCGACGCCGCCGCGGGCACGGACAGGCTTGCCATCCAGCTGGTCTACTTCCGCGGCCACGACGAATGCCGGGCCTCGCGGTTCGTCGGCAATGCCGCGGCGCTGAAGGAGCTGATGCTGAAGATCGACTGCCGCGGCGGCCACACGCAGATCGGCAAGGTGCTGTCGCATGCGCTGAAGGCGACCGCGAAGGACAAGGTCGCGGCGCTGGTCTATATCGGCGACGCGCTGGAGGAGGCGATCGACGATCTCGCCGACAAGGCCGGCCGGCTCGGCCTGCACGGCGTCCCGGTGTTCGTTTTCCAGGAAGGCGTCGACCCGATCGCCGAACGCGGCTTCCGCGAGATCGCCCGGCTGTCGCGCGGCGCCTGGTTCCGCTTCGACCGTTCCGCCGCCGCGACGCTTTCGCGCCTGCTCACCTCGGTCGCGGTCTACGCCGCCGGCGGCGTCAAGGCCCTGGCCGCGCGTGGCCGACCCGAGGACCTGCTGATGCTCGATCACCTCGGGGGCAAGGGCAAATGACGGCTGCGTTCTACCTCGTCGCGGCGATCCTCGTCGTCGCAGCGTTCGGCGCGGCCTTCATGCGCGTCGATCCGGCGCGTCTCGCCGGGGCGATCAGGCTCGCCGGACCGATCACGCTCGCAGTGGCTGGTGTCGTGCTCGCGCTGCTGGGCAGGGGCGGCGTCGCCGGCGTGCTGCTGTCCGGGGCGCTCGGCTGGTACGGCTACACGCGCCGCCGCCGAGGCGCGCAGAAACCGACGCCCGGCAAGCGCTCAAGCGTGCGCACCGCGGCGCTGGAGATGGAACTCGACCACGACAGCGGCGGCCTCGAGGGCATGGTGCTGGCGGGCACGTTCGAAGGACGCATGCTCGGCGCGCTGAACCTGTCCGAGCTGCTGACGCTCTACGGGGAACTCTCCGGCGACGCGGAGAGCCGCCAGCTACTTGAGGCGTACCTTGACGGCCGTCATCCCGTCTGGCGCGAAAACCTGGAGGCGGACGTTCGTCGCGGGCAGCGAGTTGCGCCAGGTTCGGGCCCCATGACTAAGGAGGAGGCCTACAAGGTCCTTGGTCTTGAAACGGGGGCTACCGCGGCGGATATCCGCAAAGCGCATCGCAGCCTGATGCAGCGCCTGCACCCCGATGTTGGCGGGTCGTCTTTCCTTGCGGCGCGTATCAACGAGGCCAAGGACGTCCTGCTCTCCGATCACAACTAGATCTCCTTCGACTTCATACAACCTGGAGAAAGGGGTGGCCTTCCTATTGCTGGACCGCGTAGCAGGCGATCTTCTTCTTCTTCAGTGCATTGCATGCGCCCCACGCCTCGGCCTTGGACGAGAACCCGCCGAAGCGGACGCGGAAATAGGTGACGCCGTCCTTGTCGAACGCCATCGTGTAGCCGGCCGTATCGGCGAGGATCGTCGGCGCCTGGCGGCTGGTCGCCGCAAGCTTCTTGCGCGCGTCGGTCTCGCTCTGGGCGGCCGCGACCTGGACGGCCCATCCCGAGGGGATCGACGCCGTCTTCACCGGGTCGACGTCGGCGGGTTCCGGCTCCACGGCGCGCGGGGCGGCTGGCCTGGGCTTCGCCTGGGCGAAAGCCTGCTCGATGCGCGAGGTGGCCGCCGCGGCAACGTCTTCCGACGACGGCAGAGGTACGGCGGCGACCTCGGCCTCGGCTTGCGGACGGCTGTCGGGCAGCGGCGCATTCTTCTTCGGCAGGCGCACCGCCGAGGCGGCGACCGAGGCGGACTCATCCGCCGAGACGATCATGCGGGTCGGAGCCGCAGGCTCTTCGGCGCGAGCGACGAGCGCGCCACCGCCACGCGACGAGGCCTTCGGCGTGTACTTGCGCAGGAGTTCGGCCATATGGCGGTCGCGGGCGCCGCCGCTGGCGCCGCCCATGACCACGGCGACCACCTTGCGACCGTCGACCTTGACGGACGACACCAGATTGAAGCCCGAGGCGCGGGTGTAGCCGGTCTTGATGCCGTCGACGCCCTTCACCCGGCCGAGCAGCTTGTTGTGATTGCCCATGCGCTGGCGGCCGTAGGTGAAAGAGCGGGTCGAGAAATAGGCGTAGTACTGGGGGAAGTGCTCGCGCAGCGCGATGCCGAGGGTCGCCATGTCGCGCGCGGTGGTGAACTGGCCCGAATCCGGCAGCCCCGACGCGTTGCGGAAGACCGTCTCGCGCATGCCGAGCTGGCGCGCCTTGGCGGTCATCATGCGGGCGAAGCCGGACTCGGAGCCGCCGATATACTCGGCGACGGCAGCCGCGGCATCGTTGGCCGACTTGGTCACCAGCGCATAGACGATCGTCTCCAGGGGGACGGAACCGCCGGCCTTCACGCCGAGCTTGGTGGGCGGCATCGAGGCGGCGTGGGCCGAAAAGCGGACCGAGGTGGTCTTCTTGAACTTGCCGGCGGCAAGCCCCTCGAAGACGAGATAGAGCGTCATCATCTTCGTCAGGGAGGCGGGATAGCGCCGTGCGCCGGCGCTGGCCTCGAAGAGCGTCTTGCCCGTGTTGGCATCGACGACGATCGCCGCGTACTTCCCGCTGGCGGCCTGCCCGGGCAGCGAGAAGGCTGCGGCGAGGAGGAGCGCCAAGACGATACGAGCGGAGAAACTGTGGAAACGGGCAAGAGCCCCGAACGCCTGACGCACTGTAACACCCTTTGTTTTTCTAGCACACGGGGACCGGCAAAGGCGTCCAGTCCGACAGGTGTGGATGCTAGGGGTGCGGCGTTACCAAAGCGTTTATGGTAACCAATTTCTTGATGGCGCAGCCGCAATTTTCTGCGAATTTTCCGCGAAATCCGGCGCATCTTGACAAATGGTGCAGTGCACAATAAATCTTGCGCATCGCACTATCCGGTGCGCCGCAAATCCGCGCCGAATGAAAGGGACAACCCATGCCGCAGCCGTTCGAAGACGCCAACAAGCTTGGCAAGGAATTTCTCGAAGCCAACATGAAGAGCCTTGCGACGCTGTCGAAGAGCGTCCAGGCCATCGCCGCGGAGACCGGCGAATACACGAAGAAGTCGTTCGAGACCGGCAGCGCCGCTCTCGAGAAGCTGTTCTCCGCCAAGTCGCTCGACAAGGCGTTCGAGATCCAGACCGACTTCGCCCGCAAGGCCTACGAGGGCTTCGTCGCCGAGGCGACCAAGCTCGGCGAACTCTACACGGAGACCGCCAGGGACGCCTACAAGCCCTTCGAGGGCCTCGTCGCCAAGACGAAGTGATCCGACGCGCCGGCCACCGGCGACGCAAGCCTCACAAAAGGGCCCGGCCGCATGATCGCGGCCGGGCCCTTTTCGTGCGCGGGAGTGTGATCGAAAATAGCGCGGGGGGAAACGAAGGCCGTATTGTCAGCGGGACAGAAGGCCTTAAAATCCTCCAGATACGACCTACATGTCGACCCGGTCAGGGATTCGGCGATACAAGGAAGGCACTTGGACATCGGCACTGCCATGCGCAACGGCGCGGCTCACATGCAATCCGACGATACCCGCGGGACCGGTCCCGGACGCGGAACGGCGGTTATAACGCGTACCAAGCCGAAGACCAAGAAACCCAACCTCTATCGCGTGCTCATCCTCAACGATGACTACACGCCGATGGAGTTCGTCGTCCACGTACTGGAACGGTTCTTCCAGAAGGACAGGGAAGCGGCGACCCGCATCATGCTGCACGTCCACAACCATGGCGTCGGCGAGTGCGGGGTCTATACATTCGAAGTGGCTGAGACGAAGGTCGCGCAAGTGATGGACTTCGCCCGCCAGCACCAGCATCCGCTGCAATGCGTGATGGAAAAGAAGTGAGGTAACATGCCGGCTTTCTCGCAGGGACTGGAAAGAGCGCTGCACCAGGCGCTGACTTTCGCCAATGAGCGGCACCACGAATACGCCACGCTGGAGCATCTGCTTCTCGCCCTGATCGACGACACGGATGCGTCCGCGGTCATGCGCGCCTGCAGCGTCGACCTGCCGGAGCTGAAGCAGACCGTGCTGAACTACATCGACACCGAACTCGACAATCTCGTCACCGGCTATGACGAGGATTCGAAGCCGACCGCCGGCTTCCAGCGCGTCATCCAGCGGGCCGTGATTCACGTCCAGTCCTCGGGGCGCGAGGAAGTCTCGGGCGCCAACGTGCTCGTCGCCATCTTCGCCGAGCGCGAGAGCCACGCCGCCTATTTCCTCCAGGAACAGCAGATGACCCGCTACGACGCGGTCAACTACATCAGCCATGGCATCGCCAAGCGCCCCGGCGCCTCGGAGGCGCGCAGCCCGCGCGGCGCCGACGACGAGCAGCACGGTCCGGCTGGCGGTGGCGAGCAGCAGGAGGAAGGCGGCAAGAAGAAGCAGCAGGACGCGCTCACCGCCTACTGCGTCAATCTCAACGTCAAGGCGAAATCCGGCAAGATCGATCCGCTGATCGGGCGCGAGACAGAGATCAACCGCACGATCCAGGTCCTGTGCCGCCGCTCGAAGAACAACCCGCTCTATGTCGGCGATCCCGGCGTCGGCAAGACGGCGATCGCCGAGGGGCTGGCCAAGCGAATCGTCGAGGGCGACGTGCCGGAAGTCCTGGCCGACGCCACGATCTTCGCGCTCGACATGGGCACGCTGCTCGCCGGCACGCGGTATCGCGGCGACTTCGAGGAACGTCTGAAGCAGGTGGTGAAGGAGCTCGAGGACTATCCGGGCGCTGTGCTGTTCATCGACGAGATCCATACCGTGATCGGCGCCGGGGCGACCTCCGGCGGCGCCATGGACGCGTCGAACCTGTTGAAGCCGGCGCTCTCGTCCGGCGCCATCCGCTGCATCGGCTCGACCACCTACAAGGAGTTCCGCCAGTTCTTCGAGAAGGACCGGGCCCTTGTCCGCCGCTTCCAGAAGATCGACGTCAACGAGCCGTCGGTCGACGACGCGATCGCCATCATGAAGGGCCTCAAGCCCTACTACGAGGACTTCCACAAGGTGAAGTTCACCAACGAGGCGATCAAGGCGGCGGTGGAACTCTCGGCGCGCTACATCAACGACCGCAAGCTGCCCGACAAGGCGATCGACGTGATCGACGAGACCGGCGCCTCGCAGATGCTGCTGCCCGAGAACAAGCGCAAGAAGACGATCACCATCAAGGAGATCGAGGCGACCATCGCGACGATGGCCCGCATCCCGCCGAAGACGGTCTCGGCCGACGACGAGAAGGTGCTGGTCAACCTCGAGCAGGAACTGAAGAGCGTGGTCTACGGCCAGGACACGGCCATTTCCGCGCTGGCCTCGGCCATCAAGCTCGCCCGCGCCGGCCTGCGCGAACCGGAGAAGCCGATCGGCTCCTACCTGTTCTCGGGTCCGACCGGCGTCGGCAAGACCGAAGTCGCCAAGCAGCTGGCGTCGTCGCTCGGCGTCGAACTGCTGCGCTTCGACATGTCGGAATACATGGAGCGCCACACGGTCAGCCGCCTCATCGGCGCGCCTCCCGGCTATGTCGGCTTCGACCAGGGCGGGCTGCTCACCGACGGCGTCGACCAGCATCCGCACTGCGTGCTGCTGCTCGACGAGGTCGAGAAGGCGCATCCGGACCTGTTCAACATCCTGCTGCAGGTCATGGACCACGGCAAGCTGACCGATCACAACGGCAAGCAGATCGACTTCCGCAACGTGATCCTGATCATGACGACCAACGCGGGCGCGGCGGATGCCCAGCGCGCGGCGATCGGCTTCGGCTCGTCGAAGCGCGAGGGCGACGACGTGGAGGCGATCAACCGCCTGTTCACGCCGGAGTTCCGCAACCGGCTCGACGCGATCATCCCGTTCGGCTCGCTGCCGGTGCCGGTCGTGCATCAGGTCGTGCAGAAGTTCGTCATGCAGCTCGAGGCGCAGCTGTCGGAACGCGGCGTCACCTTCGACCTGTCGCAGGAGGCCGTCGCCTGGCTGGCGGAGAAGGGCTACGACGAAAAGATGGGCGCGCGCCCGCTCGGACGCGTCATCCAGGAGCACATCAAGAAGCCGCTCGCCGACGAGGTCCTGTTCGGCAAGCTGCGCAAGGGCGGCACGGTCCGCGTCACCGTCGAGAAGAAGGAGACCGGAGAGGCCGGCCTCAAGCTCGAGACGATCGCCGACGAGGTCCGCGTGAAGCCGAAGAAGGAAGAGCCGAAGAAGGATCCGGCACCGCGCGCCGCAGCGAAGAAGACGCAGCCGAAGAAGGCCGCGGCGGCGAAGAGCAAGCCCGCGCCGACCGGCAAGGAAGGGCCGAAGCGCAGCCTCGTGCCGCAGTTGCCGCGCAAGGGCTGATCCCGGAGCAAAAAGGTCCCGGCGAGGGGCCTTTCCGTCTCGGGCGGGGAAGCCGGACCAGTTGCACCCATTTGCCGTACCCGTTGGCGGCGGCGTGCGGATCGCGCCTTGCCGCAGCTTCATCCACACTGCCTCGTCCGGCCCGCATGCGGGGCCTGACGAGGCGGCGGCGGCGTGCTAAGCGCCACCGGCAATGACCGAAGCCACAGACAGCGAAGCCCCGTCCGCGCGCCAGAGGCGACGCTACTTCCTGCTCGGCGCTCGGGCCGGCATCTCGATCCCCGGCCTGATTCTGGCCAGCGCCTTCGTCGGCTTCTCCGGCCTGGCCAAGGACGCCGGCTTCACGCTCGTCGAGACCCTGTTCATGGTGGCGGTGATCTGGGCGTTGCCGGCCAAGGTCGTGCTCGTCGGCGCCGTCATGTCGGGCGCGTCGCTGGGCGCCGCGGCCTTCGCGGTGGCGCTGTCGTCGGTCCGGCTGATGCCGATGGTGATGGCGCTCGTGCCCGAACTGCGCGGAACGCGGACGCCGCGATGGGTGCTCTACGCGCTGTCCCATTTCGTCGCCGTGACGTCGTGGGTGCTTTCGATGCAGCAACTGCCCGCCGTGCCGCGCGAACTGCGCACGACCTACTATGCCGGGCTCGCGCTGTTCCTGATGGCCGCCAACATGCTGGTGGTGGCGGCCGTCTTCGCCGTGGCCGAGAGCCTGCCGGAGCCGGTGTCGGCGGCGCTGCTGCTGCTGACGCCGATGTATTTCCTCACCTCGCTGTGGGGCTCGGCGCGGGAACGCGCCGGCCATGTCGCCATGGTGCTCGGCCTCGTGCTCGGGCCGGTCTTCCACGTGGTCAGCCCGCGTTTCGATCTCGTCGCGGCGGGGGTCGTCGGCGGCGGGCTCGCCTACGCGTTCCATCGTCTCGGGCGCCGGAAGCGGACGCCATGACGTTCGACGCATTCGATTCCTGGTGGTGGCCGTTCCTCTTCATCCTGTTGGCCGGCTGGCTGGCGACCGACTTCTGGCGCTATCTCGGCGTCTATCTCGGCGGGCACCTTGCCGAGGATTCCGACCTCCTCGTGCTGGTCAGGGCGGTCGCAACGGCGCTGGTCGCGGCGGTGATCGGAAACCTCATCGTCTTTCCCTCCGGCGCGCTGGCCGACACCGCGGTGGCGCTGCGCATAGGCGCGGCGGCAGCCGGGTTCGTCGCCTATCTCTTCCTCGGCCGGCGCATTCTCGTCGGCATCCTCGCCGCGGAGGCGGTGCTGGCGACCGGGTTCCTGCTCGGCCCCTGAGCCCGTTTCACGCGGACTTAACCGGGGGACGATAGGGTGGCGCCGTCTCACGTGGCCAGGCTCATGTCTCTGCACCCGGCGGAACGCACTCTCGTCATCGTCACCGCCTTGCTGGCGGGGGTCGATTTCTGGCTGATCTGGTCGAAGGGCATCGCCTTCGGCTGGAGCTTCTTCGCCTTCTCGCTCGGCTTCGGCGCGCTGATGCTGGTCATCGGCCAGGTCTACCGCCGCTGGCGCGACAGCGAGCGCATCGCGCTGGTCGCCCACGTGCTCGGCCTGTTCGTCGCCTATTCGCTGTTCGGCGCGCTGTTCAACATCGTGCTGTTGCCGCGGCCCGGCGCGCCGGTCGACGCGACCCTGGTGCGGTTCGATGCCTGGCTCGGCTATTCCTGGCCGGAGGCCTGCGCCTGGATAGCCGGCCATCCGGCCTTCAACGAGATCGTCCGCGCCGTCTACAAACTGACGCTGGTGCAGTTGCTGGTGGCGTTCATCGTGCTCGGCGCCGTTCTCGACCGCCGCCGCCTGCACACGGCCGCACTCGCGACCGTCGTCGCCTCGCTGGTCACGATCGGCTTGTGGTCGATCTTCCCGTCGGGCGGTGCGGCGGCTTTCTGGACGCTCGACGACGAGGTCCACAGGATCGTCCGGCCGATCGTCGGCTCGGCCTATGGCGCGGAGCTGAACCGGCTCTTCCGCGACGGCGTTTCCGACCTGTCGGCGATGGGCGTCACCGGGCTGATCGGATTCCCCTCGTTTCACACCGTGATGGCGCTGGTCTCGCTGGTGGCGATCTGGCCCTACCGGTTGCTGCGCTTCGCGGCGCTCGTCCCCACCGCGCTGCTCGTGCCCGGCATCCTCGTCCATGGCGGGCACAATCTCGCCGACATGCTGGCGGGCATCGCCATCACCGCGCTCGCCTGGCTGCTGGCGGCGCGAATCGTCGCGGCCCAGGACGCCAGGGCCGAAAGCGCTGCAAGACCCGGCTACGCCGGCGCCCGCAGCGCCGCGGGCGCCTGATCAGGCGGCGAGGGCGGCCTTGATCTTCTCGGCATTGGCCGTGAGGATTTCCGGCTTCTCCATCTGCCCGGAGTGCGGGCGCAGCGATACGCCCTCGAAGCGCGGGATCACGTGGACGTGGAGGTGGAAGACGACCTGGCCGCCGGCCGGCTCGTTGAACTGCTGCACGGTGACGCCGTCCGCGGAAAACGCCTTCAGCACGGCGCGGGCAAGTTTCTGCGTGGTCCGCGCCACGGCCGCGAGGCTGTCGGCGTCGACGTCGAGGATGTTGCGCGACGGCTTCTTCGGGATGACCAGGCAGTGGCCGTCGCCGCGCGGCATGATGTCCATGAAGGCCAGCGTGTCGGCGTCCTCGTAGAGCTTGTGGCACGGAAGCTCGCCGCGCAGGATTTTCGCGAAAACGTTGCTGGGTTCGTAGGGCTGGGTCACGTCATGCCTCCGTTGCGGCGCGTGGCGGTGGTGTAGCGAAGCCGCTTCGCCGGGGCAAGGCGGTCGGGCGCGTCCGCTCAGCCGAGATCGATCAGGCCGGCGTCGACCAGGGCGCGGTGGAAGCGGCGCTTGCGCGCCGAATCGGTTTCGAAATAGGCGCTGCCGCATTCGGGCAGGAGGCTGGCGCGGGTGGCGGCGACGGGATCGAGCGGCAGGCCGGCCGCCTGGAGCGTGAGCGTCGACAGGAATACGGAGTCCAGCGGCTCGGGAACGACGAGGTCCGCGGGCAGGGCCATGTTGTGCGCCTCGATCGCGAAGAAGGTTCGCTTCAGCGCCGGATCGCCGGGCGGCTTGCCGGTGAGACGGGCGAGAAAGGGCGGCGCGTGGTCGCCGTAGCGCAGGACGATGAGCGGCGCGCCTGCGAGCCGTTCGAGGAGGCGCAGGCGGAACGCCTCGTAGGCCTCGGCCGATTCGGCGAGCCGCACCATGTACTCGGCGAATTCCGCGCTTCCGCCGGCCGCCAGCATGTCCTGTCGCAGGCGCGCCTGCCTTTCCGGCGGGAGGAGCGGCGCGTCGTGGCTTCCATGGTTCATCAGCGTCGTGACGGCGAGGAAGTTCGGTCGGCCGGGTTCGACGAGGCGCAGCGCCTCGTCGTAGAGCAGCGCGTCGTGGTGCTCGCGCTGCCATCGGGGCCTGTCGAAGGGCGGCGGCATTTCTTCCGCGAAGCGCAGCGTGTCGATGCCGATCGAGCGGTAGAAGGCGCCGCAGCCGACGAAGCCGGCGCTGTCGCAGCTGACGAGCGTGGTGCTGTAGCCGTGAGCGCGCAGCATGCCGGGAAGGCTGTGTTTCAGCCGCCCGGCGAGAAGGTTGTAAACGTAGCGGCCGGCAACGCCGAAGGAGAGCGAGGACAGGCCGGTGAGCACGGCGAACTCGGTCTGCAGCGTGCCGCTGCCGAACACGTCGACACTGAGCGCGCCGCAGATCGCCGAAACGGGTCTGAAGAAGCGCTCCAGGCTGCTGTCGAACGGCAGTCCGAACGTGCGCGGATCGAAGGTCGATTCGTGCAGGATCGCGACGATGTGCGGCCGGTCCGTCGAGCGGGCGGGCCGGGCCGGCTCGAGCGGAAGCGGATCGTCGTCGATGTCGACCATGCGCGGCCGGCTTCCCGGGCCGGCGCCGAGAAGCGTCACCAGGAAGCCGGTCAGGTGCGCCCGGTCGGCGAAGAGCATCGATATCCTGAAGTGCTTCAGCCCTCCGCTCGCCGCGAGCGCCAGTGCGAAGAGGGCGAGTGTCGAGAAAACGATGACGACCCGCTCGGGCAAGGACGCCGGAGGCTCGTCGAAAAGGAAGGGAAGGGCGCCGAACAGGGCGATCATCGCCGCCGCGGTGGCGGCGCCCGCGAGCAGGAGAGGCCGGTAGTGGCGCCAGAGCGCTCCGATGCCGCTCGCCATCAGATAGAAGACGTCGCCGGCGACGAGGTTGTAGCCGGTCAGGCGATATTTCACCTTCGAGGCGACGCCGATCGCCGCGGCGACGACGACGGCCTGCCATGCGGCAGCGATCGAAACCGGCGTCAGGAGATGGAGTATGCCGTAGATCGCCAGGAAGCCGGCGAGGCCGAGCGGCCAGGTCTTGGGCTTGCGTTCCAGCCAGACAACCAGCGCCACGGCCGCCGCAGCGACGGCGGGACCGTTCGCCACAACGGCGTCCAGCAATGCCCAGACCGAAATACCCACCTCGAAATGCCCTCGACCATCCGTCCGAGCGCGGCTTGCCAAGCCGGCCGCACGACGCCCTAGTCGTCCCCTTCTTCCCGATCCCTGCCATCCTTCCTGAACGGCGCGAGATCCGAGAGATAGGCACCGGCCGCGGCGACCTCGCGCCGCTCCTGCACCAGATAGTCGGCCACCGCTCGGCGCAAGCCCGGATGTTCGATCCAGTGCGCCGATCGGGTCATGACCGGTTCGTAGCCGCGCGCCAGCTTGTGCTCCCCTTGCGCGCCCGCCTCGACGACCTTAAGTCCGCGGTCGATGGCGAAGTCGATGGCCTGGTGATAGCAGACCTCGAAATGCAGGAACCGGTGTTCCTCGATGCAGCCCCAGTGGCGGCCGTAGAGCGTGTCGCCGCCGATGAAGTTGATGGCGCCGGCGACGTAGCGGCCGTCGCGCCTGGCCATGACCAGCAGGATGTCGTCGGCCATGCGCTCGCCGACGAGAGAATAGAACAGCCGGTTCAGGTAGGGACGGCCCCATTTGCGCCCGCCGGTGTCCATGTAGAAGGCGAAGAAGTCGTCCCAGGCGGCTTCGGTGAGGTCCTTGCCGGTCAGCCAGTCGATGGAGATTCCCGCCGAAAGCGCCTCGCGCCGCTCCTTCTTCAGCGCCTTGCGCTTGCGCGAGACGAGGGTGGAGAGGAAGTCGTCGTAGCTCGCATATCCCGGATTGCGGAAATGAAACTGCTGGTCGTTCCGCGGCAGGAAGCCTGCCCGCTCGAGGACGGCCATGTCGGCGTCGCCGGCGAAGGTGACGTGGGCGGACGAGACGCCGGTTCTGCCGGCGACCGTCTTCAACCCGGTGGCGAGCGCGGAACGGACCGACGCGGCGTCAGCGTCGCGGGCGACGAGCAGGCGCGGGCCGGTCGCCGGCGTGAAGGGAACCGACACCTGCAGCTTCGGATAGTAGCGGCCGCCGGCGCGTTCGAAGGCGTCGGCCCAGCCGTGGTCGAAGACGTATTCGCCCTGGCTGTGCGACTTGGCGTAGCAGAAGGCGGCGCCGAGCAGGCGGCCGTCGCCGGATTCGAGGCGAAGATGATGCGGCTGCCATCCGGTCCGCGCAACGGCGCAGCCGGAATCCTCGAGAGAAGATAAATATTCGTGCGATACGAATGGGTTATACGGAATTTCCGATCCGTCGCACGAACTTCCTTGCAGGGTTTTCCACTCGCCCGGAGCGAACGCGTTCATGCCGCCGACGACACGCAACGACAGCGCCTCGGGCTCGTTCGGGTCGGTGTCGGTCGCTCTCGCCATCGCCTAACAGTTACGATGCCGCGGGAAAACGGCAAGGCCGCTCATGAATGTCAGGCGACCGCGCCCGGCTCGAAACCCTCGAAGGTCATCTGGTCGGCGTGGGCGAAGGTCGCGTCGACCGCCGCCTGGTCGCGCACCGTCCAGGTGATCACCGGCATGCCCAGCCTGTCGCGGACGAAGCGTACGAAGCGGTTGGGCAGGTGGACCACGCCGTAGGAGACGAAGGAGATGCCGTGGGCGAGCATGGCAAAATGCGCCTCGAGCTCATGGTCCTTGTCGCCCCAGGCGGTGAGGCCGGCCGGAACGCCAGGCGCCTGCTCGGCGAAGTCGCGAATCAGCCAGTGGTCGAACGACATGATAGCCACCTTGCCGTCATACCCTTTCAGCGCGCGCGCGACCTTGCGCACCAGCCCGTGGTCGCGGCCGGGAATGCCCTTGAGCTCGATGACGATCGGCACGCGGCCGCCGACATAGGCCAGCATCTCGTAGAGGGTCGGCACGTGGTCGGCCGTCCCGCCGACGCGCATCGCGCCGAGTTCGGCCGCGGTGCGCTGCCAGACATAGCCATCGACGCCGGTCAGCCGCTTCAGCTCGTCGTCGTGGAAGACCACGACTTCCCCGTCGGCGGTCAGATGCACGTCGCATTCGATCGCATAGCCGCGATCGGCGGCGGCGCCGAAGGCCGAGAGCGTGTTCTCCCAGCGCGTCCTGTTCATGTCGTGGAAGCCGCGGTGGGCGATCGGGCGATCGACCAGCCAGGAAAGCTCAGTCATGGAAACCTCATTCGACTTCGAAGATCGCCTCGACCTCGACCGGCGCGTCGAGCGGCAGCGAAGCCGTGCCGACGGCGGAGCGTGCATGGCGCCCCGGCTCGCCGAGCGCGGCGACGAACAGATCCGATGCGCCGTTGGCGACGAGATGCTGCTCGGTGAAATCGGGTGTCGATGCGACGAAGACCGTGATCTTCACCAGGCGACGGACGAGTTCGAGATCGCCGAGCGCGGCCTTCGCCTGTGCCAGCACGTTGACGGCGCACAGTCTTGCCGCCTCGCGGCCGGCGGCCGTGTCGAGATCGCGGCCGAGAAGCCCGGTCGCGGCCAGCTTGCCGTCCTTCAGCGGCAACTGGCCGGCGGTGAAGAGGAGGTCGCCGCTGCGCATGAACGGGACATAGTTCGCCGCCGGCGCGGCGGCCTGCGGCAGGGTCACGCCGAGGCCGGCCAGTCTCGTTTCGATCGAATCGCCCATGTCAGCCGCCCCGCAATTTCCGCCTATTCCGTCCCGAGATGGCGAAAGTGCTATTTTTGCCTCGCTTCCGCCAACAGTTTTTTTAAGGTGGCCGATGAATCAATACGGCCTTGCGACAGGCCCCCCGGAGAATGCCCCATGCGCGCTGCGCGTCTCGCCACGATCGTCGTCCTCGCCTCGACCGGCCTGTGGTCGTCCCAAGCCGGGGCCGTGCCGCTCGCCCCGCATCGCGCCGTCTACGATCTCGCCCTCGCCGAGGCGACGGACCGCTCGGGGATCACCGGCCTGAGCGGTCGCATGGTGTACGAGTTCAACGGCTCGGCCTGCGAAGGCTATACGGTGAAGTTCCGCTTCGTCACCCGGATCGAGACGAGCGAGGTGTCCAGGCTCACCGACCAGCAGACGACGACCTTCGAGGACGGCGACGGCAAGTCCTTCTCCTTCGTCACCAAATCCTTCGTCGACAGCAATCCCGACCGTGAGGTCAAGGGTGCCGCCGCGATCGATGCGGACCACCTCGTCGTCTCGCTCGACAAGCCGAAGAAAGCGACCTTCGAGCTTGCGAAGACGCAGTTCCCGACGCAGCACCTCGTCGAACTCATCGGCAAGGCGAACAAGGGCGAGACCTTCTACGAGACCAGCCTGTTCGACGGGTCGGAAGACGCCGACCGCGTCATGACGACGACGGTGATCATCGGCAAGGGCGAGGCCGCGGAGAAGGGCGATCCGGAAGCGGCGCCCCTCGCCGGGCTTTCCGCCGAACCGTTCTGGCCCGTCGACATCGCCTATTTCGACCTGTCGAAGGCGGGAGCCTCGGGAGAGGAACTGCCGGAGTATCGCATCAGCTTCAAGCTGCACGAGAACGGCGTCACCCGCGACCTCGTCATGGACTATGGCGACTTCTCGATGACCGGCAAGCTCGTCAACCTCTCGCTGTTCGACGCGCCGAAGGACTGCCAGAAATAGCGGCGGCGATGGCGGTCTATGTCGACAGCGCCATCTGGCACTGGGCCGGCAGGCGCTGGTGTCACCTGATGGCCGACGACGTGGACGAACTGCATCGCTTCGCCGCCAGGCTCGGCGTCCACCGGCTGCTCTACCAGGGGCCGCCGCGGACGTCGGCGCCGCATTACGACATCACCGGCTTCGAGCGCGACCGCGCCGTCCGCATGGGCGCGATCCCGTCGAGCCGCGAGCAGATCGTGGCGATCTACCGCCGCGTGCGCGTGCCGAAAACGGGGATTCGGGCGGGCGATTGAGCGCGCCGCCGGTGCAACTTGCTTTTTCGCGTTGCACCATCTATATGCGCGGCCATTCCACACACGGGCTTTGGTTACCGTCCGGGAGAAATCCGGAGGCGACCGCCGGTGGCGCAAGGGAATAGTCCCGAACGCCGTTGCCCGTGGAGGCTCAACCGGAAAGGAACCAAACAATGGCTCTGCCAGACTTCAGCATGCGCCAGCTTCTCGAAGCCGGCGTGCACTTCGGCCACCAGACCCACCGCTGGAACCCGAAGATGGCGCCCTACATCTATGGCGCCCGCAACAACATCCACGTCATCGACCTGTCGCAGACCGTACCGCTCCTGCACCAGGCGCTGAAGCAGGTGTCGGACATCGTCGCCAAGGGCGGCCGCGTCCTGTTCGTCGGCACCAAGCGCCAGGCGTCCGACATCGTCGCCGACGCCGCGCAGCGCTCGGCCCAGTACTATGTCAACTCGCGCTGGCTCGGCGGCATGCTGACCAACTGGAAGACGATCTCGAACTCGATCCAGCGCCTGCGCAAGCTCGACGAGCTTCTGTCCGGCGACGCCCAGGGCTTCACCAAGAAGGAGCGCCTGAACCTCGAACGCGAGCGCGAGAAGCTGAACAAGGCTCTCGGCGGCATCAAGGACATGGGCTCGACGCCGGACCTGATGTTCGTCATCGACACCAACAAGGAGGCGATCGCGATCCAGGAAGCCAAGCGTCTCGGCATTCCGGTCGTGGCTGTCATCGATTCGAATTGCGATCCTGACAGGATCGACTTCCCGATTCCCGGAAACGACGATGCCCAGCGTGCGATCGCCCTCTACTGCGAGCTCATCGCCAAGGCCGCGCTCGACGGCATCGCGCGCCAGCAGGGTGCTATGGGCGTCGACGTCGGCGCCTCTGCCGAGGCACCTGTCGAGACCGCGATCGCGGAAGCCCCGGCTGCGCCCGAGGCCTGACCGGCGAGCCTTTCCGAGGCTTTCGCTTTCCAAGGGTAACGGCGCGGATTGCGCGCCCGCACAAGGCGCATCATCGGGACACCGTGATGCGCCGGTGCGTTTTCCAGCAAAGAGGCTAAGATGAGCATTTCCGCTGCACAGGTGAAAGAACTCCGCGACGTGACCGGCGCGGGCATGATGGACTGCAAGGCCGCGCTCGCCGAGACCAACGGCGACATGGAGGCCGCGGTCGACTGGCTGCGCAAGAAGGGTATCTCCAAGGCCGACAAGAAGGCCGGCCGCACGGCCGCCGAGGGCCTGATCGGAGCCGCCTCCGACGCGTCGTCGGCCGTCGTCGTCGAGGTCAACTCCGAGACCGACTTCGTGGCGCGCAACGCGGCGTTCCAGGAGATCGTGCGCAACGTCGTCGGCGTGGCGCTCGGCACCGACGGCTCCGCGGAAGCGGTCGCCGCCGCGGCCTATCCGGGCACCGGCAAGTCTGTCGCGGACACGATCAAGGACGCGGTCGGCACCATCGGCGAGAACATGAGCTTCCGCCGCGCGGCGAAGCTTTCGGTCTCGTCCGGCGCCGTGGCGACCTATATCCACAACGCCGTGTCCGACGGCCTCGGCAAGATGGGCGTGCTGGTCGCGATCGAGACGGCGGGCAACGCCGATGCGGCGCGGGCCTTCGCCCGCCAGGTGGCGATGCACGTCGCCGCGACCAACCCGCTGTCGCTGACTCCGGAGGAGATCGATCCGGCCGTCGTCGCCCGCGAGAAGGACATCTATTCCGACCAGGCCCGCCAGTCGGGCAAGCCGGAGGCCATCATCGAGAAGATGGTCGAGGGCCGCCTGCGCAAGTTCTACGAGGAAGTGGTGCTCCTGAAGCAGGCCTTCGTGCTCAATCCCGACATCACCGTCGAGAAGGCACTGAAGGACGCAGAGAAGGAGATCGGCGCGCCGGCGAAGATCACCGCCTTCGTCCGCTTCGCGCTCGGCGAGGGCATCGAGAAGGAAACCAGCGACTTCGCCGCCGAAGTCGCGGCCGCGGTGAAAAAGTAACGCCGCGTCAAACGCTTCCACAACTGACCGAAGGGCGCCGCGTGACATGCCGGCGCCCTTCGTGTATCGCATGACCGGTCCGCGCCGGGCGTCTCTCGCCCTCATGCCGTCAGCAGACGGCGCGCGCGAAACAACGCATCGACGAGGAACGGAATGACCCCTCAGCCCCGCTACCGGCGCGTCCTGCTGAAAGCCTCGGGCGAGGCGCTGATGGGCGAACAGAAGTTCGGCATCGACGTCTCCGTGGTCGACCGCATCGCCGGCGACATCGCCGAGGCGAGGGCGCTCGGCGTCGAGGTCGCGGTGGTCATCGGCGGCGGCAACATCTTCCGCGGCGTCGCCGTCGCCTCGAAGGGCGGAGACCGCGTCACCGGCGACCACATGGGCATGCTGGCCACGGTGATCAACTCGCTGGCGCTGAGGACCTCCCTGGTGAAGATCGGCGTCGACGCCGTCGTCCTCTCCGCGATCGCCATGCCGGAACTCTGCGAGAGTTTTTCCCAGCGCCAGGCGACCGCCTACATGAACGCCGGCAAGGTCGTCATCTTCGCCGGCGGCACCGGCAATCCGTTCTTCACCACCGATTCCGCCGCAGCGCTCCGTGCCGCCGAGATCGGCGCCGACGCCCTGTTCAAGGGCACGCAGGTCGACGGCGTCTATTCGGCCGATCCGAAGAAGGATGCCTCGGCGGTCCGCTTCGAGCGGATCACCCACGAAGAGGTGCTGGTCAAAGGCCTGTCCATCATGGACACCGCGGCAATCGCCCTTGCGCGGGAAAACCACATTCCGATAATCGTCTATTCGATTCACGAGAAAGGCGGCCTGGGCGAGATCCTGAAAGGCCGCGGACGCTGCACGGTCGTGGACGAATGAAGCGGGCCCCGGGGGCACCGCTCGGGCGCAAGGAGGGTAACGATGACGGAAGGTGTTGATTTCAAGGATGTGCAGCGGCGCATGGAAGGCGCGATCAGCGCGTTCCATCACGACCTCGCCTCCCTGCGCACGGGACGCGCGTCGAGCAACCTCCTCGACCCGATCCAGGTGCAGGCCTACGGCTCGCCGATGCCGATCAACCAGGTGGCGACGGTCTCGGTGCCCGAGCCGCGGATGATCTCGGTGTCGGTGTGGGACAAGCAGCTGGTCGGCGCCGTCGATCGCGCCATCCGCGAATCGAATCTCGGCTTCAATCCGATCATGGACGGGACGACCCTGCGCATCCCGCTTCCCGAACTCAACGAGCAGCGCCGCAAGGAGCTGGTCAAGATCGCGCACCAGTATGCCGAAAGCGCCCGCGTCGCCGTTCGCCATGTGCGCCGCGACGGCATGGAGCACGCCAAGAAGGCCGAGAAGGACGGGGTCATCAGCCAGGACGAATCGCGCATCCAGTCGGAACGCGTGCAGAAGATGACCGACGAGAAGATATCGCGGATCGACAGCATGCTGGTCGAAAAAGAAGCCGAGATCATGCAAGTCTGATATTCGGACGCTTGCGGCTGCGTGCAGCCCGGAAGGCAGATGTAATGACCACGCCCGCGCATGTCGCGATCATCATGGACGGAAACGGCCGATGGGCGAAGGAGCGGGGCCTTCCCCGCCTCGCCGGTCACAAGGCGGGCGTCGAGGCGCTGCGCCAGACGGTCAGGGCCGCGGCCGACCTGGGGATCGACTGGCTGACGGTCTATGCGTTCTCCTCCGAGAACTGGTCGCGGCCGCAGACCGAGGTCCTCGACCTGATGGGGCTTCTCAAGCTCTTCGTTCGCCGCGACCTCGCCGAACTGCATCGCAGCGGCGTGCGCGTCCGCTTCATCGGCGAGCGGCAGGGACTCGACCCGGAGATCGCCGGTCTCCTCGACGAGGCCGAGGCGCTGACCGCCGGCAACGACAAGCTCAACCTCGTCATCGCCTTCAACTACGGCTCGCGCGACGAGATCGTGCGCGCGGCGCGAAAGGCGGCGCTGGCGGTGAAGGCGGGTGCGATCCCGGCCGAGGCGATCACGGTCGATACGTTCGCCGGCTTCCTCGACACGGTCGGGATCCCCGATCCGGACCTGGTCATCCGCACGAGCGGCGAACTGCGCCTGTCCAATTTCCTGCTATGGCAGGCGGCCTATGCCGAACTGATCTTCCTGCCCTGCTACTGGCCCGATTTCGGCCGGGCCGACCTCGTCGCGGCGCTCGGCAGCTACGCCCGCAGGGAAAGGCGCTTCGGCGGCGTCGACGCCCGCGGCGTCGCCATATGACGCCGGGACGGATACCCGCACCCGGTCCCTCGGGCGGCCTGTCGAACCTGCAGATACGAATCCTGTCGGCTGTCGTGCTCCTCGCCATCGTGCTGCCGATCACCTGGTACGGCGGGCTGGCGTTCCGCGCGCTCTGCGCGGTCATCGGCGCTGCGGTGCTCTACGAATGGCTGCACATGTCGGCCGGCATCGCGCGCGACCACAAGACCGTACTCGGGCTGATGCTGGCGGCGGTCCTCGTCCTCCTCGTCGTCGCTGCGCCGGCGCTCTACGTCCTGGCGGCGCTGGCGATCGCTGTGGTCGCCGCGGCGGCGCTTGCCCGCGTTCGCGGCGCCGGCGGTGAAGCCGCCGCCGGCCTCGCCTATGCCGGTCTGTCGGCGGTGACGCTGGCGCTGCTGCGCGACGACGACCTGCAAGGCCTCTGGGCGATCCTGTTCCTGTTCGCCGTCGTCTGGGCGACCGACATCTGCGCCTACTTCGTCGGCCGCGCCGTCGGGGGGCCGAAGCTGGCGCCGGCCATTTCGCCGGGCAAGACGTGGAGCGGCGCCATCGGCGGCACCGTGGGCGGCATCGCGGCGGGCATGGCGGTGGCCTGGTACGTCGGCTTTGCCGGCGTCGTCACCGTCCTGGTCTGCCTGATCCTCTCCGTGGTCGGCCAGATCGGCGACCTGTTCGAATCCTCGGTGAAGCGCCGCCACGGGGCGAAGGATTCCTCCAACCTCATCCCCGGCCACGGCGGCGTCATGGACAGGGTCGATGCCCTTGTGGCCGCCGCATTCGCGTTCTACGTCATCGGGGCCCTGTCGGGAGGGTTGGACCAGCCCGCGCATGGCCTGATCCCGGTCTGATCGGGGTCGGCCCATTCGCGCCGGGGCGGCGTCACGGAATCGCCCCGATTGACACGACATTCATGCCGGCGACCGCCGTCGAGGATCAGATTTGACCGATTTCCTTGCCTCCATCTTCAGCACCGACGGCCTGCTTGTCGGAACGCTCGTGCCGTTCCTCTTCGTGCTGACCGTGGTCGTGTTCGTCCACGAGATGGGCCACTACCTCGTCGGCCGCTGGTGCGGGATCGGCGTCACCGCCTTTTCCATCGGCTTCGGCCCGGAGCTCTTCGGATACACCGACCGGCGGGGAACGCGGTGGAAGCTGTCGGCGATACCGCTCGGCGGCTACGTCAAGTTCGTCGGCGACATGAACGCCACCAGCCAGCCGAGCCAGGACGAGACGGCCGCGCTTTCGGACGCCGAGCGCAAGGTCGCGTTCCACACGCAGTCGACCTGGAAGAGGGCGTTGACCGTACTCGCCGGGCCGGTCTTCAACTTCCTCCTGACGATCGCCGTCTTCGCCGTGATGTTCTCGGTCTACGGCCGCTTCGTTTCCGATCCGATGGTAGCGGAGGTGCGGGCAGGCAGTCCTGCCGAGGCGGCAGGCTTCCTGCCGGGCGACCGGTTCGTCAGCGTCGACGGCGTCGTCGTCGAGACGTTCTCCGACGTCCAGCGGCTGGTATCGGGGCGGGCAGGGGACGCCATCGTCTTCATCATGATGCGCGATGAACGGGAGGTCACCCTGACGGCGACGCCGGAGGTCAGCGAACAGACCGACGCGTTGGGCAATATCGTCAAGGTGGGCGTCATCGGCGTGGTCAACAACGAGGCGCTCGGACAGCCGCGCGTCGTCGAGTACACGCCCGTCGAGGCCTTGCGCGAAGCCGTCGTCGAGACGGGGCACATCATCGTGCGCACCGGACAGTTCATGAAGCGGTTCGTCGTCGGACGCGAGGACAAGTGCCAGTTGGGCGGCCCGGTGAAGATCGCCGACATGGCAGGCAAAGCGGCGCGACTCGGCTTCGAATGGCTCGTCCAGCTCGCCGCCCTGCTTTCCGTCGGCATCGGCATCCTGAACCTCCTGCCCATCCCGCCGCTCGACGGAGGGCATCTGGTCTTCTACGGCATCGAGGCTGCGACCGGTCGTCCGGTGTCGGAACGTGTGATGGAAATGCTCTATCGCGCAGGATTTTTTCTGGTACTTGTCTTCATGGGATTCGTGTTCTGGAACGACCTGTTTGGCTGTTGAAAACAAAGCCGAAACGGGTTTCGGCGGGAGCCTCGTTCAGAGCGCGTTTACCATCACGCCCGATAGGCGTGACGGGAATGCCACGCGGAGCGGATTAGTAAATTCAAATTAACCAGAAGCCTTGCGTGTAGGCGAAATCCGGCTATTAGCTTAGTGGCAACCATGCCCGGTTTTCTCGCCGTGGGGACTACGAGAAAAGGTTCATTCGCCCGATGAAGGCAGCATACATGTTCATGAACGCCGTTTCGGCGGTGGCTCTGTCGGCCGGTCTGGCCGTTTCGGGCGCCGCCGCATTGCAGTTCGCGGCGGTCGCGGTTGCTGAGGCGGCTGTCGTCAGCCGCGTCGAAGTGACCGGCAACAAGCGCGTCGATGCGGATACGATTCGCAGCTATGTCGGAATCTCGCCCGGAAAGCAGTTCTCCGGCGCCGATATCGACGCGGCGGTGAAGCGCCTCTTCGCCACGGGTCTTTTCTCCGACGTCCGCGTCAACCAGGCGGGCGGCACGCTGGTCGTGCAGGTCGAAGAATATGCCGTCGTCAACCAGGTGCTGTTCCAGGGCAACAAGAAGATCAAGGACGCCGATCTCGTCAACAACGTGCAGCTCAAGGCGCGCGGCACCTTCTCGCAGGCGCAGCTCGAGGCCGACGCCGATTCGATCCGCGAGGCATACCGCCGCATCGGGCGCGAGGAAGCGACCGTTTCGACGCAGGTCATCGACCTCGGCGACAACCGGGTCAACGTGGTTTTCGAAGTCAACGAGGGCGATCGCACCAAGATCGCGGCGATCAACTTCGTCGGCAACAACGCCTTCAGCGACGGCCGCCTGTCGGACGTGATCTCGACGCGGCGCTCCAACATCCTGTCGTTCCTCTTCCGCAACGACATCTACGATGAAGACCGGCTGCGGGCGGACGAGGAGACGCTGCGGCGGTTCTACTTCAACCGCGGTTACGCGGACTTCACGGTCATCTCCTCGTACGGCGAACTCGACCCGAACACCAACGAGTACACGATCACCATCACGGTCGAGGAAGGCGAGCGCTACACGTTCGGCGACGTATCGGTCGAAAGCTCCATCCAGGGGCTGGATTCGGCGACGCTGGGCTCGCTCGTCGAAAGCCGGACCGGCGACGTCTACAGCGCCAAGGATGTCGAGGACTCGATCATCGCCCTGACGGAACGCGTGGCCGGGCTCGGCTACGCCTTCGCCCAGGTGACGCCGCGCGGCGACCGCAACTTCGAGACGCGCACGATCTCGGTCGTCTACACGATCGACGAAGGCCCGCGCGCCTATGTCGAACGCATCGAGATCCGCGGCAACTCCCGCACGCGCGACTATGTCGTGCGCCGCGAGTTCGACATCAGTGAAGGCGACGCCTTCAACCAGGTCCTGGTCCAGCGCGCCAAGCGCCGGCTCGAGAGCCTCAACTTCTTCGAAACGGTGGAGATCTCGACCGCGCCGGGCTCCGAGCCCGACCAGGTCATCCTCGTCGTCGATCTCGTCGAGAAGTCGACGGGCGAATTCTCGATCGGCGCGGGCTACGCGACCGGCGGCGACAGCAAGGGCGTCTCGGTCGAGGGATCGGTCACCGAGCGCAACTTCCTCGGACGCGGCCAGCACATCAAGGTCTCGATGTCGGGCGGCAGCAACGCGCGCGACTTCCAGGTCTCGTTCACGGAACCCTACTTCCTCGGCCGGCGCATCTCGGCCGGTTTCGACGTGTTCCGCTCCACCCGCTCGTATACCAACTACGAATCGCAGGCGATCGGCGGCACCGTCCGCTTCGGCCTGCCGATCACGGAAGCGATCTCGACGCAGATCGCCTACAACCTGACCCAGGAGAAGTACAACTTCTCCGACGAGTGCGATGCCAACGACGACGGTATCCCGGACGGCACCTGCACGGTGTCGCAGGCGATCGTCGACGGCGTGAACTCCAGCCCGTGGGTGAAGTCTTCGGTCAGCGGTACGGTCGTGTTCAACACGATCGACGACATGAAGAACCCGCATGAGGGCATCTATGCGAACCTCACGGCGGAAGTCGCCGGCCTCGGCGGCGACGCCAAGTTCGTCAAGGTGACGGCGCGCGGCAACTACTACAAGACGCTTTCGGAAGAGTACGACGTCGTCGGCCTCGTCACCGCCGGCGCGGGTCACATCCAAGGCTTCGGCGCGGGCGGCCTTCGCGTGTTCGACATGTTCCAGAACAGCGATCGCATGATCCGCGGCTTCGAGTACGGCGGCATCGGTCCGATGGACAATCTGGGCGGCGGGACGTTCGAATCGCTCGGCGGCACCACCTATTTCCACGGCACCGTGGAGGCGCAGTTCCCGATGCCGGTCATTCCCGAAAGCTACGGCCTGAGGGGTGCGGTGTTCGCCGATGCGGCGACGCTGTTCGGCAACAGCCTCCCGCAGGCTGATACCTCGACCGGGATGTCGTGGCGCGCGTCGGTCGGCGCATCGCTCATCTGGGCTTCGCCGTTCGGACCGCTTCGGGTCGACTACGCCGTGCCGCTCAAGAAGCTGCCGTCCGACAAGGTGCAGAATTTCAATTTCGGCATTTCGACCCGCTTCTGACCGGAGCGGTGCGACGCTTCCGGGCCGGCTTCGGCCCGGAAGAAAAGGCTCACATGACAGACCCGGTCTTTTTTGCGCCGTCGCGCCGGTACACAACGGCTGAGATCGCCGCCCTGACGGGTGCGCAGTTGCTCGACCAAGACGCCGCGGAGACCGAAATCACCTGCATCGCGCCTGCCACCGCGGGCGGCCCCGGCGCCCTCGTCTACGTCGAGGGCAAACGCAACGGGCATATGCTGGCGGGCCTCGTCGCCGCGGCCGTGTTGTGCCCCGCGGAGGTCAGCGCGGATGTTCCGGCGGGTGTCGTGCGTTTGATCACGCCGCGCCCGCAATATGCCTTTGCGCAGGTAGGCCGGCTGCTCTACCCGGCGGCTTCCACGCCGACGCCGATCACGGGCGAGACGGGCCTGTCGCCGGCAGCGCGCATTTCGCCGCTCGCCCGAATCGAAGACGGCGTGACCGTCGAGGCAGGGGCCGTCATCGGCGCCAGGGTCGCGATCGGGCGCGGCACCGTCGTCGGGCCGAACGCCGTCATCGGCTCATCCTGCCAGATCGGCCGCGACTGCTTCATCGGCGCAAGCGTGACGATCCAGCACGCGATGATCGGCGACCGCGTCTTCATCCACAGCGGCGCCCGGATCGGGCAGGACGGCTTCGGATTCGTCGCCGGCCCGGCCGGACCCGAGCGCATCCCGCAGATCGGCCGGGTCGTCATCCAGAACGATGTCGAGATCGGCGCCAACACCACGGTCGACCGCGGCGCCATGAGCGATACCGTGATCGGCGAGGGGACCAAGATCGACAATCTCGTCCAGGTGGCGCACAACGTGGTCATCGGGCGCAGTTGTATCATTGCCGGCCATTGCGGCCTGTCGGGCTCCGTCAGGGTGGGGGACTACGTGATGCTGGGCGGCCGCGTCGGCGTTGCGGATCACATCTCTATCGGGGATCGGGCGCAGGTCGCCGCTTCGGCGGGACTCATGAACGACGTACCGTCGGGCGAGCGCTGGGCTGGCTCCCCCGCCCGTCCGATGCGCGAGTTCTTCAGGGAAGTCGCCGCGATCCGCGCCCTCATGAAACCCAAAGCCAAGGATGCGAGCGATGGCTGACGGCAAGATCCTCGAGACCCTCGACATTCTTCGTCTCCTGCGCCTGCTGCCGCACCGGTATCCGTTCCTGCTGGTCGACAAGATCATCGATGTCGACGGCGACAACTCGGCTGTCGGGATCAAGAACGTCACCATCAACGAGCCGCACTTCCAGGGACATTTTCCCGAACAGCCGGTCATGCCCGGGGTCCTCATCGTCGAGGCCATGGCGCAGACCGCAGGGGCGATCTGCATCAACAAGATCGGCGGAGAGAAGCCGTCGCTGGTCTATTTCATGACGATCGACAACGCCAAGTTCCGGCGCCCCGTGATCCCCGGTGACCGCCTCGAACTCCGCGTCACCAAGCTCAAGCAGCGCAGCAATATCTGGCGCTACGCTTGCGAAGCGTTCGTCGACGGCGCCAAGGTCGCCGAGGCCGAGATCGCCGCCATGTTGTCTCCCAAACCCGCCGCCTGATCGCCAATGACCATTGCCGCAGACACACAGATCCATCCGCTGGCGGTCGTCGAGCCGGGCGCCACTATCGGTGCCGGCTGCAAGATCGGCCCCTTCTGCACGGTAGGTCCCGAGGTCGTGCTCGAGAAGAATGTCGAGCTGATCAGCCATGTCTCGATCATGGGCGCGACGACGGTGGGCGAAGGCTGCCGCATCTTCCCGGGCGCGGTGCTCGGCGCCGATCCGCAGAACCTCAAGCACCGCGGCGGTCGCAGCACGCTTTCGGTCGGCCGCAACTGCGTGATCCGCGAAGCCGTGACTCTGCATCGCGGCACCGACGTCAGCCGCGGCGCGACCGCGATCGGCGACGACTGCTACTTGATGGCCTACAGCCACGTGGCGCATGACTGCGTCGTCGGCAACAATGTCACCATGGCCAACGGCGCGACGCTGGGCGGCCATTGCGAGATCGGGGACAGGGTCACGATCGGCGGCCTGACCGCTGTCCACCAGTTCGTCCGCATCGGCGAGAGGGCCTTCGTCGGCGGCGGCTCGGCGGTGGTCGGCGACATCATTCCCTATGCCATCGCGGTCGGCAACCGCGCCAAGCTGCGCGGCTTCAACATCATTGGCCTGCGCCGCGCCGGCATGGACAAGGCCGAGATACACCGCATGCGCGCCGCCTATCGCGCCATCTTCGATCCGGCCCGACCCGTCGCCGAGAACCTCGAAGCCGCGGCGCGCGACTATTCGGACTCGCCGAGCGTCCGCGCGATCATCGACTTCATGTCGTCGCGCGGCAAGCGCCACTTCACAGTCCCTCCACTGGCCAATGGCGGCGATGACGGACAGGACGAAGCAGCCTGACGGGCCCCAGGCGGGCGTCGTCCTCAGGTCCTCGGACCGGATCGCGATCATTGCCGGAAGCGGAGCCCTGCCGGTCGCCCTGGCGCGAGGCCTCGAGCGGGAAGGCCATCCGCCGTTCATCGTGTTGAGCCGGGGAGAGGTCGACGACACGGACGCCTTTTCGGCATTCGACAGCGTGTCGCTGGCTCTCGAGGAGATCGGCCGGCTCGTGCCGGTACTGAAAAAGAACCGCATCACCCATGTCGTTCTCGCTGGTGGTATCGGCCGCCGCCCGGACTGGCGAAAGATGCGCCCGAGCATCGGCCTGGTAAGGCTCCTGCCCACGGTGATCTCGCGGCTGGCCCGCGGCGACAATGCGGTGCTGAGCGCGGTCGTCGACCATATCGAGGCGAACGGCATCCGGGTGGTCGGCGCCCACCAGATCCTTCCCGATCTCCTGGCGGCGGCGGGCCCGTTCGGCGCCGTGGCGCCGTCGGGCCGCGACCGGCGGGATCTCGACGCCGCCCTTGCCGCGGCCCGCGCCATCGGCGCCCTGGACATCGGCCAGGCCGCAGTGGCGGTGGGCGGCCGGGCGATCGCGCTGGAAGGCATCGAGGGCACGGACGGCCTGCTCGCGCGCGTCCGCGACCTGCGCTCGCACGGGCGCGTCGCGGCGGCAAGCGGCGGCGTCCTGGTGAAATGCGCGAAGCCCGGGCAGGAGTTGCGCGCCGACCTGCCCGCCATCGGTCCGCTGACCATCGAGGCGGCCCACGCCGCCGGCCTGGCGGGAATCGGCGTCGAAGCGAATCGTTCGCTCGTCCTGAACGCCGAGGAGGTCGCCGCGCGTGCCGACCGGCTCGGACTGTTCGTCGTCGGCCTGCCGGGGCCGGTACGGTGACGGCGCCCCACCGCCCGCTCAAGATCGCCGTGGTTGCCGGCGAGGAATCCGGCGACCTGCTCGCCGCTGACCTGGCCGCTGCGCTGGCACGGACCACCGGACGAGCCGTCGACCTCGTCGGCGTCGGCGGCCGCCACCTCGAAGCGCACGGGCTGCGCAGCTTCTTCGATCCGGCCGACATCGCCCTGATGGGCGTGTCCGCCATCCTCAGGGACCTGCCGCGCCTGCTGCGCCGCATCGGCCAGACGGCGCGACGCATCGCCGAGGAGCGGCCGGACTGCCTCGTCACCGTCGACAGCCCGGAGTTCACCCTGCGCGTGGCGAAGAAGCTGCGGCAGATCGCGCCGGATATCCCCATCGTCCACTATGTCTGCCCGAGCGTCTGGGCGTGGCGGCCGGCCCGCGCGCCGGCCATGCGCGGCCACGTCGATCGCATCCTGTGCGTGCTTCCTTTCGAGGTGGAAGAACTGCGCCGCCTCGAAGGCCCTCCCGGCGTCTATGTCGGGCACCGGCTGGTCACCGATCCGGGCGTGGCGAAGGCGGCGGCGATGCAGGCTGCCCGGCGGCCGCCGACGGGCGACGGCGAAAGGACCCTGCTCGTGCTGCCGGGCTCGCGCCGCGGCGAGGTGCGGCGCCTCGTCGAGCCGTTCCGGGAGACCATCGCGATCCTGCGCCAGCGCGGGCACCGGTTGAAGCTGCTGCTGCCGACAGTGCCGAACGTGGCCGACCTGGTGCGCGAGAGCGTCGCGGGGTGGGAACTCCAGCCCGAGATCCTGGTCGAGCCCGAGCAGAAGTGGGTCGCGTTCGGCTCCGCCGACGCCGCGCTGATCGCCTCCGGCACCGTCTCGCTCGAGCTGGCGCTGAGCGGCGTGCCCATGGCGTCGTGCTATAGCTTCGATCGCGTGGCGCGGCTGGTGACGGGGCTGATCACGGTCTGGTCGGCCGCCTTGCCCAACCTGATCGCCGACAAGCCGCTGGTGACGGAGTTCTACGACCAGTTCGTCCGGCCGAAGACGATCGCGCGCTACCTGGAAGCGCTGCTCGAAGACACGCCGATGCGCCGCTGGCAGACTGAAGGGTTCGCCGACATTCGCCGGCTCATGACGACCGACCGGCCGTCCGGCGAGATCGCCGCCGCCGCCGTGCTCGAGGTCATATCCCGCAAGGCATGAAAAAGGCGCCTCGCAGGCGCCTTCTTCCGGATGGTCGATGGGAATGGCTCCCCTTGTCGCGCCGCGCGGTCAGCGCTTGGCGATCGCCACGTAGTCGCGCTGCGGCGCGCCGGTGTAGAGCTGCCGCGGACGGCCGATCTTCTGGTGCGGATCCTCGATCATTTCCTTCCACTGGGCGATCCAGCCGACGGTGCGTGCGACCGCGAACAGCACGGTGAACATGGTGGTGGGGAAGCCCAGCGCCTTCAGCGTGATGCCGGAGTAGAAGTCGATGTTCGGATAGAGCTTCTTCTCGATGAAATATTCGTCGGTTAGCGCGATCTTCTCGAGTTCCATGGCAACGTCGAGCATCGGGTCGTCCTTGATGCCCAGCTCGCCGAGGACCTCGTGCGTCGTCTTCTGCATGATGCGCGCGCGCGGGTCGTAGTTCTTGTAGACGCGGTGGCCAAAACCCATCAGGCGGAACGGATCGTTCTTGTCCTTGGCGCGGGCGATGAACTCCGGAATGCGGTCGACGGTACCGATCTCCGAGAGCATGTTCAGCGCCGCCTCGTTGGCGCCGCCATGGGCCGGGCCCCAGAGGCAGGCGATGCCCGCGGCGATGCAGGCGAACGGATTGGCGCCCGACGAGCCGGCAAGGCGCACGGTCGAGGTCGACGCGTTCTGCTCGTGGTCGGCATGCAGGATGAAGATGCGATCCATGGCGCGCGCCAGAACCGGGTTCACCTTGTACTCCTCGCAGGGCACGGCAAAGCACATGTGCAGGAAGTTGGCGGCGAAGTTCAGTTCGTTCTTCGGGTAAACGAAGGGCTGGCCGATGTGGTACTTGAAGGCCATCGCCGCGATCGTCGGCATCTTGGCGATGAGGCGGATCGAGGCGACCATGCGCTGGTGCGGATCCGAAATGTCCGTCGAGTCGTGGTAGAAGGCCGACAGGGCGCCGACGACGCCGCACATGACGGCCATCGGATGCGCGTCGCGGCGGAAGCCGGTGAAGAAGCGCGACATCTGCTCGTGCACCATGGTGTGCCGGGTCACGCGATAGTCGAAATCGTCCTTCTGCGCCTTGGTCGGCAATTCGCCGTAGAGGAGCAGGTAGCAGACTTCGAGGAAGTCGCCATGCTCGGCGAGCTGGTCGATCGGATAGCCGCGATGGAGCAGGATGCCTTCGTCGCCGTCGATGAAGGTGATCTGCGATTCGCAGCTCGCCGTGGAGGTGAAGCCGGGATCGTAGGTGAAGGCGCCGGTATCGCGGTAGAGCGTGCCGATGTCGACGACGTCGGGTCCGATCGAGCCTTTTCGGATTTTCAGGTCGAGGGTTTTGCCGCCTAATTCAAGTTTCGCATTCGAACCGGTCATCGCAAACTCCTTTTGCTCGCGCCGTGCGCGGGCTTTCGCTCACGCCGTTCTCGACAGACGCCGACGGGCGCGAAATTGCTATCGTATATGGGAAGGCAAGCCAAGTTGACCTCGCCCGCAATGTTGCACCGCAACAGCATGTTTTCAATGCTTCTTTGGACGTCCTCGCTCCTCTAATCGATTTGGTCGTGGAGGCGTCCGAGGCTCTCGTCGCGACCGAGCACCTGCAGCACGTCGAACACGCCAGGCGACGTACTTTTTCCCGTCAGCGCGGCGCGCAGCGGCTGCGCCACGGCGCCGAGCTTGTGGCCTCCGGCCGCCGCGAAGTCTCGAATCGCCGCTTCGGTCGCGGCGGCGGTCCAGTCGGGTCCGACCTTTTCCAGCGCATCGGCGGCGCCGGCAAGAATCGCCCGCGCCGGGCCGGCGAGCAGCGCCGCCGCCTTCTCGTCGGGCTTCAGCGGACGCGTGGCGAAGAGGAACGCGGCGCCGTCCGCGAGCTCGACGAGGGTTTTCGCCCGCTCCTTGAGGCCGGGCAGGGCAGCGAGGAGCTGCGCCTTGCGGCGGTCGTCGAGCCGTTCGCGGATCTCGGCCGCATTCTCGAGATAGGGCAGGGTGCGCAGGAACGCGTCGAGGAGTTCCTCGTCGGGCATGTTACGCATGTAGACGCCGTTCAGCGCCTCCAGCTTCTGGAAATCGAAGCGCGCCGCGCCGCGGTTGATGTCCTCGATCTCGAACCAGCGGATCATGGCGTCGAGGCTCATGATCTCGTCGTCGCCGTGGCTCCAGCCGAGACGCACCAGGTAATTGCGCAGAGCCGCGGGCAGATAGCCCAGGGCGCGGTAGGCGTCGACGCCGAGCGCGCCGTGGCGCTTCGACAGCTTGGCGCCGTCGGCTCCATGGATCAGCGGGATGTGCGCCATGACCGGCACGTCCCAGCCCATCGCGTCGTAGATGACGGTCTGGCGGGCGGCGTTGGTCAGGTGGTCGTCGCCGCGGATGATGTGTGTGACGCCCATGTCGTGGTCGTCGACGACGACGGCGTGCATGTAGGTCGGATTGCCGTCCGAGCGCAGGATGATGAAATCGTCGAGATCCTTGTTGGGAAAGCGCACGTCGCCCTGGACGCGGTCGCGGACCAGCGTCTCGCCCTCGGACGGGGCCTTGATGCGCACCGCCGGTTTGACGCCGGCAGGGGCCTCCGACGGGTCGCGGTCGCGCCAGCGGCCGTCATAGCGCGGCGGGCGACCCTCGGCGCGCGCCTTCTCGCGCATCTCCTCGAGTTCGGCGGGCGAGGCGTAGCAATAGTAGGCCTTGCCCATGCGCACCAGTTCGTGGGCGACCTCGCGATGCCTCGGCGCGCGCTCGAACTGCGAGATCGGCTCGCCTTCCCAGTGCAGCCCGAGCCATTCCAGGCCGTCGAGGATCGCCACGGTGGCCGCTTCGGTGGAGCGCTCGCGGTCGGTGTCCTCGATCCTGAGGAGCATCGTTCCGCCCGTGTGCCGGGCATAGAGCCAATTGAACAGCGCCGTACGCGCCCCTCCGATGTGGAGGTAGCCGGTCGGCGAAGGAGCGAAGCGGGTTACGACGGGTTTTGACATCGGGATTTCCGGGGAAGGGTGCGAGCGATCACGGCGGACGGGCCGTGGCGTTTTCGTGGCGCTGATGTAGCATAGGTCGCCCGGCGTGCAAGAGGACGTGCGCATGGAGCCTGCCGAGGTAAGCGCCGTCCGCGACGAGCGCCATCTGATAGCGCCGACGGATTCCGGCGCCGGCGAAGGGTTTTTGCCGGCGCCTGCCGCCGGCGAGGGTCGAAGGCCGGATGGGATCGCGCCCGCCGCACCGCGGCCGCTGCTCGGTCGCTTGGCCGCCTTCGCGGCAACGGCGCCGGTCCCGTGGCCGGCGGGGGCTTCGCGGTTCGTCGCCGCGCTGGAGACCGAGCGCGATCGCGGCACCGGCTTCGTCATGGTGCCGGTGATGCTGGCATGCGGGGCGCTGGCGTATTTCTCCCTGGCGAAGGAGCCCGACGCGTTCGTCCTTCTCGCCGCCTGCGCCCTGACGGCGTGCGCGGTGGCGATCGCCGGGGAAAGACCGCTCCTGCGGCCGGCCCTGATCGCCGCGCTTCTCGTGCTTGCCGGCATGCTGTTCGCCAAATGGGAGACTGAGCGTGCCGGAACGCGGATGCTCGGGGAAGCGATCTCGACGGTCGTCACCGGAAGGGTGACGGCGATGGAGCAGCAGGCGAGCGGGCGGACCCGACTGACGCTGGACGTGCTGGCGACCGAACGGCCGGCGCTGCGCTACGTCCCGGAGCGCGTCCGCGTCTCGACCGCGAAGACACCCGCCGGCCTCGTCGTCGGCGACGTCGTCACCGGTCCCGCGCGCCTGTTTCCTCCGTCGGGGCCGCTCAGACCCGGCAGCTACGATTTCTCCTTCGAGAGCTATTTCGACGGGATCGGCGCCAACGGGTTCTTCCTCGGCAGTCCGCGCGTCGCGGAAGCGGCTGCGCCGCCCGGCTTCGCGGGCCGGTTCGCGGCGTTGGTGGAGAACGCGCGCATCACGCTGTCGGCGCGCATCCGCGAGCGGATCGGCGGCGCCGAGGGCGAAATCGCCGCCGCCCTGATCGCCGGTGTCCGCGCCGGCATTCCGGACGACGTCAACGAGGCGCTGCGCCGCACCGGGCTCGCCCACGTCCTGTCCATCTCGGGGCTGCACATGGCGCTCGTCGCCGCCACGGTCATGGGCGTTCTGCGCGTCGGCTTCTCGCTCTTTCCCGGATTCGCCTCGCGCCGGCCGGTGAAGAAGTATGCCGCGAGTTTCGCACTTCTCGCCATCGCCATCTACCTGTTCATCTCAGGCTCCGCGGTCGCTGCCGAACGCAGCTTCCTGATGCTGGCGGTGATGCTCGCGGCCCTGCTGTTCGATCGCGCCGCCATCACGATGCGCAATCTCGCCATCGCCGCGATCGCGGTTCTCGCCGTCTCTCCGCACGAGGTCGTCGGTCCGAGCTTCCAGATGTCGTTTGCCGCCACCGCCGCGCTGATCGGCAGCTACGCCTGGTGGGCGCAGCGCCGGAAGCGGCAGGTGCGGGCGCGGCGAGCCGTCGACGCCTCGCGCCTCGTCCGCAGCGGCCGGACGATCCTTCGCTACGCCGTCGGCCTCGCCGCCACGTCGCTGATCGCAGGGGCCGCGACCACGATCTACGGCGCCTGGCATTTCCAGCGGGTCTCGCCGCTCAGCCTCGCCGCGAACCTCTCCGCCATGCCGATCGTCTCGATCGCGGTCATGCCGCCGGCCGTCCTGGCGGTGGCGGCGATGCCGTTCGGCCTCGACGGGCCGTTTCTCGACATCATGGGCCGCGGCATCGGCGCGCTCGTCGCCATCGCCCGCTGGTTCTCGGAGCGGACTCCGGTCGACGCCGTCGGCGCTTTGCCGCTGTCGGCCGTCGCGGTCGCCACGGTCGCCCTGCTGATCGCGACGCTGACGACGACATGGCTGCGGATCCTGGCCCTGCCTTTCGTGGCGGCGGCGGCGGTTCTCGTTGCGACCCACCGCCTGCCTGAAGCCCTAATCGCGGAAGACGGCAGGCTCATCGCCGTGCCGCTGGGCGACGGCCGCCTCGCGGTCAACCGCTCGCGCCCGAATCGCTTCGCCGTCGAGGACTGGCTGAGGGCGACCCGGAGCGCGGCCGCCGCAAATCCGGTCAACGTTTCGGCCGCAGACGCCCTGGCGCCGCTGCACGGGAAAGAGGATGGGGGGCAAACGGTCTTTGCCTGCGCGGAAGGAACCTGCCTGGCGCGGAGCAGGATCGGAATGGACATCGCATGGATCGACGACGCCGATCTGGCCGCCGGGCTGTGCGGACGGGTCGGGGTGATCGTGCTCGCCGATGCGACCGCGGCAAATCCCTGTGCCGCGGGGGAGGCGGCCGTGATCACGCAAAGACAACTTGCGTTGCGCGGCAGCGTCGCGCTTGCAGCCATCCGCGACGGCGACGAATGGCGGACCGAAATCGTCCATTCCGTTTCGCTGCCGCTGCGCCCGTGGCACGACCATCGGAGATATTCGCGCGCCGCACGCGGGCTTCCGCCCCACGAGCGATCACGTGAGGCCGCGTCGTCCGAATCGAGAAAACACGTTCGAGCCGAGGCGCGCGCGGCGGCAGCACCGCCGCGCGACCGCGGGCCCGCGGTCAGTACCGGCGGATCAGCCCGACAAGCCGCCCTTGCACCTTGACCCGGTCTGGCCCGAAGATGCGCGTCTCGTAGGCGGGATTGGCCGCCTCGAGCGCGATCGAGGCGCCCTTGCGGCGGAACCGTTTCAGCGTGGCCTCCTCGTCGTCGACGAGCGCCACGATGATCTCGCCCGGATTGGCGGAGTTGGCGTTGCGGATGATGACGGTGTCGCCGTCGAAGATACCGGCCTCGATCATCGAGTCGCCCTTGACCTCGAGCGCATAGTGTTCGCCGCCGGAAATCATGTCCGGCGGGACGCTGATCGAATGGGTGCGGTGCTGGATGGCGTCGATCGGCACGCCCGCCGCGATGCGGCCCATGACGGGGATGGAAACGGCGGCAGTGCTGTCGTCGTCGTTGCTCGCCGCCGGCGCGGGCGCAGGCTTCTTGCCCAGGCTGCCCTCGATGACGCTCGGCGAGAACCGCCGCGCTCCGCCGAGGGTGGGCGACATCGATTCGGGCAGCTTGATGACTTCCAGCGCCCTGGCGCGGTTGGGAAGGCGCCGGATGAAGCCGCGCTCCTCGAGGGCGGTGATCAGCCGGTGGATACCCGACTTCGAGGCGAGGTCGAGCGCCTCCTTCATTTCGTCGAACGAAGGCGGGATTCCCGCCTCCTTCATCCGCTCATGGATGAACATCAAGAGTTCGTGTTGCTTGCGTGTCAGCATCGGCGTTCCCCCCAATCGGAATCGGCCTCAAAACAAAACCAGAACAAACACTATCTGTTCCAGTTGTGTTCCGCAACTGCTTAAATTTTAATGAAGCCGTCTACGATTTGTTCAGCATGAGCACGCGGCACGTCGCACCGGCCGCGGCCGCCGGGGCGAAAGGCGGACGGATGATGAGGGCGTCGGACCGGGCGAGGATCTGCAGCATCGAGGAGTCCTGCACGTCGAAGGCGGTGGCGACGAGGCGTCCGTCGTCGCGCCGGACCGCTGCGCGGACATAGTCCTGGCGCGTGTCGTTGGCCGACATGGCCTTGCCGAGCACCGCCTCGCGCACATCCTGGACGTAGTCCGTGCCGCAGAGCCGCGCGACGAGCGGCTTCAGGTAGAGTTCGGAGCAAATCAGGCTCGCCACCGGGTTTCCGGGCAGGCCGAGGATGCGCGTCCTGCCTTTGCGGCCGAACATCAGCGGCTTGCCGGGGCGCATGGCCACCTTCCAGAAGGCGAGGTCGACGCCCTGCGAGGTCAGCACGTCGTGGATGAAGTCGTGGTCGCCGACCGAGGCGCCGCCGATCGTGACGATGACGTCGGCCCGCCGGGCGATCGCCTCGTCCACCAGCGCGGCGATCGCCTCCTTGCGGTCGGGGGCGATGCCGAGGTCGACGATGTCGGCGCCGGCCTCGCGCGCGGCGGCGGCGACGCCATAGACGTTCGAGGCGATGATCTGGTCGGGTCCGGTCTCGCTGCCGGGCGGGAGCAGTTCGTCGCCGGTGGCGATGACGGCGACCAGCGGCTTGCGCGCGACCGGCAGCGACGGGTGGTTGGCCGACGCCGCCAGCGACAGGGCCGCGGAATCGAGACGCCGGCCGGAAGGAAGGAGGACGTCGCCCTCGCGGAAATCGAGGCCGCGCAGCCGGACGTTCTTCATCGCTGCGACCGGTTCCGTGACTTCCACCGTCTGCGGGTCGATGCGGCGGGTGTTTTCCTGGATCAGCACGGTGTCGGCGCCGTCCGGCATCGGCGCGCCGGTGAAGATGCGCACCGCTTCGTGCGGCCCGACCGTTCCCGGGAAGAGCCTGCCCGCAGGGGCCTCGCCGATGACGCGAAGCCGCGCGCCTACGACCTGCACATCCGCGGCACGGACCGCGTAGCCGTCCATCGCCGATGCGTCGAAGGGCGGCTGGGTGCGCAGCGCGACGATGTCGCCAGCCAGAACCCGGCCGGCGGCCTCGTGCAGCGGCAGCAGTTCGGTCTCCGTCGGCGCGACGTCCTCGAGCAGGCGGGCCAGCGCCTCGTCGACGGGAAGCAGCGCCATGCTCAGCGCTCCCCGGCGCGGTAGTCGCCCGACTTGCCGCCCGTCTTCTCGACCAGGCGGATACCGCCGATGACCATGCCACGATCGACCGCCTTGGCCATGTCGTAGATGGTCAGGCAGGCGACGGAGGCCGCCGTCAGCGCCTCCATCTCGACGCCGGTCTTGCCCGTGACGCGCGCCAGGGCCGTCACGCGCAGACCAGGAAGCGCAGGGTCAGGCTCGATGTCGACCGAGACCTTGGTCAGCAGCAGCGGGTGGCAGAGCGGCACCAGCTCGTGCGTACGCTTGGCCGCCATGATGCCGGCGACGCGGGCCACGCCGAGCACGTCGCCCTTCTTGGCGTCGCCCCTGAGGATCATGTCGAGCGTCTCGGGCAGCATGGTGACCGAACCTTCGGCGATCGCGGTGCGGGTCGTCTCGGCCTTGTCGCCGACGTCGACCATGTGCGCCTCGCCGCGGGCGTCGATGTGGGTGAGTTGCGGTCCGTCGCCCATGTTACTCGGCGGCCGCGGCCGCGGCGCCTTCGAGCAGGTTGCGCGTGGCCCGCGCCACGTCCTGTTGCCGCATCAGGCTTTCGCCGACGAGGAACGTGCCGATGCCGCTGCGTGAAAGCCGCAGGCAGTCGTCGTGGGTGAAGATGCCGCTCTCGCCGACGAGGAGGTGGGTTCCGGGAACCATCGGGGCGAGCCGTTCGGAAGTTTCGAGGGAGACCTCGAACGTCCTCAGGTTGCGATTGTTGATGCCGACCAACCGCGACTCCAGGCGCAGCGCGCGTTCCATCTCGGCCTCGTCGTGGACTTCCACGAGCACGTCCATGCCGAGCGCGAAGGCGGTGTCCTCGAGCGCCCGCGCGTCGTCGTCGGAGAGGCTCGCCATGATCACCAGGATGGCGTCGGCGCCCCAGGCGCGCGCCTCGTGGACCTGGTAGGCGTCGAAGAGAAAGTCCTTGCGCAGCGCCGGCAGGCCGCACGCATCGCGCGCCGCGGCGAGGTACTCCGGCGCGCCCTGGAAGGAGGGGGCGTCGGTCAGCACCGAGAGGCAGGCGGCGCCGCCTTCGGCATAGGCCCTGGCGAGGGCGGGCGGGTCGAAATCGGCACGGATGAGGCCCTTCGACGGCGAGGCCTTCTTGATCTCGGCGATCAAAGCGAAGCGGCCGGCGGCGCGCCTGGTCTCGAGGGCGGCGAGGAAACCGCGGGGCTTCGCCATGTCGCGGCAGGCCGCCTTCAGCTCGGCGAGAGGTGTGCGCGCCTTCGCCGCGGCGATCTCCTCGCGCTTGTAGGCCTCGATCTTGCGCAGGATGTCGGCCATGGTCCTATCCGTTCGACAGCGCCACCAGCCGGTCGAGGACGCGCATGGCGCCGCCGCCGTCGATCGAGGCGCGCGCCAGCTCGATGCCTTCCGCCAGGTTTGCCGCCTTGCCGGCGACCAAGAGGCCCGCTCCCGCGTTCATCAGCACGGTGTCGCGATAGGCGCCCGGCTTTCCCGCCAGCACGCCGCGCAGCGCCGCCGCGTTGTAGGCAGCGTCGCCGCCGCGCAGGTCTTCCCTGGCGTGGCGGGGCAGGCCGAATTCCTCAGGCGTCACCGCGAAGACGCGGATCTTTCCGTCGGAGAGTTCGGCAACCGTCGTCTCGCCGGTTGTGGTGATCTCGTCGTAACCGTCGCCGTGGACGACCCAGGCCGATTCCGCACCGAGCTTGGCGAGCGTCTCCGCGATCGGCTCGACCCATTCGGGCGCGAACACGCCGACCATCTGCCGCTTCACGCCGGCCGGATTCGACAACGGCCCGAGCAGGTTGAAGATGGTGCGCGTGCCGAGCTCGACGCGCGTCGGACCGACATGGCGCATCGCCGGATGATGGGACGGCGCGAACATGAAGCCGATGCCGGCGTCGCGGATGAAGCCGCCGATGGCATCGGCCGGCTGGTCGATCTTGATGCCGAGCGCCACGAGCACGTCCGCGGCGCCGGTCTGGGACGACAGACCGCGGTTGCCGTGCTTGGCGACGGGCACGCCGGCGCCGGCGATGACGAAGGCCGAGGCCGAGGAGATGTTGACCGAGTGCGAGCCGTCGCCGCCGGTGCCGACGATGTCGACCGCGCCGGCCGGCGCTTCGACCGTCAGCATCTTCTCGCGCATCACCGCGACTGCGCCGGAGATCTCCTCGACCGTCTCGCCGCGGACGCGCAGGCCCATCAGGAACGCGCCGATCTGGCTCGGCGTCGCTTCGCCGGACATGATCACGCCGAAGGCGTTGCGCGCCTCCTCGAAGGAGAGCCTCCTGCCGGTGGCGATGGTGCCGATATATCCCTTGAGGTCGCTCATGCCCGCCTCAGAACGTCAGCGCCTGGCTGATCGCGGCGCGGTCGATGCTGACGCCGTACTCGGCCTGGAGGACGGCGACGAGTTCGTCGAGAAGATCGTCCGCCATTCCCGACGAGAACGCCTTGCGTGCGTCCTCCGGTACCGCGTCGGGACCGCTGGCGGCGGGCTCGAACACCTCGGTGACCTTGAACAGGATACGCGCATCGCCTTGAGGGGAAGCGGTGATGCCGATCCCGTTCGGCGCCAGGGCGAAGACGTCGGCGACGCCCGACTTGCCGAAGTCGACGTCGTCGGCCTCGCGCTTCAGGCCGCGCTTGGTCTGTTTCTCGACGCCGAGTTCGGTGGCGATCACGTCGAGTCCGGCGCCGTCGCGGGCGCGCTTCGCCAGGTCCTCGGCCTTGGCCGCCAGCCGCGACGCGGCCGTGGTGGACGTCCAGTCGGCGATGACGCGGTCGCGAACCTCGTCGAGTGTGCGATCACGGGCAGGGGCGACCCCCTCGATCTCGTAGAACAGGAAACCGTTGCCGGCGATGTTGAGCGGCGGATTCTCGACGCCCGGCTCGGTCTCGAAGGCGGCGCGGATCAGTTCGGCAGACTGCGGCAGGTCGTTGACGACCGTGCCGTCGGGACGCTGGGCGCTGCGATCGATCGCCTCGACGGTGCGGACGGTGAGCTTGAGCTTCTCGGCGGCCTCGCGCATCGACGCGCCGCCGGCGCGCGCGTCCTCGTAGGAATCATGGACGTCGAAGATGATGCGGCTGGCCTCGGCGACGGCGAGATCGCGGCGGATCTCATCCTTCACCTCGTCGAGCGGCCTAACGACCTCGGGCTCGATCGCGGTCACGCGGACGAGGACGGGGCCGAAGGCGCCCTTGATCACATCGCTGACCTGATTGGCGGCGAGCGCGAAGACGGCCTCGGCCACCGCGGGATCGGCGACCTCGGTCCGGGAGAAGGTGCCCAGCTTGACATCGGCCATGGCCTTGCCCTGCGCGGCGACGATCTCCTCGAACGTCGAGCCCCCGTTCAGGCTGGCGCGGGCCGCCGCCGCGGTCTCCTCGTTTGCAAAGACGATCTGCTCGAGGGTACGCCGTTCCGGCGTCGTATAACGCGCCTTGTTGGCCTCGTAGTCCTTGGCGACCTGTTCCTCGCTGATGGCCGACGGATCGGCGATGTCTTCGGCCTCGAGCTTGATGTAGGCGATCTTGCGATATTCAGGCGCAGCGTAGCTCGCCTTGCGCTCCTCGAACCACGCGGCGAGGTCGGCATCCGGCGGCGTCTCGATCGGCTCGACCAGCGACCGCGGCAGGACGACGTAGTCGGCCGTGCGGTCCTCGCCGCGATAGAGCGCCACGGCGGAGAGGAATGCCGCGGGCGCATCGAGACCGTCCGACACGGCTTCGACGATCTGCTGGCGTATGGCGACCTGCTGCCGGTTGCGCAGATAGTCTTCGGCCGTCATGCCCACCTCGCGCAGGACGTAGTCGAACTGCTGGCGGTTGAACTTGCCGTCGGATCCCTGGAATGCCGGGTCTTCGCGCGTCAGCGCCGCCAGACGGTCCTTGGAGAGGCCGAGGCCGAGCTTGCGCGCCTGTTCGTCGAGCACCGCGCCGGCGACGAGCTGGGCCAGGACCTGCTGGTCGATGCCGAAGGCCGTCGCCTGCTCGCGGGATATCCTCTGGCCGAGCTGTTGCGACAGGATCGAGAGCTGCCTGTCATAGGCGAGCCGGTAATCCTTGATAGACACGGACGTGCCGCCAACGGTCACGACCTTGCTGCCGCCGAATCCGCCGGAGATCTGTCCGGAAATGCCCCATACGGCAAAACTGACGACCAGGAGGATCAGCAGGAGTTTGGCGACCCAGGTTCCCGCGGCATTTCTGAGGGCGTCGAGCATGTCGTTGTCCGGTCCGGCGCTAGGCTTCGGCGTTTGCCATCGAAGGCACGGCAATAGCGTTCCCGGCCGCCGCTGTCGATTGCTTTGTCTCCGCTTTTTGATAGGAGGCTGGCTTCGGACCGTGCCCGCAGCGTACGGTCGACGCGTCTGGAGGCTTCGTCAATGACACCTGGTATCCGCCCGCTGGTCGCCGGCAACTGGAAAATGAACGGTACCGGGGAATCGCTCGCCGAGCTGCGGGTGATCGCGCAAGGGTTCATGAGCGGCCTCGATGCCGAGACGGAAAGCCTGGTCTGCGTTCCGGCGACGCTGCTGTCGCGCGCGGCCGACGCCGTCGGGGGAGGGCGCACGCCCGTTCGCATCGGCGGCCAGGACTGCCATGCCGCCGTCAGCGGCGCCCATACCGGCGACGTTTCGGCCGAAATGCTGAAGGACGCAGGCGCCAGCCACGTCATCGTCGGCCATTCCGAACGGCGGGCCGATCACGGGGAAACCGACGCCACCGTACTGGCCAAGGCGGAAGCGGCGTGGCGCGCGGGGCTCGTCGCGGTGATCTGCATCGGCGAGACGCGGGCGGAGCGCGAGGCCGGCTCGACGCTGGACGTCCTTTCCCGGCAGATCGCCGGCTCCGTTCCCCTGCAGGCGACGCCGGTGACGGCGATCGTCGCCTACGAGCCGGTCTGGGCGATCGGCACGGGGCTGACGCCCACGGCCGGCGACGTCGCCGGGGCGCACGCCCACATCCGCGACCGGCTCGCCGCCCGCATCGGCGAACAGGCGCAGAAGATGCGCATCCTCTACGGCGGCTCGGTGAAGCCTTCCAATGCCCGGGAGTTGCTGGCCGTCGCCAATGTCGACGGCGCGCTGGTCGGCGGCGCCAGCCTGAAGGCCGCGGACTTCCTCGGAATCGCCGAGGCCTACTACAAGCTCGCCTGAGCGTCCGCCCGGGCTTGATCGCGGTTTGAAAAGGGCCGAGCCCGCACCCATATTCGCCCCGTGGGCTTGGAATGGCCGCCAAACCCGTGTATTGAGCCGCCGCCGTGTCAGTGGCGGTCGCCGCATCTCCGCAGAAAGCCGGAATTCTCCATGGAAACCATCCTCATCGTCATCCACCTGATGGTCGTGATCGCCCTGGTCGGCGTCGTCCTGCTTCAGCGCTCGGAAGGCGGAGGTCTCGGTATCGGCGGCGGATCCGGCTTCATGACCGCGCGCGGCGCCGCGAACGCGCTGACGCGCACCACGGCGATCCTGGCGGTCGCGTTCTTCGTCACCTCGCTGGCGCTGTCGATCCTCGCCCGCTATGGCGAGCGTCCCATCGACATCCTCGATCGTCCTCCCGCGCAAGGCGAACAGGACGGCGGATCGGGCGTTCTCGACCAACTCGGCGGTTCGGACGCAGCGCAGCCTCCGGCGACGAACGGAGCGGCCACGCCGCCGGCCGACGCCGCCCAGCCGGCGCAGCCGGCCGTTCCCAACAGCCAGTAGATCACGCCAACGATCGCCTGGAGTGCCGGGATCGCCTTGGTTTCGGCGCAATGGCGCTCGCATGTTTCTGTTGTCGATCGGCCACACTCGGTCGCGATGAACGGGGCAGGGCAGGTATCCCGTTGATTCCGGAGCGATCCCGAGTTGAGGGGTATGTTATTAAGCGCTTATAAATCGGCCATCGGCAGTGTCGGACAGGGCTTGGCAATTGGTCCGCGCTGCACTCCAGACATCGATAGTCTCAGGTATCGCAACATGATGATCCGCACACTGGTACTGCTCGGCGTCAGCGCCGTCCTCGCGATCGGACTGTCCGCGCCCACCTTCGCGGAAACCACGGTCGACAGGATCCAGACGACCGCCTCGGTGACCCCGGAGAAGCCGGAAAAGCCGGCGAAGAAGAAGGTCACGTCCAGCGCCGCCAAGAACAAGTCCGCGAAGAACAAGAAACAGATTGCGCCGACCACCGACGCGACGAAGGCCGAGTCGGGCGATTTCTTCTCGACGCTGTTCAAGCCGACCCAGCCAGCGAAACCCGCCGTGGCCGCCAAGCCGGACCCGAAGTCGAAGAAGGCGAAGGCCGTGAAGCCGGCCGAACCCGCGGAACCGGTTCTCGAGATCGTCTCGACGGGGAACAACGGCGAATTGCGCAGCGAGGTGAAGCCGGAAAACCGCGACATCTTCTCATCGATCTTCGGCGGGAGTTCCACGGGGAGACTCCTTCCCGAGACGCGCGCGCTCGACGCTGCTCTGGCGGCCAAGGACGCCAAGAAGAAGTTCCGGGTGAAGTCCGACTTCGAGCCGCAGACGGTGTCCTTCACCGGCTACAAGCGCGGCACGATCGTCATCGATACCGGCGCCCGCTACCTCTACCTGGTGGAATCCTCGTCGCAGGCTCGCCGCTACGCGATAGCCGTCGGGCGCGAGGGACTCGAGTTCAAGGGC
>CALFXR010000006.1 GCA_937958475.1 uncultured Mesorhizobium sp. | reverse complement strand
GCGCGGATGCCGCGCAGGATGGTCTTGCGGCCGGGGTGGCCGATCAGGTGGGACAGGAACCACGAGGCGCCGCAGGTGGTGACGATGCCGATCCTGCGGATGTGCGTCATCCGCGGAACGATGCCGCCATCGGCCGACAGCGAGAAGGCGACGTCGGTCGCCCACACCCGGTCGAGCCAGCCCTTCAGCATGGCCGGCAGGCCGTACCACCAGGTCGGGTAGACGAACAGGATCGCCTCGGCCCAGCGGATCGCCTCGATATGGCGCTCCAGCGATGGATCGGCGGGCGGCCGGTCGTTGTAGGCGCGGCGCTCGTCGCAGCACATCACCGGGTTGAAGTTCTCGGCGTAGAGGTCGATCAGGCGCAGGTCATGGCCGGCGCCGCGCAGCGTCTCCACCGCGGCGTCGCGCAGGGCCGCGCAAAAACTCTCCGGGACCGGGTGGCAGTAGACGACGAGAACGCGCATTCAGAAGGCGTCCATCCTCGCGGCGACCTTCTCCATGAATGCCGCCCGGCTGGCGTCGGTCGACAGGTTCATCGAATAGTGCGCCATGTAGGAGACCGGCGCGCCGGGCTTCACGGTGGCCCTGAGCAGCCGGTTGACCAGCTTGCGCGGCGGGTCGCCCATCAGCCAGGCGCGCAGCCGGTCGCCGCCATAGGTGGTGACGGTGGCGACCTTGGTGATGTTGTGCAGCGACGGCTGTGCCTTGCCGTCGACCATGTCGAACGAGACGCCGGGCAGGAAGACGCGGTCGAAGAAGCCCTTCAGGATCGCCGGATAGCCGTAGTTCCACACCGGGAACGACAGCACCAGCGCGTTGGCGCGCCTGAGCCGCTCGACATAGGGACGCACGCCGTCGGCATTGTGGTCGAGGTCGTGGTAGCCGAGCCGCTCGGCGCGGGTAAGGCGCGGGTCGAAGTCTTCCGCGTAGAGGTCGCAATCGTCGATCGTGTGACCCTTCGCCGCCAGCCGCTCGACGATCAGGCGGTGCAGGGAGGCGTTGAAGGAGGTCTCGACCGGGTGGGCGTAGAGGACGAGGACGTTCATGGATGCGGCCCCGCCGCTGCCGACTGCGGGGAGCATGAGCGCGTGTGAATACCCCCACCCCTAGCCCCTCCCCACAAGGGGGAGGGGGACCTGGCGAGGCTTGGGGCTCGTTGCCCGGCGGGTCGGTCGTGGCGGTGCCGGCGGTCCCCTCCCCCTTGTGGGGAGGGGTCGGGGTGGGGGTATGGCCTCGCCAAAAACCGTCCGGGACAGCAGACCCTACGTCCTTGCGGCCGAGCGATGGGCGGGGCCAATCCGGCCGCGCCCGCGCGTCGCCGCACCACCCCCATTCGACCCTGCGGGCGACGCTCTCCGCGAGGGGGAGCGTTTCGGCGCGGCGGCGTCTTCACTGCTGCAAACCCTTGAACAGGAAGGTCCTGCCCGACTTGTAGTCGTAGTCGGGATTCTCCCAGGCGATCATCTTGCCGGGGTTGAGCAGCCCTTGAGGATCGGCCTCGCGCTTGAAGGCGAGCTGGACCTCGTCGGTCTGCTTCATGCCGCCTTCCTCCAGCGTGTAGCGGTGGGCGTTGAAGACCGGGCAGCCGTTCTCCTCGTGCCGGCGCATGATCTCGTCCAGCCGCTCCTCGGTGGTGAACTTCACCAGCGGCAGGCCGAAGCAGGTGATGTTGCCGTCGAAGCGGACGAACTCCAGATGCGAAAAGACCTCGCCGGGGAACATTTTGTCCATGCGGTTGGCCAGCTCGAGCTGGTTGGGGAAGGGGTAGAGCACCTGGAGGTAGGTGATCGACGGGTCGACGCGCAGCGCGCGCAGCGTCGTGTGGTTCCAGGCGAGCTCGTAGGCCGGCGGCAGGCCCTTCCTGTCGGCAACCGTGGCGCTGTTGAAGACCACGTCGCCGCCGACCCGGCGGGTGAAGGCGAGGAAGGCGTCGAGCGACTGTTCGGCGACCATGACGACGCAGACGCTCTGGCCTTCCTTGAGGAACTTCTGGTGGCGCTTGAAGTAGAGATACGGGACCGGCGCGGCGATCGGCGCGATCTCCTTGGTCAGGATGCCGTCCTGGCAGGCCAGCGCGTTGCCGTAGGCGGCGGCGCCGGCGAAGTCGTCGAAGCCGACGATGACGTCGACCCAGTCGTAGGCCGCCGTCAGCGGCATCTCGACCTCGGTGATGATGCCGTTGGTGCCGTAGGCGTGGGTGACCTTGTGCAGGTCCTCGCCGGTCAGCTCCAGCGCGCGCGGCTCGGCCTCCATGGTGACGACACGCAGGCGGATGACGTTGCCGAAGTCGCGCAAGCCCCCCCAGTTGATCGAGCCGACGCCGCCCGAGCCGCCGGCGATGAAGCCGCCGATCGAGGCCGTCGAGGCGGTCGAGGGATGCAGCCTGAGTTCCTGGCCCGAATGCTCGCGGGTCGCCCTGTCGATATCGGCGACGACGGCGCCGGGCTCGCAGACCACGCGGCCGCGGCCGATCGAGACGATGCGGTTCATCTCGGCGAGGCTGAGCACGACGCCGCCCGACAGCGGCATCGCCTGGCCGTAATTGCCGGTGCCCGTGCCGCGCGGCGTCACCGGAACGCCGTGGCGGTGGCAGGCCGCCAGCACGCGGATCAACTCCGCCTCCGACTTCGGGCTGACGATCATGTCGCCGGTGACGGCGTCGAGCTGGCGCTTGAGCACGGGGCTGTACCAGTAGAAGTCGCGGCTCTTCTGCTGCACCAGCGCCGGGTTGTCCTCGATCTTCAGGCCGTCGAGTTCCGTCTTGAGCGCGGTAAGGTCCATGTCACACCATCAGATCGTCGAGTTCGGAATAGTCGGGAAGGACGCGGTCGATCGCGCGGCCGTCGCGGATGACGATGCGATCCGATTCGGGCCGCGACAGCAATTCCGTCCAGCTGCGGCCGCGGAAGACGACGAGGTCGGCCGGTCCGCCGGGCGAAAGCGTGCCGGCTCCGCCGAGGCGCATCACCTCTGCCGGCGTCGCCGCGACCGTCTTCGGCCAGTCGGCGACGGGATGATCGAAGTGCAGGATGCGGGTCGCCATGCGGTAGACTTCGAGCATGTCGAGGTCGCCATAGGCGTAGAACGGATCGCGGGTGTTGTCGGAGGCGACGCAGACCGGGATGCCGCGCGCCGCCATCTCGTGGAGCAGCGTGACGCCGCGCCAGCGCGGCGTGGTGCGGTCCTGCCGACGATCCTGGAGGTAGAGGTTGCACATCGGCAGCGAGACGACCGCAAGGCCGGCCCTGGCGGCCTTGTCCAGCGTCGACAGCACTTCGTGGTCCGGCTGGCGGGCGAGCGAGCAGCAGTGGCCGACGAGGATCCTGCCCTCGAAGCCGTTCCACAGCGCCGCCTCGGCGATCTTGCGCAGCGACACGGCGGCGACGTCGTCGGTCTCGTCGGCGTGGAAGTCGAGGTCGAGACCGTGCTCGATCGCGGCGCGGACGATGCGGTCGAGGAGTTCGTCGAGGTCGGGCACCATGTAGGTGACGGCGCCGAGCACGCCGCCGGCGTCGGCGACGCGTTTCACCAGCGTGCGCAACCAGGCTTCGTCGCGGGCCTGCTCGATGCCGAACAGGCAGGCCGCCTGGAGTTCGATGCGGCCCTTCCAGCGTTCGCGCATCTCCGTGAACACCGGCCAGGAGATCTCGTCCTGCGGCGGGATGCTGTCGAGATGGGTGCGGATCGCCCTGGTGCCGTGGGCGTAGGCCGAGCGCAGGGCGAAATCCATGCGGCGGGCGACATCCTCGGCCGACCAGCGGGCAACACGGTCCGCGCCCGCGGCGTCGAGCGCGCCCAAGAAGGAACCGTCGGGATTGGGTTTGCGCGGCCAGATGTGGCCCTTGTCGAGATGGGTGTGGCAATCGACGAAGGCGGGCAGCACGATGCGGCCGGCAAGGTCGATCGAACGCGGCGGCGCCGGGCGCTCTCCGCGCGCGGCGACGCCGGTGATCTTTCCGTCGGCGACGGCGATGTCGGCCGGGGCCAGCCCGTCGCCGTCCTCGCTGCCGGCGAGCGAAGGTGCCAGCGCCACCGGCACGCGCGCGTTGGCAAGCACGTACCAGCCGTTCTCCGGGATATCGATGCCGGCTGCCATCACCGCTCCTGCTTCAGCGCGCTCTCGTGCCAGTTGCGCAGCATCAGGTGCGAGACGAGCGACAGCACGAGGAAGATGACGATGCCGGTCAGAGAGATCAGGAACAAGGCGGCGAACAGCCGCGGCGCGTTCAACCGGTAGCCGGCCTCGATGATGCGCGAGGCGAGCCCGGAGGACTGGCCCGCCGCGCCGGCGACGAATTCGGCGACGACGGCGCCGATCAGCGACAGGCCGCCGGCGATCTTCAGGCCGCCGAGGAAATAGGGCATCGCCGCGGGCAGCCTGAGATAGCGCAACTGCTGCCAGTGCGTCGCGCCGTTCAGCTTGAACAGGTCGCGCAGATTGCGGTCGACCGAATTCAGCCCGAGCGTGGTGTTGGACAGGATCGGGAAGAAGGCGACGATCCAGGCGCAAAGCAGGAGCTTGGCGGTCTGGTTGTCGACATAGATGTTGATCAGGGGGAAGATCGCCACGATCGGCGTTACCTGGAGCACGATGGCGAAGGGGAAGAACGACATCTCCACCCATTTCGACTGGGCGAACAGCACCGCCAGCCCGACGCCGCCGACCACGGCGAGCGACAGGCCGAGGAAGGTGATGCGCAGCGTCACCAGCAGCGAGGAGAAGAGCAGGCCGGCATCGGTCCACAGCGTGTCCAGGACGACGCCCGGCCGCGGCAGGATGTATTTCGGGATCTCGTTCCACACCACGATGCGGTCCCACATCAGGATGGCGAAGGCCATGATCGCCAGCGGCAGGACCCACTTGCCGACCGATTCCAGCCGCTCCGTGCGCAGCCGCCGGGCTTCTTCCGGGTCGAGGACGGGTGCGGAGGCCGTCCGCTCAATGGCCGTCATAGGGATCTCCCGGCGCCAGATGCATCGCCTCGACCAGGACTTCGGACGCCTGGCGGCAGAGTGACGCGTATTCCGCGGAGGTGCGGAACGCCTCGTCGCGCGGATAGGGGGCGTCGACGGCGATTTCCTTGTGGATGCGTCCCGGCCGCGCCGCCATGACCACGATGCGGGTCGACAGGAAGACGCTCTCGAACACGGAATGGGTAACGAAGACGACGGTGAAGCGCTCGTCCTGCCACAGTTCGAGAAGGTCGTTGTTGAGCTTGAAGCGGGTGATCTCGTCGAGCGCGGCGAAGGGCTCGTCCATCAGCAGGATCTTCGGCCTGGTTACCAGGCCGCGCGCGATGGAGACGCGCATCTTCATGCCGCCGGAAAGTTCGCGCGGCACCGCCTTCTCGAAGCCGGTCAGGTGGACGCGCTCGAGCATCTCGCGGATCGCCGGTTCGGCGGCGCGGCGGGAGACGCCCTTCAGCTTGAGCGGCAGCCAGACATTGTCGAAGACGTTGGCCCACGGAAGCAGCGTCGGCTCCTGGAAGACGAAGCCGATGTTGCCGCGCCCGGAAAAGCCGGCGCCGCGCCAGTCGAGCAGGCCGGACGTCGGCGTGCCGAGGCCGGCGATCAGCCGCAGCGCCGTCGACTTGCCGCAGCCCGAGGGCCCGAGCAGGCTGATGAAATCGCCTTCCCGGATGTCGAGGTCGACGTCGCGCAGCGCCACGACGCCGTTGGAGAACGTCTTGCCGACGCTGCGCAGCATCAGCATGGGCGGGCCGCCGGACGCGGCGGCCCCTTCATTTGCGAGCGATTGCTGAAGCATGGACCGGCGGCCGGCCTTACTTCTTCAGGTCGATGCCGACGCCCTTGTTGACGAACTGGAGCGTGTAGGACTTGGCGATGTCGAGGCCTTCCGGCACGACCTTGGCCTTGACCATCTTGTCGTAGAAGCTCTTCACCCGCTCATCCGTCATGGCGCCGATGCCGAGCTTCTCGGTGTCGCCGGAATCGACGATGCCGAACGACTTCATGGTCTCGATCGAGAAGGCGATCTGCTCGTCGTTGATGTCGGGATTGTCCTTCTTGATCATCTCGTTGGCGGCCTTGTTGTCGCCGTAGAGATAATTGTACCAGCCCTTGGCCGAGCCGTCGACGAAGCACTGGACGACCTCGGGCCGCTTGTCGATCGTCTCCTGCATCACCTCGATCGTGGTGGCGTAGGTGTCGAAGCCGAAGTCGGCGAGCAGGAACAGGTTCGGCTTGAAGCCGCCTTCCTTCTCCACCGCGAAGGGCTCCGACGTCACGTAGCCCTGCTGCACCGACTTCGGGTTGGCGATGAAGGGCGCCGGGTTGAAGGTGTAGGGAACGCGCTTGGACGCGTCGAAGCCGAACTCGGTGATCATCCACTGGAAGTAGCTCTGGAAGCCCTCGTCGCCGAGGATGTACTGCTCTGCCTTGAGCAGGTCCTCCCACTTGTCGATGCCCTGGCCCGGATGGGCCATCAGCACCTGCGGCTCCTTCTGGAAGGATGCGGCGACGACGCGCAGCGGGATGTTCTGCTGCACGGCGTCGAAGGCCTGCAGCATGTTGCCACCCATGTAGAAGTCGATCTTGCCGGCGAGCAGCAGCGGACGGCCGGAGACCTGTGGGCCGCCCGGCTGGATCTCGACCTCGAGGCCGCAGGCGGCGTAGGTGCCGTCGGCGACGGCCTGGTAGTAGCCGCCGTGCTCGGCCTGGGCGAGCCAGTTGGTCATGTAGACGACCTTCTCGGCTGCACCCGCGCCGAAGGTCGAAGCGGCCAGGATCGCAGCCGCGCAAACGCTCGATTTCACGTTCATAGACACCACCCTCTGTTGGCCCTCGCGCGGATTGCGGCGAGGGTTTTCCTGATCGCGTTTCTTAAAGCAAGACGCGTGCCATGGACTTCACCGATCAGGGCCTCCCGGAACCGCCGAAAGCGCGTCCCGTGCATCGGCCGATCTGCCGTCCTGGCAGGCATCGTGCCCATTTTTGCGGCGGCTGTCCACACGCGCCCGGCCGCCATGCACCGCATCTTGAATGCCTCGGCGAAGCGCGCTTAGGTCAGGCGGCGACAGGAGAATGCGATGTTCAGATTCCTCACCCCGAAAGCGATCAAGCCGCCCTTCGCCCGCTACAGCCACGGCGTCGAGGTGCCGGCCGGGAAGCGCCTCGTGCTCTGTTCCGGCCAGCTCGGCATCGGTGCCGACGATTCGATTCCCGAGGAAGCCGGCGCCCAGGCCGAGCTCTGCTTTTCCAACATCGCCGCGATCCTCGGCGAGGCCGGGCTGGGGCTCGCCGACATCGTGCGCATCAACGCCTACGTCACCGACCGGGTCTTCCTCAGGCCCTACATGGACGTACGCGACCGGCTGTTTTCCGACCCGGCGCCCGCCTCGACGCTGATGATCGTGTCGGGCTTTGCCCGGCCGGAGTTCAAGGTCGAGATCGAGGCGATCGCGGCCGGGTGAGACAAAGCGCGGTTTTTCCGGCGGACAAAACAGTCTAAGGGGAGACGCCGGTGCAAACATGCCGGCGCGTGCGAGGGCAGGAATGAACAAGAGACGCGCCTGGTGGGGCGACTACAGGACCACCGAGTACCATGCGATCGATCCCGAGGCGACGATCGCCGTGCTGCCGGTGGCGGCGATCGAGCAGCATGGCCCGCATCTGCCTGTATCGACCGATACGACGATTATGACAGGGATGCTGGAGGCGGTGATCGCAAAATTGCCCGCCGACCTCGACGTGCGCATCCTGCCCATCCAGTCGGTCGGCAAGTCGAACGAGCACCTGCATGCGCCGGGCACGCTGACGCTGCCGGCCACGACGCTGATCGAGGCGTGGACCGAGCTCGGCGCCTCGGTGGCGCGCGCCGGGGTGCGCAAGCTGGTCGTCGTCAACTCGCATGGCGGCAACGAGGAGATCATGGGCATCGTCACGCGCGAACTGCGCGTGCGCCACGCCATGCTGGCGGTGAAGACGAGCTGGTCGCGCTTCGGCCGGCCGGCAGGGCTCTATTCGGAGATCGAGGACCGCTACGGCATCCATGGCGGCGATTTCGAGACCTCGGTCATGCTGCATTTCCGCCCGGACCTGGTCGACATGGCGAAGGCCGAGGATTTTCCCTCGCGCGTCCAGGCCGCCGAGCAGGCGTTCGATCTGCTGCGGCACACCGGCACCCAGGCGTTCGCCTGGATCGCGTCGGACCTCAACCCGCACGGCGTCGTCGGCGAGGCGGCGAAGGCGACCGCCGAGAAGGGGCGTCTGACCGTCGAGCACCAGGCCGACGGCTTCATCCGCCTGCTGCGGGACGTAAGGAAGGCCGGGCTCGACGACTGGCTGGCGTAGGAGCCTTCAGGGGCGGTCAGGATCGGTGCGTTCCATCTACGTTCAGGCCGGTTGGCCGAAGGACTGATCGCATGGCCTACTACATCGCACTGATCCACAAGGAGCGCGACAGCGGCTATGGAGTCTCGTTTCCCGACGTGCCTGGCGTAACCGCGGTCGCCGACACGCTCGACGAGGCCATGCGTGAGGCGGCGAATGCGCTCGCCTTCGCCTTCGAGGACTGGGTCGGCGACAAACCGCGCTCGCGCAGCCTCGATGAGCTGCGCCTCGATCCGGAGTTCAGAACGTGGTCGGCCGACGCAGTGGTCGCGGCCGTACAGCCGGCTCCGGATTTCGCCGACGCGGCCTGACCGGCCGAGGGGCACCGTGGAACCGAAATTCTCGGTCCCCCGCGTCCTGAGGTGCCAGCGCAGCGCGCCTCGAAGGAGTGCCCCCCCTACATCCTGACCCTTGCGGCCTTCGGGTCGTACATCGGCGTGAGCGAGGCTTCCGCCGCGAAGCGCTCGCCGGCGATCTCGATCTCATAGGACGAGGCGAGGATTTCGGCCTCGCTCTCGCCGGCGCAGGGCACGTAGCCCATGCCGATGGCGCCGCCGAGGTGATGGCCGTAATTGCCCGAGGTGACGGTGCCGACGATCTTTCGATCGCGCACGATCGCCTCGTTGTGGAAGAGCAGGGGCTCGGGGTCGCGCAGGCGAAACTGCACCAGGCGCCGCGCCAGGCCGGCCTCCTTCTTCCTCAGCACCGCGTCGCGGCCGATGAAGTCGCCCTTGGCCGTCTTCACCGCGAAGCCGAGGCCGGCTTCGAGCACGTGGTCCTCGTCGGTGATGTCGTGGCCGAAATGGCGGAAGGCCTTCTCGATGCGGCAGGAATCGAGCGTGTGCAGGCCGCAGAGCTTGAGGCCGAGATCGCCGCCGGCCTTTTCCAGCGCCTCGAAGACGTGGGCGGCCTGGTCGGTCGACACGTAGAGTTCCCAGCCGAGCTCGCCGACATAGGTGACGCGGTGGGCGCGGGCCAGGCCGAAGCCGATCTCGACTTCCTGGAACGTCCCGAACGGATTGCTTTCGTTGGAGAAATCGTTCGGGCTCACCTTTTGAATCAAGTCGCGCGACTTCGGCCCCATCAGGCAGAGCACGCTTTCCGCGGCCGTGACGTCGGTGATCACGGCGAACGCGTCGCCGACATGCTTGCGCAGCCAGGCGAGGTCGCGCTGCAATGTGGCGCCCGGCACGACGAGCAGGAAGGCGGTCTCGGACAGGCGGGTGACGGTCAGGTCGCTCTCGATGCCGCCGCGCGCGTTGAGCATCTGCGTGTAGACGATCTTCCCCGGCGCGACGTCCATGTCGTTGGCGCAGACCTTCTGCAGAAACGCCAGCGCGTCGCGGCCCTCGACGCGGATCTTGCCGAACGAGGTCATGTCGAACAGGCCGACGCCGTTGCGTACGGCCAGATGTTCCTCGCGCTGGTTGTCGAACCAGTTCTGCCGCTGCCACGAATAGCGGTACGCGCGCTCCTGGCCCTCCCTGGCGAACCAGTTGGCGCGCTCCCAGCCGGCGACCTCGCCGAACACGGCGCCGCGCGCCTTCAGGTGCTCGTGCAGCGGCGAGCGGCGCACGCCGCGGGCGGTGACCACCTGCCGGTAGGGGAAATGGTCGGCATAGAGCAGGCCGAGCGTCTCGCTGACGCGCTCCTTCAGGTAGCGCCGGTTCTTCTGGAAGGGCTGGGCGCGGCGGATGTCGACTTCCCACAGGTCGAACGGCGCCTCGCCGTCGACGATCCACTGCGCCAGCGCCATGCCGGCGCCGCCGGACGAGACGATGCCGATCGAGTTGTAGCCCGCCGCCACCCAGTAGCCGCCGAGTTCGGGCGCCTCGCCGAGATAGTAGCGGTCGTCGGGGGTAAAACTCTCCGGCCCGTTGAAGAAGGTGTGGATGCCGGCGGTCTCCAGCATCGGCATGCGGTTGACGCCCATCTCCAGGATCGGGGCGAAATGGTCCATGTCCTCGGGCAGCTGGTCGAAGCAGAAATCCTCGCGGATTCCGTCCATGCCCCAGGGCTTGGCCACCGGCTCGAAGGCGCCGAGCATCATCTTGCCGGCGTCTTCCTTGTAGTAGGCGCATTCGTCGGGAACGCGCAGCACCGGCAGGCGCGTCAGGCCGGGGATCGGCTCGGTGACGAGGTAGAAGTGCTCGCAGGCATGCAGCGGGATGCCGACGCCGTTCTGCGAGGCCAGTTCGCGCGCCCACATGCCGGCGCAGTTGACGACGATGTCGGCCTCGATCGTGCCCTTCTCGCCGTCCTTCGCCCAGGCGACGCCGGTGACGCGGCCGTTGCGGGTCAGGACCTTCTCGACCTTGACGCCCTCGGCGATGGTGGCGCCGCGCTGGCGGGCGCCCCTGGCCAGGGCCATGGCGATGTTGGCCGGGTCGCACTGGCCGTCGAGCGGCAGGTGCACGGCGCCGACGACGTCGGAGACGTTGAGATGCGGGTACATCTGCTTGACTTCGCTCGGCGAGATCTCGCGCACGTCGACGTCGAAGGCGCGCGCCAGCGAAGCCTGGCGATAGATCTCGTGCTTGCGCGCCTCGGTCAGCGCCACGGTGATCGAGCCGACCTGGCGCATGCCGGTGGCGACGCCGGTCTCGGCCTCGAGCTTGACGTAGAGGTCGGCGGAATACTTCGCCAGCCGCGTCATGTTCTGCGAGCCGCGCAGCTGGCCGATCAGGCCGGCGGCGTGCCAGGTGGTGCCGCAGGTGAGCTGCTTGCGTTCGAGCAGGACGATGTCGGTCCAGCCGAGCTTGGCGAGATGGTAGGCGACGGAGCAGCCGGAAACGCCGCCGCCGATGATGACGGCACGGGCCTTGGCGGGGAGGGTGGTCATGCGGCCTTGCTCCGGTAGCTGGAGATGAAACGCTTCAGCCGGCTTGCCGCCTCGTGGAGCAGGTCGTCCGGCTGGCAGAGGCTGATGCGGATGTGGCCGGCGGCCGCGTCGCCGAAGCTCGAGCCGGGCATGACGCTGACCTTCTCGGCGTGCAGGAAGGCGAAGGCGAATTTCTCGCAGTCGGGCTCGATGGCGCGGATGTCGAGCATGACGTACATGCCGCCTTCCGAGCCGCGGACGACGACGTCGTTCATGCCGCGCACGGCTTCGAGAAAGACCTCCCGCCGCGCTGCGTAGGTTTTCGCGATCTCCGCCACGCCCCAGTCGTTCTCCAGCGCCTCGATCGCGGCGCGGCTGACGAAATCGGTCAGGCCGTAGGTGGAGACGAGGTTCAGGCTGATGAGCAGCGAGACGATGTCGGCCGGGCCGGTCAGCCAGCCGATGCGCCAGCCGGTCATGCCGTGGCTCTTCGACATCGAGTTCACGACCAGCGTGCGCTCGGCCATGCCGGGCAGCGAGCGCGGCGAGACGTGCTCGCCGCCGCCCAGGGTCCAGTAGACCTCGTCGGAGATCAGCCACAGGTCCCGGCGGCGGCAGATGTCGGCGATCGCCTCCAGCGAAGCGCGCGTGTAGACGGCGCCGGTCGGGTTGTTCGGCGTGTTGATGAGGATCGCCCGCGTGTTCGGCCTCAGCGCCGCCTCGATCGCGCCGGCGTCGGGCTGGAAGCCGTCCTCGGCGTGGGCCTCGACCACGGAGAAGGTGGCGCTGGCGGCGCGGAACGTGCCGGGATAGGTGGCGTAGTAGGGGGCGACGACGACGGCGTGGTCGCCGGGATCGAGCGCGACGTGGACCGCGGCGAACAGCGCCGCCTGGCCGCCGGGCGTGGCGATTACCTCGTCGGCATGGGTGGCGACGCCGGTGCAGCGCGTCGAGGCCTTGGCCATCGCCTCGCGCAGCCGCGGCAGGCCGGGAAGCTGGGTGTAGTGGTGGTAGCCCTGGCGGACCAGGCGCACGCAGGCCTCGACCGTCTCCGACGGCGTGTCGAAGTCGTGGTCGCCGACGGACAGCATGATGATGTCCTCGCCGGCCTGCTTGCGCCCCATGGCCTCGAAATGCACCTCCCAGCCGTCCTTGCCGGACGGCGTGATGCCGGAGATGCGGGCAGACGGATTAGGCATTCTCGAAACCTCCGATGATGTGGCCGGCCTCTTCGAGCCGCTCGCGCAGGCGGGCGATGTGCTCGGGTCCGACCTCGCAGCAGCCGCCGACGATGGCTGCACCCTGGCCCACCCAGCCGAGCGCGAAATCGGCGTAGGAGTCGGGACCCAGATCCTTGCGCGCTTCGAGCGCCTCCACCGTGCCGCCGAGCTTCAGGGCCTCGATCGCGGTGAAGCCGTTGGCATAGGCGCCGATGGTGCCGCCGAGGGCGGCCAGTTCGGGCAAGGCACGGTCCACGGCTTCCGGCCAGCTGCAATTGACCATGCGGGCGGCGAGCGGCAGATGGGCGACCGCTTCGGCCGCCGCGGCAAGCGTCTCGCCGCTGCGCAACCGCGGCGCACCCTGGTCGGCCAGCGTCCAGGACAGCCAGACCGGCTTGCCGCTCTCGCAGGCGGCCGTCGCGGCGGCGAGGCCCTCCACGGCCGAGGCCATCGTCTCGCACAGGATCAGGTCGACGCGGTCGGCCTGCTGGGCGACGATGCGGCGGTAGATCGCCAGCGTCTCGTCGAAAGGCAGGCGCAGCTCCGGCTGGTAGGAGCCGAACAGCGGCGGCAGGCAACCGGCGATGGTGCAATCTTCGCCGACCGCGTCGCGGGCCTCGACGGCGAGGTCGATCCCGGCCTTCTGCAAGGGCTGGAACATCTCGCCCACGCCCTCGCGGGCAAGGCGCTCAGGCGTGGCGGCATAGGTGTTGATGGTGATGACGCGGGCGCCGGCGCGGATGAAATCGGCATGCAGGTCGCGCACGAGGTCCGGCTCGTCCATGAGCACCTTCGCCGACCAGAGCGGCGTCGGCGTGGCGCCGGAGCGGCGTAGCAGTTCCTGGCCCATGCCGCCGTCGGTGAGGATGATCGGGGTCATGCGCTCAGGCCCTCAACCGGGTGTTTTCCGGATCCCACAGCGGCTTGTCGTCCTGCACGGTCGCCGGATAGCGCTCGCCGAAGATCTCGACCTCGACCTTGCAGCCGGGTTCGGCGAGGTCGGTCCGGATCATGCCGAGCGCGATCGACCTGTCGACCCGGTGGCCCCAGCCGCCCGACAGCGTCTCGCCGACGATCGCGCCGTCATGCCATACCGTCGACATGTAGGGCGCGTCGCACGGGCCGGGATTGTCGATCACCAGCGTGGCGAAGCGTTTCCTGACGCCCTGCTGCTTCTCGTTCTCGAGCGCTGCCTTGCCCTTGAAGGCCGGCTTGTCCCACTTGACGAAGCGCTCCAGGCCGCCCTGGAGGATCGTGTAGTCGGTGGAGAGGTCCTGCTTCCAGGCGCGGTAGCCCTTTTCCAGGCGCAGCGAATCCAGCGCGAACATGCCGAAGGGCTTCAGCCCGTGGTGCTGGCCGGCCGCCCAGACGGCGTCGAAGATCGCTGCCGTGTCATCGGCCTTGGTATGGATCTCCCAGCCGAGTTCGCCGGCAAACGAGACGCGCACCAGCTGGCACCAGCGGTCGGCGATCCTGCACGACTGGTGGGTGAGCCAGGGTTGCGAGAGATCGGCGTCGGTGACGTCGGCGAGGATTTTCCGCGCGTTCGGCCCGCTGAGTATCTGGCAGGCGAAGGCGTCGGTGACGTTTTTCACCGAAATGGGAGTCCCTTGCGGCAGATGCCTCTCGAGCCACTCAAGGTCGTGGAGCTCGGCGACCGAAGCCGTGATGAGGAAGAAGAAGTCCTCGCCGAGCGCCATGATCGACATCTCGGTGACGATCCGGCCGTGATCGTCGGCGAAGTAGCCGAGCCCGATGCGGCCGGGCTTCGGCACGACGCCGGTGATCAGCGTCGACAGCCAGGCGCGCGCGCCTTCGCCCTCGACGCGGTAGCGGGAGAAGCCGGGCAGGTCGAGGATGCCGGCGGCGTCGCGCACGGCAAGGCACTCCTCGCGGATGCGCTTATGCCAGGGTCCGTCGCGGTCGAAGGTCTGCGTCGCCTCTTCCGAGGTGTCGTCGCCGGGCTTCGCGTACCAGGTGGCGCGCTCCCAGCCATTGTAGGCGTTGAACTGCGCGCCGAGCGCGGCGATGCGATCGTGGATCGGCGAGAGCTTGCGGTTGCGCCCGTCCGGCCATGCGTGGCGTGGGAAGGAGATGGCGTATTCGTGGCCGTAGACTTCCATGCCCTTGGCGACGGCATAGTCGGGCGCGGCGGCGAACGGGGTGAAGCGGCGCGGGTCGCACGACCACATGTCCCACTCGGTCGCGCCCTCCGTCACCCATTCGGCCAGCACCTTGCCGGCGCCGCCGGCCTGGGCGATGCCAAAGGTGAAGACGCAGGCCTCGAAGGCGTTGGGCACGCCGGGCATCGGTCCGAGCAGGGGATTGCCGTCGGGCGCATAGGGGATCGGCCCGTTGATGACCTTGGAGAGGCCGGCGGTGCCGAGGATCGGCACCCGCGCGACGGCGTCGGCGAGGTACCATTCCAGGCGCTCGAGGTCGTCGGGAAAGAGCTGGAATGAGAAGTCGTCGGGCATCCGGTCGCTGTCGGTGGCCCAGTGCGCGCGGCAGTTGCGCTCGTAGGGGCCGAGGTTCATGCCGTGCTTCTCCTGGCGGAGATAGTAGGAGGTATCGACGTCGCGCAGGAGCGGCAGCTTGTGGCCGGTCTCCTTCGTCCAGGCGGCGAGTTCGGGGATCTCGTCGAAGAGGATGTACTGGTGGCTCATCACCATCATCGGCACGTCGCGGCCGAACAACGCCCCGACCTCCCTGGCGCGGTAACCGGCGGCGTTGACGACATATTCGCAGCGGATCTCGCCTTCGGGCGTGGCCAGCACCCATTCGCCGTTTTCCCGGCGGGCGCCGGTCACCGGGCAGAAGCGGACGATTTTCGCGCCCATGTCGCGGGCGCCCTTGGCCAGCGCCTGGGTGAGCTGGGCCGGGTCGATGTCGCCGTCGTTTGGATCGTAGAGTGCGCCGAGCAGGTCGTGCGTCTCGATGAACGGGTAGCGGGCCTTGATTTCGTCGGCCCCGATGACGTCGATCGCCATGCCCTGGTAGCGGCCCATGCCCTTGGCGCGCTGGAACTCGCGCATGCGCTCCCTGGTGTGTGCCAGGCGGATCGAGCCGGTGACATGGTAGTTCATCGGGTAGTCGACGGCGGTCGCGAGTCCGCGATAGAGTTCCGTCGAATAGCGCTGCATGTTCATCAGCGACCATGACGACGAGAAGGTCGGCACGTTGCCCGCCGCGTGCCAGGTCGAGCCAGACGTCAGCTCGTTCTTCTCCAGCAGCACGCAGTCCGCCCACCCGGCCTTGGCCAGGTGGTAGAGCGCCGACACGCCGACGGCGCCGCCTCCGATGATCACAACGCGCGCCGTGCTCGGCAGACCGGCCATGTTTCCCTCCCGTAAATCCTCAATAAACCGGCGGCGACACCGCCCAGATGACGACCGCCGGCTCTTCTCCCGGATTGCGCCAGCGGAACGGCTGGCCGGCGAAGCGGAAGCTGTCGCCGGGCCTGAGTTCGTGCCACACCCCGTCGACCTCGAGGTCGAAGCGGCCGGCGACGACGTAGCCCGCTTCCTCCGTCGGCCGCACGGTCGGCATCGACAGGGCGGCGCCGGGCGCGAATTCGGAGCGAAGCAGCTCGAAACTACCGCCGAGGTCGGGCGACAGAAGCTCCTCCACGAGGCCCGATTCGCTTGTGCCAAGGCTCCTGCGCCGGCCGGCGCGCACGATCACGCCGCGTTCGGCGTCGTCGGCCGCCTCGTGGGCAAAGAACAAGCTGAGCGGCACGGAGAACAGGTCGGCCAGGGCGCGCAGGTCGGCGAGCGTGGGCACCGAAAGGCCGCGCTCGACCTGGCTGACCCAGCCGACGGAACGGCCGAGTTTCACTGCGATCATCGTCAGGGTCAGGCCGCGCGCCTTGCGCAGGGCGCGGATGTCGCGCGCGAGAAGCGGGGCCTGCGGGGCCGGTCTTTCCTCGATCGTCGCGGTCGCCGCACGCGCCATGGGTAGTCTGCCGTGAAAAATGCAATCGGAATTTCATCTGCGACAGGTACATGAATAACGCAAGGCGGATTTCGCGGAAGCAAGAAACTCTTGCGGCGAAATCGGCACTGGTGCAAAGCCTGCTCTCGACGAAAGTCGAACCCGTGCCATCATGCAACCGGGATCGGGAAACGGCCATGCTGATGCAGGACAGGAAGATCGCGCCGGGCGACGAGACAGCCATCGTCGACGAGGCGATCACGTCGCGGCGGTCCGTACGCGCCTTCCTTCCCGATCCGGTTGACGAACAGACGATCCGCGACATCCTCGAAGTGGCGTCGCGTGCGCCATCCGGCACCAACATGCAGCCGTGGAAGGTCTACGTCACCACAGGCGAGGCCAAGCAGCGGATCTCCAACGCGATCCTCACCTCGGGCATCCGCGCCGAGAAGGCCGTCTGGGACGAATACAAGTATTATCCCGACCAGTTCTTCGAGCCGTACCTGACGCGGCGCCGCACGGTCGGCTTCGGACTCTATTCGGCGCTCGGCATCGGCCGGCGCGAGGTCGACCGCATGCGCGAGCAGCACGACCGCAACTTCGTCTTCTTCGACGCGCCGGTCGGCATGATCTTCACCATCGATCGCCGCCTCAACCAGGGCTCGTGGATCGACCTCGGCATGTTCCTGGAGAACATCATGATCGCGGCGCGGGGCAGGGGCCTGCACACCTGCCCGCAGGCTGCGTTCGCGCCCTACCACCGCCAGATCCGCCCCGTCCTCGACATTCCCGACGAGGATGTCGTGGTGTGCGGTATCGCGCTCGGCTACGAGGATAAGTCCAAGCCGGAGAACAATTTCCGCACGGAACGCGCGCCTCTCGAGGAATTCGTCACCTTCGTCCGGTAGCAGTTCTGCGATCCGCGGCGCCGGGCGAAACCGGTTCCAGACGATATGTCATCAAGGTGCGGGTCGTCCGGAAACGTCGGCCAACACGGCGGCGACCAGAACCGCCAGTGCCGCAATCGTCGCTCCGACACGGATCATGTGCCAGCGCCACCAGGTGTCGCGCAGTTCCTCCCATCCGGACGGCATGTCGCCCGCCGTCCATGTCATGACGGTCGCGTTGATCGGCTGGTTGCCGAAACGCGTGACGAGGCCTGCGGTGACCATGGCGGCCATGGCGACCAGATAGAGCCTGAATGGCAGCGGCGTTCCCTTCGCGCTCCAGGCGAGCAGGCCGGTGAGCAGGAGCGCTGCGGCGCCCATCGCCGGCAGCAGCGTGTTCAGCCCGCGTACCGCGCCCTGGTGGATTTCGAGGAACGCAGCCGGCGAATAGCCGGCGGGGTCATAGCCGCGCCAGACACCGAACACGGTTCCGGCGAGAAGTGCGACGGTCATGATATCGACGAACTGCAACCCGTATCTTGCCAGCATGGTGGCGGCCTCCATCTCGAATTGACGCTAGCCAAGGCCATGAGGCTCGGCTAGCTTGCCAGGCGGTGCATTGAATATAGTGGAACTGTATCGAATTGACGGAAGAAGTAAAGCCCAGGCGCGCCTATCGCTCCGCGCGGCGACAGCAGACCGCCGCCGACACCCGCAGCGCCATTCTCGCGGCGGCGCAGGCGGCGTTCCTGCGCGACGGCTGGACCAGGACGACCATCGCGTCGATCGCGCGCGAGGCCGCGGTGGCGCCGGAGACGATCTACTCGGTGTTCGGCAACAAGCGGGCCCTGATCCAGGCCCTCGTCCAATCGGCGGTCAGGGGCGCGTTGCCTGACGTCCCTTTGCTGCAGCAGGCGGTCCCGCGCGCGATAGGCACGGCTTCCGACCAGTCCGCACAACTGGCGATGTTCGCCGGCGACATCGTCATGGTCCTGGAGCGCGTCGCGCCGCTCGTCGCGGTCGTCCGCGAGGCTGCCCGCGCGGAACCGGAACTGGAACAGCTTTATCGGGACCTCCATGCCGGCCGCCGCCGCAACCTGGCCTTCGTCGCCGAGGCCCTTGCCGGCCGAGGACCGCTGCGCGGCGGCATGGGCACGGAGGAGGCGACGGCCATCGTCTGGCGTCTCGCCAGCCCCGAATTGTTCACGCTGGCCCGAAACGTCGAAGGCCTATCGTCCGCGGGCTACCGGCAATGGCTCGAATCCAGCCTCCGGCGGTTGCTGCTGGACGAGGACGCCTGATCCGCGGCCGCGCGGCGCCTGCCGGTTCGGCGCGGCTAGGGAGCGACCCGTCTACGGTCGCGAGCGGGTTCGGCCGTCGGCATGGCCGCGCCGGCGCGGGAAATCCAGTAGACCGCCCAGATGCACAGGCCGGCCAGCTTCAGTGAATCCTCGACGACGAGTTCCAGCCGCGAATAGGGCGTCACGACGTCGAGCGCGACCGACGAGAAGAGCAGCGCGCCCGCCAGGAAGAGCGCGGCGTGGCGGATCGCGAAGAGCTCGCGCCGCCAATTGAACGCGACGGCGGCGCCGACGAGCAGATAGGTGGCATAGGTCGCCGTCTCGGGGATGCCCTTGCGCGGCAGGATGTCGTCGTGGACGAGGAAGAAGTCGTCGACGGCGAGGACGAGCGAATAGACCGCGATGACGCGGAGGAGGCCATGATCGCGGGCCGCGTGGTTCGCGGCGAACAGACCCACGACGCCGGTGGCGGCGAGGGCGAACACGCCGACGTGGGAGAACAGGCCCGAGAAGGGCCAGAAATTGTGCTGCGCCGCGGGCTCGCGGATCAGGATCTCGATGGCCACGCCCTTGCCGTCGACATACCACATGGCGAGGAAGAGGAATGCCAGGGCGAGCGCGGCGAGGACTATTCCGCCGAGCAGCCCGATCGGGCGCCTGCCGCCGCCGCTTCCGACTGCGGAGTCACCTGCTTCGCCGTCTCCCATCACCCGTTTCCCCGCCAGCCCGTGCCACGTCGCTTAGCCGGAAAAGGGAGTGTTGGCGACCGGAATTCGCTGAGCAAAGCCAGGGCGTCTTTGCCTTCGTCAGGCGTCCCAGGCGACCGGCAGTTCCAGCAAGCCGCGAAACGCCCAGCCGACCGGGCGGAGCGGCGCGTCGGAGGCGAGGCGCAGGCCCTTCAGCCGTTCGAAGAGGGCGGGAGCGGCGACGTCGGCGATCAGCGTGCGCGAGGCCCAGGCACCGGCGCAGAAATGTGGGCCGGCGCCGAAGGCGATGCTTTTCGATACGTCGCGGGTGACGTCGAAGCGGTCGGGATCGGCGAAATGGCGGGGATCGCGGTTGGCGGCGCCGAACATGAAGAAGACGCGCTCGTCCGGCTCGAAGGAAACGCCGCCGAAGTCGAATGCCTGCGCGATCCGGCGCGGCGACATGCCGATCGGCGACAGCCAGCGCGCATATTCCTCGAAGGCCTGCAGCCAGCCGACGCCGCCGCTGCGCACGGTCTCCAGCTGGTCGGGATGGACGAGGAGCGCCCAGACCAGGCCGGCGATGGCGTCGCGCGGCTCGTTCTGGCCGCCGCTGATGGCGAGCTTGATATTGGCGCGGATGCTCTCCTCCGGCAGCCCGGCGGCGCACATGACGCCGAGCAGGCTGGGATCCGGCCGGGCGCGCGCCGCCGGCAGCATCTCGTCGATCGCCGCGTCGATCGCGGTCGTCGCCCGGCTGCAGCGCGCCTCGACCTCAGGGTCGCCACCGTAGTTGGCGATGCCGTCGATCATCGCCTGCGACCAGGCGTCCATGTCGGCGAAGGCGACATTGGTGAGGCCGGTGATCTCCTTCAGCGCCTCCGCCGAGACGGGCATGGCGAAGTCGCGGACGAGGTCGGCCGCGCCGCGCGGCGCCAGATCGTCGAGGATGCGCGCGCAATGGCCTTCGAAGCGCGCGCGCCAGTGGTCGCGGACCGTCTTCGGCGAGACGGTCGGGAAGATGGCGCGGCGCTCGGCCGTATGCGCGTCGCCGTCCTTGCGCATCATGTTCTGTCCCATCAGCCGGTTCATCAGGCCGCCGGGCTGGTCGGAAGAGAACACGGCGATGTTCTTCTCGCATACCGCGATGTCATCGCGGCGCGTCAACAACGTGGCGCCGAATTGCGGCACGAAGGCAATCGGACAGGCCTCGCGCATCGCCGCGAGGTCGGGATAGGGGTCGTCGGCGAACCGGCGCGGGTCGAGATCGTAACGCGGCGCTGTGCTCATGCTGGGCTTTCGTGAGGGCTGGCGGCCGCACATTTCCACGCCGCGCCCGGCGTGGCAACGTCGCTCAGATCACCTCGTAGCCGACATCCTCGGCCGAATGGCAGAGCGTCGTCCAGAAGCTGCGGGCGAGCGAGCGGAACACGTAGAGGTCGAAGCGCATGGCGGCGCTGCGCTGGATCTGGGCGAGCACGTCGTGGTGCTGCGTGGCGACGCCGGAGCCGACCGGCAGGGCGGTCAGGCTGAAATCGACGGCGAACAGCTTCGAGAGCACCCATTCCGCCTTGGGGCCGTCGACGCGGATGGCGGTGCGCCCGTGGGAGAGTCCGGTCACCGAGCCGGTGCCGGCGTCGATGCGGCTGCGAAGCTCGGTTTCGAGGCCTTCCGCCTGGTCGACGACGAGGAAGCGTCCGGGGGCGATGCCGAACGCCGCCTTCGTCCTGGTGGCCACGCCGCCGCCGGCGCCGTCGGGCACGGCAAGGCCGGTCGCCTCGCGGATCGCTTCGATGACGGCGCGTTCGCTTCCGGCCCAGGCCGCGACCTGGACGATCGACGACGGGTGGGTCTCGGAAAGGACGACGCCGGCGCCGCCGGAGAGATTGCCGTGCCGGCCGGGCTGCCAGACCGGCTGCAAGGGGGACAGCGGTTCAGCCATGGAGGCGCTTTCCTTCCGGGTCGAAGAAATGGTGGCTGACGAGTTCGACCGGGCCGAAGCGCCCGCGCAGCGGATCGGAGACGAAGGCCCGCGTGCCGCGCCGCGCCTTGCCGTCCTCGACGAGGGCGAGCGCGATGTACTTGCGCAACGCCGGCGAGTAGCAGACCGAGGTGACGTGGCCGATGGAATCGCGCGGCGCCGCCGGATTGGAACTTTCGACGATGTGCGCGCCGCCGTTGAGCGGCCGACCGTCGAGCGAGACGACGCCGACCAGCTGCAGCCGGCGGGAACCTGTCATGCCCTCCCGGTCCATCATGGCCGAACCGATGAAGGGCTTCTTCTTCGACAGCATCCAGTCCAGATGCAGGTCGCGCGCGGTGGTGCGGCCGTCGATCTCGGCGCCGGTGACGTGGCCCTTCTCGATGCGCAGCGTGCCCAGCGCCTCCAGGCCGTAGGGAACGATGCCGAACGGCCTGCCGGCCTCGATCAGCGCCTCCCAGACCTGCGTCCCGTGGCCGGCCCCGCAATAGACCTCGTAGGCGAGCTCGCCCGAGAAGGAGAGCCGGCAGATGGTGACCGGCACGCCGTCGATCTCACCACGCACGATGCCCATGAAGGGCAGCGTCGCGTCGTCGACCGCGGTGCCGCCGACGCAGGCTTCCAGCACCTTGCGCGCCTTGGGGCCGGAGAGGGCAGCCCCCGCCCATTCGTCGGTCACCGAGGTCAAGTGTACCTTCAGGTCGGGCCACAGCACGTCGAGGAAATATTCGAGGTTCTGCATGACCTTGCCGGCGTTCACCGTCGTCGTGGTCATCAGGAACTCGGTCTCGCCGAGACGCCAGGTCGTGCCGTCGTCGTAGGCGAAACCGTCCTCGCGCAGCATCAGCCCGTAGCGCGCCTTGCCGCCGGCGAGGGTGGAGAACACGTTGGTGTAGACGCGGTCGAGGAACTCCGCCGCATCGGGCCCCTGCACCGCGATCTTGCCGAGCGTCGAGACGTCGACGATGCCGACGCCGTCGCGCACCGCCTTCGCTTCGCGGACATAGGCCTGCTCGATCGTCTCGCCGGGAAGACCGTAGATCTGCGGCCGGAACCACAGGCCCGCCGGCAGCATCCTGGCGCCGTTCGCGACGTGCCAGTCGTGCATCGGGGTCAGCCGCTCCGGCTTGAGGTGGCCGTGGCGTTCGGCGGCGAGCGAACCCAGCGACACCGGGGCGAAGGGCGGACGGAAGCGGGTGGTGCCGACCTCGTCGATCGGCTTGCCGACGGCCGCGGCCATGATCGCCATGCCGGGGACATTGGAGGTCTTGCCCTGGTCGGTTGCCATGCCGAGCGTCGTGTAGCGCTTCAGGTGCTCGACGGAGACGAAGCCCTCGCGGTGGGCGAGGCGCACGTCGTCGGCGGTGACGTCGTGCTGGTGATCGACGAACGCCTTGCCGTCGGCGTGGATCTCGAAGACCGGCGCGGGCGTGGGATCGAGCCCGTCGTCGGAGGCGAGAGGAAGGCCGGTCTCCTCGCCTTCGGCCGCTCCCGCCGCCCTGCGGCCGGCCTCATGGCCCTGACGCAGGGCCTCGGCGGTCGAATAGGCGCCGGTGACGGCGCCGGCAGCCACCCAGTTCTGCGTCGGCTCCGGCGGGAGGAAGGCCTGCAGCGCATGATCCCAGCGCGGCCTGGCGCCGGCCTGGCTGGCGAGATGCAGCGCCGGCGACCAGCCGCCCGAAACGAGCAGGCAGTCGGCGGCGAGGTTGCGCGTGTCGCCGGAAATCGCGCCGCTCCGGGCGTCGAAAGCACGCACGGTGACACCTGAAAGCTGGCGCCGGCCCTCCGTGCCGACCACGGAGCGTCCGGTAAGCAGTTCGGCGCCGCATTCCGCGGCCAGGCGCCGCGCCGCCGCCGACACGGTGTCGCGCACGTCGACGATCGTGCCGATCTTGGCGCCGGCGCGGGCGAGTGCGGCGGCGGAGCGGTAGGCGCGGTCGTTGTTGGTGAACAGAACGGCGCGCTCGCCGACGAGGACGCCGAACTCGGCCGCGTAGCGTTCCGCGGCTGCCGCGAGCATGACGCCCGGCCGATCGTTGCCGGGGAACACCAGCGGGCGTTCGAGGGCGCCCGTCGCCAGCACGACCGATCCGGCCCGGAAAGTCCAGGTGCGATGGCGCGGCTCGCCGGTTTCCGGTTTCGCCTTGTGGTCGGTGACGCGCTCGAGCGCGGCGATCGTGTTGTCGTCGTAGTAGCCCCAGACGGTCGTGCGCGGCAGCATGCGCACGTTGTCGCGCCCGGAGAGGTCGGCGATCATCGATTCCACCCAGTCGGTCGCCGCCATGCCGTCGATGGTGTCGTCCGACCAGTTCGCGGAGCCGCCCGGCCGGGCGTGGAGATCGGCGAGGACGACGCGGCGGCCCTCGTCGGCAGCCGCGCGCGCGGCCATCAGTCCGGCAGGACCGGCGCCGACGACGAGCACGTCGCAGAAGGCGTTGACCTTTTCGTAGCGCACCGGATCGGTGGCGTAGCCGGCGCGGCCGAGGCCGGCGGCGCGGCGGATGAACCATTCGCTGAACATCCAGAAGCGCGTGCCCTTCAGCGGGCCGATCACCGGCCCCATGAAGGTCTTGTAGTAGAAGCCGGCCGAGAACAGCTTGCCGGCGAGGCCGTTGACGGCGCCGACGTCGAAGGCGAGCGAGGGATAGCGGTTCTGGCTGACGGCGACGAGACCGTCGTGGATCTCCAGCATCGTCGCCGGGATGTTGGGTTCACGAACGTCGCCCTTGAGCACCGTGACCAGCGCGTTCGGTTCGTCGATGCCGGCGGTCATGACGCCGCGGGGGCGGTGGTACTTGAAGGAGCGGCCGAACAGCGAGACGCCGTTGGCGAGCAGCGCCGAGGCGAGCGTGTCGCCCGGGTGGCCGCTGAAGCTCGTCCCGTCGAAGGTGAAGCGGACCTGGCGTGAACGGTCGACGCGGCCGCCGTCGGGGATGCGGCGCGCGCTCACGGGCGGGCTCCCTTGCCGCGCCGGCCGGCCGAATGGATGCGCTGGTCTTCGCGGGCGAAGGCGACGGAGGCGATCTCGTGGGTGAGCGTGTTGCGCTTCACCAGCAGATGGGCGCGGCAGCCGCCCGAATGCTGCCAGTACTCGCTGTGCTCCCCGGCCGGGTTGAGCCGGTCGTAGACATATCCGTCCCAGGCGGCGCGGTCGGTCGAGGCGGGGTCCGGACGCGTGCGGCCGGCCTCGCCCTGGTAGGTGAATTCGGACACGTCGCGCGGTCCGCAATATGGACAGGTGATCAGCATCTTGTCAGTGCAGCCGGGGCGTCGCGCCCTGGCCCTTCTCGTCGATGACGGCGCCCCGGTGGAAGCGCTCGAGCGTGTAGGCGGCGTTGATGCGGTGCGGCTCGTCCCTGGCGATGGTCCAGGCGAACGACCAGCCGGAGGCCGGCGTCGCCTTGAAGCCGCCGTAGCACCAGCCGCAGTTGAGATACATGCCGGGCAGGGGGCCGGTGGTGATGATCGGCGAGCCGTCCATCGACATGTCCATGATGCCGCCCCAGGAGCGCAGCAGCCGGACCCGAGCCAGGCCGGGGAACAGCGCCACCATCTCCGACATGACCTCCTCGACCACCGGCAGATTGCCGCGCTGGGCGTAGGTGTTGTAGCCGTCGATGTCGCCGCCGAAGACCAGGCCGCCCTTGTCCGACTGCGAGATGTAGAGGTGGCCGGCGCCGAAGGTGACGACGGTGTGGATGAAGGGCTTCAGCGATTCCGAGACGAAGGCCTGGAGCACGTGGCTCTCGATGGGCAGCCGGTCGACGCCGGCGAGTTTCATGACCTGCCCGGTGCTGCCGGCGACGGCGACGCCGACCTTGCCGGCGCGAATTTCGCCGCGGGTCGTCTTCACCCCGGTGATGCGGTCGCCGTCGCGCAGGAATCCGGTGACCTCGCAGTTCTCGATGATGTCGACGCCGCGCCGGTCCGCACCGCGCGCATAGCCCCAGGCCACGGCGTCGTGGCGGGCGGTGCCGCCGCGCGGCTGCAGGAGTCCGCCGACGACGGGGAAGCGGGCCGTGCCGCCGATGGCGAGGCCGGGCACCTGCCGGGCGATTTCGGCAGGCGTCAGCCATTCGGCGTCGACGCGTTCATGGCGCATGGCGTTGCCGCGGCGGATGAAGTCGTCCGCCTGGCCCGGCGTGTGCGCCAGGTTGAGCATGCCGCGCTGCGAGAACATGACGTTGTAGTTGAGATCGTGGGAGAGGTTCTCCCACAGCTTCAGCGAATGCTCGTAGAAGCGGATGGAATCAGGCAGCAGGTAGTTGGAGCGCACGATCGTGGTGTTGCGGCCGACATTGCCGGAGCCGAGATAGCCCTTTTCGATCACGGCGACGTTGGTGATGCCGTGCTCCTTGGCGAGGTAGTAGGCCGTCGCCAGGCCGTGGCCGCCGCCGCCGACGATGATCACGTCGTAGGCGGGCTTGGGATCCGGCTTCCGCCAGGCCGGCGTCCAGTCGCGGTTGCCGCTGAGCGCGTTCCTCAGGAGGGAAAGGGCCGAGTATTCCGCCATCGGGACATTCCGTTTCGAGCGATGCGCGAGCCTATAGGCGGCACGGCGCCGCCACAGCGAATTTTCCGCCATCGCCTTTCGCATGGCCGACCTCGCGGGGCAATGGCCAAGGACGCGACCGCTGGCCGCTTGCCGGGTCCCGCGCGCCTGATTATCAAGGCACGGACAATGACCGAACGGCTGCGGCCGTGCGGCCGGACAAGGACACGATGCCGATCCATTCCATGCGGCGCCTCGCCATCATCCTGATCGGGATCTGCGCGCTCTTCTGGGCGGCGGCCGCTGCCTCCGCGCAGAATGTCGGCAGCCACGGCACCGGATTGATCAGCGAGCAGCAGACCGAGCTCGAACGCCTGTCGACGATCATCGACGACCTGTCCCGGAAAGTCGCCGCAAGCGCCGAGGACGACGCAATCCTGGTGGTTCTGAGAACGGAGCTCGAAGCCGTTTCGCAGTCGCTGCTGAAGAGCGGCCTGGCGTTCCGGCCGCGGCTCGCGGAGATCAACACGCGCCTCGAGCAGCTCGGCCCGGCTCCCGCCGAGGGCCAGCCGCCGGAACCCGACATCGTCGCCGGCGAGCGCCAGAACCTCGTCTCCGAAAAGGCGGAGATCAACGTCCTGCTGGGCCTCGCGGAGAATCTGTCGGTCCGCGTCAAGCGCCTGATCGACAACATCGCCGAAATGCGCCGCGACCTCTTCTCGCGCCTTCTGACCAAGCGCTACACGATCGACTACGCGCTCGTCGGCGAGGTGCTGTCGGCGTTCTCCGAGGAGATGGGCGATTTTTATCGGACGGTATCGTCCTGGCTGCGTTTCGTCTTCCAGTTCAAGCTCAAGTCGGTCACCGCGGCGACGTTCTTCGCCCTCGTGGCGGCCGCGATCCTCGTCATCGGCGGCCGGCGCCTGCTCGGCGGGCTGTTCGCCGCCGACCCGTCGCAGACGCAGCCGTCCTATCTCGGCCGCCTGTCGGTGGCGCTCTGGTCGACGCTGCTGCCGTCGGCGGCGCTCGCGGTGTTCCTCGCGGCGACGTACCTGTTCTTCGACTACTACAGCGTGCTGCGCGGCGACATCGGCGCGATGCTCCGCTCGCTGTTCTATGTCATCGCCGTGGTCTACTTCGTCCACAGGCTGGGGCGCGCCGTGCTCGCCCCGGCACTGCCGGAATGGCGGCTGATCCCAGTCGGGCGCAGTGCCGGGCGCTTCCTCGTCCTGCTCGTCTCGGCGACGGCGTTCTTCACCGGCATCGATCATTTCCTGACGAGCGTGTTCGAGGTGCTGGGTTCGCCGCTGTCGCTGACCGTCGGCGAGAGCCTGGTCTCCACCTTCCTGACCGGTGCCCTGATCATCCTCATCGGCCTCGTGAAGCCCTTCGTCGACGCGAACGGGGCGGCGCGCCCCTGGCATCCGGCGTTCCGCTTCCTCCTGTTCGGACTGGGCGGCGCAACGGTCGTCGCCGGCCTTCTCGGCTACATCGGCCTGGCGCGCTTCATGTCGCAGCAGATCGTCATCACCGGCGCGATCCTGGCGACGATGTATATCGGCTTCCAGTCGGCGGGCGCCATCGCCGCCGAGGGCACTTTCGGCCATACGGCGCTCGGCCGGCGCTACGGGCGCTGGTTCAAGGTCGACGAGACGACGCTCGACCAGCTCGGCCTGTTTGCCTCGGTCGCCATCAACATCGTCATCATCATGGTCGGTCTGCCCCTGATCCTCCTCCAGTGGGGGTTCCAGCCGGGCGACATCACCTCCTGGCTCTACCGGTTCGCGACCGAGATCACGATCGGCTCGTTCTCGTTCTCGCTCACCGGCATCCTGACCGGCGTCTTCGTCTTCGTCGTCCTCTATTTCCTGACGCGCTGGTTCCAGGGCTGGCTGGACGGGTCCGTGATGGCGCGCGGCCGCGTCGACGCCGGCGTGCGCAACTCGATCCGCACCGCGATCGGCTACGCCGGCATCGTGCTGGCTGGGCTTCTCGGCATCTCCGCCGCGGGCATCGACCTCTCCAACCTCGCGCTGGTCGCGGGCGCGCTTTCGCTGGGCATCGGCTTCGGCCTGCAGAACGTCGTCTCCAACTTCGTCTCCGGCCTCATCCTGCTCGCCGAACGTCCCTTCAAGGTCGGCGACTGGATCGTCGCCGGAACGGTGTCCGGCACGGTGAAGAAGATCAGCGTCAGAGCCACCGAGATCGAGACCTTCCAGCGGCAGACCGTGATCCTGCCGAATTCGGAACTGATCAACGCCGCCGTCGGCAACTGGACGCACAGGAACAGGCTCGGGCGCGTCGAGATCCCGATCGGAGTGGCTTATGGCAGCGATCCGCGCAGGGTCCATGCCATCCTGCTCGACATCGCGCGCGGCCATCCGTCCGTGCTGAAGAACCCGGAGCCTTTCGTCCATTTCAGCGGCTTCGGCGATTCCTCGCTGAACTTCGAGGTCCGCATCTTCCTCGCCGACATCCTCGGCAGCCTCGCGGTGCAGAACGACATCCGCTTCGCCATCGTCGAGGCGTTCGAACGCGAGAGGATCGTGATCCCGTTCCCGCAGCGGGAAGTCCTGCTGCGCCGCGAGACCGAGCCGCCGGCCGGCGACATGTCGGCGCCGCCGGTGCCGGCTGCGTCTCCGACCGAGACGGCCGCCCCGCCGGCCGGGCCGGCGGTCCGCCGGCGCCGCAAGCGGCCGGATCCGGTGTAGGCGTTTCCATTCAGTTGCCGTTCAGCTTCGATCTCCTATAAGGTTCCACGAAAGGAAGGCCGAAGGGGTTCTTCCGATACGCAGAGGCGGTGGAAACACCGATTGAGACATGAAGAAGTTCTGCCTCGCCCTTGCCGGACTGGTCGCCATGAGCGGCCATGGGATGGCCGCGAGCGCCATCAACCTGGATTCCGAGCCGCGTACGCTGATCGTCACCGAGGGTGGCGACAAGTCGGAGATCGCGATCGGCGCCGGCGAGACTGTCCAGTTCTGCCCGAGTGGGTGCTTCGTCACCATGCCGAACGGCGACCGCGAGGCGCTGAACGGTTCGGAGACGATCGAGATCTCGGGCGGAGCCGGCAAGATCAAGTAATCGCGCGCCTGCCGCGCGTCGGAAGGCCGGAGAGACGATCTCCGGCCTTTTATCTTTTCGGGTAACCCGCCGTTCATCCTGCGCGCCGAAATGACCGGCGTCCGCCTGGTTCCCGTCCCCGATTTAACCGTCAAGTGCAGTCTTGCTCCTATACCCGGTCCAACGGCGCATCTTCTCGACGCCGGGTACAGGGAATTGGTCATGGACGCTCGAACCGATAGCACGACGGTTCCGCTGGCGGTCGATCTCGACGGGACTCTGGTCGCGACCGACCTCCTGTGGGAGGGTCTGTTCCTGCTGCTGCGTAAGAACCCGCTCTTCCTTTTCCTCGCGCCGCTGTGGGTCATCCAGGGCGGTCCGGCGCGGCTGAAGCTCGAGATCGCGGCGCGCGTCGACATCGATCCGGCGTCGCTGCCCTACCGCGAGGCGGTCGTGACGCGACTGCGCGAGGCGCGCGCCTCGGGGCGACGGATCGTGCTCGCCACCGGCACGCCGCGCAAATTCGCCGAGGCGATCGCCGCCCATCTCGGCCTGTTCGACCAGGTCATGGCGACCGACGGGGCGCACAACCTGACGTCGGGACGCAAGAGCGCGGCCCTCACGGCGGCCTATGGCGACGGCGGCTACGACTATCTCGGCAACAGCCGGCATGACATTGCGATCTTCGATTCGGCACGCAGGGCGGTGGTCGTCGCGCCCGACCGCGCGGCGTCGCGCTGGCACCGCGAGCACGGCGGCGAACTGATCGCCGCGCCAAAGCCCACCCTTCGCACGGTCGCACGCATGCTTCGCGTCCACCAGTGGCTGAAGAACCTGCTGATCTTCGTGCCCCTGATCCTGGCTCAGCGCTACTCCGATCCCGGAGCGCTCCTCGCCTGCTTGATCGCCTTCGTTTCCTTCAGCACGGCGGCGTCGGCGATCTATATCGTCAACGACTTCTTCGATCTCGCCGTCGACCGCGCCCATCCGACCAAGCGCAAGCGGCCGTTTGCCAGCGGGCTCCTCTCGATCCCGACCGGCTTCGCCGCGGTTGCGGTGCTGCTCGCGGTCAGCGCCGGTACGGCGATGTTCCTGCCGCCGCTCTTCGGCGCGGCGCTCGCCGTCTATCTCGTCATCACCACGGCCTATTCGCTTTCGCTGAAGCGCATGCTCCTGGTCGACGTCCTCACGCTCGCCGGCCTCTACACGATGCGCGTGCTTGCCGGCGCGGCGGCGACGGGCATCGAAGCCTCGTTCTGGCTTCTCGCCTTCTCCATCTTCTTCTTCCTGTCGCTGGCGCTGGTGAAACGCTACGTCGAGCTGCGCTCGACGACGCTCAACGAGGGCGAGCGCATTGCCGGCCGGGGCTATCGCGCCGAGGACCAGGAGATCATCGCCCAGGCCGGCATGGCGTCGGCCTTCTCGTCGGCGCTCGTTCTCGCGCTCTACATCGACAGCGACGCGGTGCGCGAACTCTATCCCGAACCCTGGTTCGTCTGGCCGTTGGCGCCGATCGTGCTCTACCTGACCATGCGCATCTGGATACTGGCGCGCCGCGACGAGATGCATGACGACCCGATCGTCTTCATCATCCGCGACTGGCGGAGCCAGGCCATGGCTGCGTTCGGCGCCGTGCTGGTGCTCGCCGGAGCGCTGATCTGATGGTCGCGCAGTTGCACAGCTTCGGCCTGGTGGGCGGACCGTCGCCGCGGGTCATCGACCCGGCGGAGGGCGAGCGGCTGCTGCGCGGGCGTCAGGCGGGGATCAACGCGATCCTGGCCTACGGCAACGGCCGCAGCTACGGCGATTCATGCCTGAACGGGCTCGGCATGCAGATCGACATGCGCGCCCGCAACCGGATCATCGACTTCGACCCGCAGAGCGGCCTCATCAAGGCCGAGGCCGGCGCGATGCTGTCCGACATCATCGATCACGTGCGCCCGCACGGATTCTTCCCGCCGGTGGTTCCCGGCACGCGCTTCATCACGCTCGGCGGCGCCATCGCCAACGATGTCCACGGCAAGAACCACCATCGCCGCGGCACGTTCGGCTGCCATGTCGAGTCGCTGACGCTGCTGCGTTCCGACGGCGTCTATCACCGCTGCAGTGCCGCGCAGGACGCCGAACTGTTCCGCGCCACGATCGGGGGGCTCGGCCTGACCGGCCTGATCCTCAGCGCAGAGGTCCGGATGATGAAAGTCGCCTCGACCGACGTGGTCGAGCGCGTCTCCCGGTTCCGCGACCTGGCCGAGTACTTCGACATCGCCGGCGCGGTGGACGACGACAACGAGTATTCGGTCGCCTGGATCGACCAGCTGGCGTCCGGCCGGTCCGCGGGCAGGGGGCTTCTGATCGCCGGCAACCACGCCGAAGACGGTGGCGAACGCGCGGCGCGGCGGCCGTTGCTGCGTCCGCACGTTCCGTTCCGCCCCCCCTTCAGCGTGATCGGGCGGCCGTTCCTGAAGCTGTTCAACGGCGCCTATTACTGGCGCAAGGGCGCGTCGGCGGCGCCGCACCGGACCAGTGCCGACGGCTTCTTCTTCCCGCTCGACGGGGTCGGTCACTGGAACCGCCTCTACGGTCCGCGCGGCCTGTTCCAGCATCAGAGCGTCGTTCCCGAGGCAGATGCCAGAGCCACGGTCGCCGAATTGCTGCGCGTCGCCCGCGATGCCGGCGAGGGCTCGTTCCTCACCGTGCTCAAGCGCTTCGGACGGGCGGCCTCGCCGGGCGTGCTGTCGTTCCCCAGGCCGGGCTTCACGCTCACACTCGACTTTCCCAACCGCGGCGAGAAGACGCTGGCACTCCTGCGCGAACTCGACCGCGTGACCATGGCGGCCGGCGGCGCTGTCAATCCGTACAAGGACGCGCGCATGAGCGCGAAGGTCTTCGCCGCGTCCTTCCCCGGCTGGCAGCGCCTGGAAGCCCGGCGCGACCCGGCCTTCATGTCCGATTTCTGGCGCCGCACGGCGATGCGGCTGCCGGCCTCGGCGCCGCCGGTCATGCTGGCCGGATAGATAAAATCCTCGGAATTCAAGGTTAACGAGAGAGTAACGTCCGGATTTACTCAAATTGTATCATCGACTTAGGCTAATGTTACTGTTTGTGCGATAGAGAGAAGCCGCCGCGTGAGGACGACATGAAGTTCCTGCCTTTCATACTTTTCACGGTGCTGACCAATGCCGCCGCCCAGCTGATGCTGAAGCAGGGCATGACGGCGCTCGGGCCGATCAGCTTCGCCGGCGTCAACCCTGCGTTCAAGATCCTGGCGATCGTGTTCAGCCCGTGGGTGTTCTTCGGCCTGCTCACCTTCGTCATCTCGATGGCGTCGCATCTCTACGTGCTGTCGAAGGTCGAGCTGTCCTTCGCCTACCCCTTCCTCAGCCTCGCCTATGTCGTCGTCGCGGTGTTCGCCTACTTCGTCTTCCGCGAGGACCTCAACGCGCTGCGCATCGCCGGCATCGCCTTCATCTGCGTCGGCACGGTGCTGATCGCGCAGAGCGGCCGCGGCCACGCCGAGGCGCCGGCCGCAACTTCGAACCAGAACCTTCAGACCAGCGAGCTCGTCCGATGAAACACGTGATCTTCGGCGGCGACGGATTCGTCGGCCGCCATCTTGCCCCCAAGCTGCTCGCCGACGGCGAGGAGGTGGTCGTCGCCGACATCGCCAGGAGCGAGCTGCCGCACTACGGCAAGGCGCGCTACGTCCGCTGCGACGTGACCGATCCGCAGTCGGTGGCCGCGGTCGGCATCGAGGCCGGCGACATGGTCTACAATCTCTCGGCCAAGATGCTGTCGCCGATCCAGGTGCGCGCAAAGCGCCACGAATTCTTCTTTCCCGTCAATTTCGACGGCACCCGCAACATCATCCACGCCATGGCCGACGCCGGGGCGGACAGGCTGGTGCACTTCACCACCGACATGATCTACGGCCATACCGTCACCTATCCGATGACGGAGAGCCACCCTGTCGCGCCGCTCGGCGAATACGGCCTGTCGAAGCTGAAGACGGAAGAGCTCGCCGCCGACTGGCGCCTGCGCGGCATGAAGATCTCGCTGTTCCGGCCGCGCCTCATCATCGGACCGGGACGTCTCGGCATCCTGGAGAAGCTGTTCAAGCTGATCGACTGGAACCTGCCGGTGCCGATGATCGGATCGGGGAGGAATCCCTACCAGTTCATCTCGGTGTTCGATTGCGCCGAGGCCGCGCGCCTCGCCTGGAAGGCGGGCGTGCCGAACGAGGCCTACAATCTCGGCTCGCTCAACCCGCCGCCGGTCAGGAAGCTGCTCGGCGACCTGATCCGCCACGCCGGTTCGAAGTCGATCCTGATCCCGACGCCGGGCTGGGCGGTGAAGCGCACGCTCGACCTGCTCGACCTGATGAACATGCCGCTCATGGATCCCGAGCAGTACCTGATCGCCGACGAGGACTGCGTGCTCGACGTGTCCAAGGGCAAGCGCGAACTGGGCTGGGTGCCGCAGTTCCGCGACGAGGACATGCTCATCGCCGCCTATTCCGAATACCGCGCCAAGAAGGACGGTCTCACCGTCGCCGCCGCGCACAGCGTGCCGGCCGAATGACAAGGAACGATGCAATGAACGTCATGACCCGTCCCGACCACGCCACGGCGCGCACGGTCGTCGAAGCGCCCGCACTCGCGGCGCACGCCACGCCGAAGCCGGACCTCATCTCCGTCGAGCAGGCCAAGGCGCTCGACGTGGCGCGCATGACCGACCTGTTCAAGGCGCACCTCAACCCCGGCCAGCTCCACTTCATGAAGCTGCTCGGCTTCCACAAGGTGAAGATCGAGCGCGCCGAGGGCATGTACTACATCGACCAGAACGGCCGGAAGATCCTCGATTTCTTCGGCGGGTTCGGTTCGCTGGCCTTCGGGCACAACCACCCGCGCATCCTCGAGGCCCGCAGGAAATTCCAGGAAGAGAAGCGGCACGAGATCGCCATCGCCTTCATGTCGCAGTATGCGGCGGCGCTGGCGCACAACATCGCCGCCTGCTCGCCGGGCGACCTCGACATGGTCTTCCTCGGCTCGTCCGGCTCGGAGGCCATGGAGGCGGCGATCAAGGTGGCCGAGCGTGCCGCCGGGCCGAAGCGGCCGAAGGTCGTCTATGCGGAGAACTCCTTCCACGGCAAGACGAAGGGCGTGCTGTCGATCACCGACGGCCAGCTCTACCGCGGCGAATTCAAGCTCGTCGGCAACACGGTCCGCGTGCCGTTCGGCGACATCGACGCGATCGAGAACGCCTTCCGCTCCGATCCCGAGATCGGCACCATCGTGCTGGAGACCGTCCAGGGCGGCGGCGGCATCATCCAGGCGCCGGCCGAGTTCTGGCAGAAGCTGCGCAGGCTGTGCGACCAGTACGGCGTGCTGTGGGTCGCCGACGAGGTGCAGTGCGGGCTGGGCCGCACCGGCCGCTTCTACGCCTTCGAGCATTACGGCGTCATCCCCGACGTCACCGCGCTCGCCAAGTCGCTCGGCGGCGGCAAGACGGCGATGGGCGCCATGATCGCCCGGCGCGAGGTCTACATGAAGGCCTACGGCACGCCGAAGACGGCGATGATCCACGCTGCGGCGACCTTCGGCGGCATCGGCGAGGCCTGCATCACCTCGATCGAGGCGCTGAATATTCTCTACGACGAGGGGCTGATCGACAATGCGGCGGCGACGGGCGACTACCTGCTCGACCGGCTCTCCGCGCTTCAGGCGAAGTACCCGAAGATGATCAAGGAGGTCCGCGGCAAGGGCTTCATGGTGGGCCTGGAGTTCCAGGACTTCTCGCAGACCCTGCCGATGGTGCTCAGGCCGATGGTGTCGCTGCTCGACGACAAGCTGAAGGGCTCGTTGTCCGGCTTCATCGGCGCGCTGCTGCTGCGCGACTACGACGTGCTCGTCGCCTTCACCGAATACAACCGCAACGTCATCCGCCTCGAACCGCCGCTGATCTGCCGGAAGGAGCATGTCGACCGCTTCGTCGAGGCGCTCGATTCGCTGCTCTCGCGCGGCATCACCGGCATCGTGAAGGACTTCCTCAAGAGCCAGGTGGGATGACACCATGCTGACCCGGGCGCCCGCGGCACGCTCCGTGTTCGACAGGCTCGGCGTCGCCGCGCTCGGCCTTGCCGGCGACGCCTACGCGAAGAACGCCGCCGCTATCGGCGCGGCGCTGTTCTCGCTCTACATGCTGCTGACGGCGGCGACCGTCGTGATGCTGCCCGACGCCAATTGGGACATGCTCGCCTACCTCGCCGTGGCGGAGGAGGGGACCTATCCGGATCCCCAGGCGCTGCACGATTTCGTCTACGGCACGGTGAAGGCCGCCGTCTCCGCGGCCGACTGGCGGTCGCTGACCGACGACGACGGCGGCTACCGCACCCACATGGCATCCAACGCCGCCGACTTCCATTCGCAGCTCGTCATGTACCGGGTGAAGTTCGTCTATGCCGAGCTCCTCTCGGCTGCGAGCAAGGTCATGTCTCCGGTCGCCGCGATGCAGGCGATCCAGGTCTTCTCCGTCCTGCTCTTCGGCGCGGTGACTCTGCTCTGGCTCGCCCGCCAGCGGCTGATGGCGCTGGCGCCGCTCGCAGCCGGCGTCCTGATGGCGCTCGAGTTCGGCGCGGCGGCGCGGGCGAATTCGCCGGACCTGCTCTGTGCCGCCGTGATGCTCGGCGCGCTGCTGGCCTATGTCGAGCGCCGCGAGGTGCTGACGGCGGTGCTGCTGACGCTCGCCGTGGCGATCCGTTCCGACAACGTCGTCTTCGCCGGCGTCTTCTTCGTCCTCGTCGCCGCCTTCCGCATCCGCTCGACCGGCGTGGTCGCCGGCTTCGCCGCCTCGGCGGCGGTCTACTTCGCCGTCTCGCACTGGGCCGGCCATCCGGGCTGGTGGCCGCATCTCTACTTTTCCAGCGTCGAGCAGCAACTGAACATGGACGACTTCGATCCGGCCTTCTCGGTCGCGGCCTATGCCAAGGCCTTCGTCAACGCCGTCGTGCGCGCCATCGGCTTCAACACCTGGGTCGGCGTCGCCGTGCTGGCTATCGGCGGCTGGTTCGTCGCGGCGCGTGCCGGCTTCGGCCTCGACCGGCGGGCTGGCGTGCTCTTCGCGGCGCTGGTTCTCGCCGTCCTCGCCAAGTTCGCGGTCTTTCCGATCCACGATACGCGCATCTACTTGCCCAGCCTGCTTCCGCCGTTCCTGCTGATCGCGGTGCCGCTCGCCGCGCTGTGGGCGAACGGCGCCCGAAACGCCGGAAGCCGCGTCAGGCTCCAATCTTCCGAGGAAATCCGTCCATGAGCATCGCATCGAGCCTCGCACGTCTGGTCGCGGCTGCCGCGCTTCCCGCCGCCGTCCTTTCCCGTGCGCCCTCGCTGCGCGGCACGAAGTTCCTCGCCGCTGCCGCGCTGCGTTCCCGGTTCGGCGGCCCCCCGTTCCAGATGGTCAATGTCGGCGCCTGCGACGGCGTCCTCTTCGACGATGTGACGCCCTGGCTGCACCGGATCCGCAATTCCCGGGCGATGCTCGTCGAGCCGATCCCCTACAACCAGAAGCGGCTGCGCGCGAACTATCCTGACGAGAAACGCTTCGTCATCGAGCCGGTCGCCGTCACCCGGACGAAGGGCGCGATCACGGTCCATACCTTCGACGCGGCTGCACTGGAGGCGGGGACGCTGCCGATCGAGTTCATCGGCTGCTCCTCGACGACCGACACCAATCTGATGTCCGGCAAGAATGCCTGGGGCGAGGCCGATACCAATTTCAGCCGCTTCGCCCCGCACCTGAAGGACATCGAAGTCCCCTCGGAACGCCTGCAGACTCTGCTCGACCGCAATCGGATCGATCATATCGACGCCTTCATGGTCGATTGCGAGGGCGCGGACTGGGTTGTCTTCGAGCAACTCGATCTCGTCCGCTATCGCCCCGGCATGATCAAGATCGAGGTCGGCGCGCTGCCGGCGCCGGAGATCGGCCAGGTGGTCGTCAAGCTGAAGACCGCCGGCTACGAGGTCGGCTTCCAGGCCGAGGACGTCTGGGCCTTCGCCTGAACGGATACCCCGCGGCGGCGGCAGTCAGCCGCCGCGCCCGAATGCGCCATCGCCAGCTTCGTTCCTATTCCGTGAGCGCCACGAGCCCGACCGTCGCGGCTGTCGCCGTGATCGCCAGCGGCAGCCAGCCCCGGCGCTGAACCTCCTGGTCGATGGCGAAGAAGTTCAAGGGAAACAGGCGGTGATGCGCCTTGTGCGGCGCGTGTTCGCGCGGCGCTTCCATGAAGCACTCGTCCTCGAACCACTTCCAGTCCTCGGCCCAGGTCCAGCAGCCGTGCTTCCTGTAGACGTCGGCGACGGCGCTGGCGAATTCCTTGTCGCATGGTAGCCGCGCATATACGTCCGGCGCGTTGCTGAAGTAGCGCAATGCCAACGGCATGGCGCGCTCGGTACAGTAGTTGGACATCCACAGGCGGAAGCCGATCCGGTCGCGCAGCTTTTCCAGGACGCGGAACACCTGGATGTGTTCCTCGTGCCCGTACTCGCCCCATGGATTGTGGGTGAAGACATTCATCTCGGCGCCGAGGCGCGGCTCGAGAGCCGCGTAGATGGCGTCGAAGTTCGCGCGGTAAGCATCCGAGACGCTCTCGGACGCGACTTTCGCCGGATCGTAGGCGGCGACCATCGACAGCGACTTCTTGGCTATCCGGGTGAGGGCGCGGCGATTGGCTTCGTAACCGAGTCCGATGCCGAAATCGGTCAGTACCGGGGTCGACCAGTCGGCACAGCCGGCGGCACCCGACTCGTCTATGCCGAGGCATTCGACCTGCCGGGGGTAGTCGGCGAACACCGCCTGCCGCCGGCGGCCCAGGTCCGGATGCGCCCAGAAATCGCAGTAGACGACGACGATCCTGTCGACGTCGGCGGCGATCGAGTTGAACCACAGGATCTCGTCGTCGGCATGCGCCGCGATGATCACCGAGTTCTTCAGAAGCTCGTCACGCTGGATCATTTGTCCCCTCCCGTCCCCGGCGATGCATGCGCGTCCTCTCCCGACTTATTGCCGCCGGCCGATCTCCCCAGGTGCGCGTGGGCGCGGAACGCGGCCAGCGCGAGTTTTCCGCGCCATGTCGGCGCGTCGACGAGGGCGAACATCGGCGTCGTCTCGGTGCCGAAATCCGCCTTGAACGGCTCGTCTCCGATGGTGAAGTCGAAGACGTCCCCGCCGCGCCCGATCCAGTCGGCGATGATGCGGTCGTAGAGAACCAGCCCGGGCGAGGCGCGCCCGTGGTTTTCGTAGTCGCAGCCGATCAACAGGTAGTAGAAGCGCCCGCGATAGCCGAGGCCGTAGACATATCCGGTGGGCGTGCCGCCGATGTCGAGCCGGTAGATCTCTGCGAGGTGTTCGTCGCCGCCGTCGATCGCGACAGCGGCATAGAAATCGCGGACGAAATCATCCTGGATCAGGTCGCCGGCGAAGCGGCCGGCGCGAAGCCGCTGTATTTCTGACAGCGCGCCGCGGATGTCCACCGGCGCGACGAGCCGCAGCAACTCCGCCCCGCCGGCCTTGGCGATGCGCTTGTCGGCGCGGGCAAGGCGGCCGAGCAGGGATTTCGAAGGGCGCGTGCGGCGCCATTCGGCGTAGTCGGAGCCGAGCGGCGCGAACGGCGCGCCGAAGCCGAGTGGTTCGGCGGCTCCGGGCAGCAGGTCGCGCCAGTCGCAGACATGCTCGGCGCGGATCGGGCGGATGCGCAGGATGTCGTGGGCGGGCAGTACGTCGGCGACCAGGCGTTTCAGGGCCGGCGAGCCGACGATACCGGCGCAAACGCCGCGATCGAGAGGAACGGCAGCATAGTCCGAAACGCCGAGGTCCGTCGTTTCGAGGAGCCGTATCCCGGCCTTGCGGCGCAGGATCAGCGGCAGGACGCCGGCGAGCCTGCCGTCGTCATGCCGCAAGGTGACGACCACTTTTTCGGCGCGCCGATACGGCGCCAGCGCGCCGTAAACGTTGCGCAGCCATGTCGGGTGCTGGAAGGCCGTTGCACCCGAAGCCTCGAAGATCTCCAAATACGCCCGGCTGGAGAAGTCAAATCCATCCTCGCGCCGGACGCGGATTTCGCCGCTTCGATCGTCCAGATCTTCACCCGAGGCGGCGCGAAGACTGGATGTGCTGAAGCCGACATTGGACGTTGCTATGGCAAACATGATTTCCAAGTAGCACGGGCCGGCGGGGGGCGGGTTAATAGACGGCATTCATACATTGTTAGCGTTAACGGCGGCGGAGCCGGTTTGCCGCAAGTCGCGGGACGTTTCCGCCATGTCGCAAACAGGCTGCAATCGCGCCGAAGCGCCCTATAGTGTGCCGAAAATTCCACTTCAGGGTCGCGGGCAATGGCTGGGTTTCCGGAAAAGGCGAAGGTTGTCATCATCGGGCTGGGCGGCATCGTCGGTGCGTCGATCGCCCACCACCTGATCGAGCGCGGCTGGGACGACATCGTCGGCATCGACAAGTCGGGCATCCCCACCGACATCGGTTCGACGGCGCACGCCTCCGACTTCTGCTACATGACCGGCCACGACTTCCTGTCGTGCTGGACGTCGCTCTACTCACTCTCCTTCTACGACAGGCTCGGCCACTACGAGCGCATCGGCGGCCTCGAAGTCGCCCGCGTCGGCGACGATGCGCGCATGGACGAGATCCGGCGCAAGGTCGCTTCCGCCAAGGCCTTCGGCACGCGCGCCCGCTTGATCGAGCCGGCGGAGATCAAGGAGAAGTTCCCGCTGATCGAGGAAGACAAGGTTCAGGGCGGCCTCTGGGACCCGGATGCCGGCCTCGTCATCCCGCGCTCTCAGACGGTTGCCGGCAAGCTGATCGACATGGGCGTCGCCGCCGGCAAGCTGCAGGCCTTCGCCAATACGCCGGCGAAATCGCTGATCATCGAGAACGGCCGCATCAGGGGCGTCGTCACGGACCGCGGCACGATCCATGCGGACTACGTCATCGTCTGCGCCGGCCTGTGGGGCCGGCTGATCGCGGAGATGGCCGGCGAGGACCTGCCGGTGATGCCGGTCGACCACCCGCTCACCTTCTTCGGTCCGTACACCGAGTTCGCCGGAACCGGCAAGGAGATCGGCTTCCCGCTGCTGCGCGACCAGGGCAACTCCGCCTACATGCGCGATACCGGCGACCCGACGACGTCGGAAGGCGGCATGATCGAGTGGGGATACTACGAGGAGAAGAACCCTCGGCTCTGCCATCCCCGCGACCTGCTCGAGAAGCACCAGGCGCGCCTGTCGCCCTCGCAGCGCGACCTCGACATGGAACAGATCATGGAGCCGCTGGAGCGGGCGATCGAGCTGACGCCGATCCTCGGCGAGCTCGGCTATGACGAACGCCGCTCATTCAACGGCCTGCTCCAGGTCACCGCCGACGGCGGACCCTCGATCGGCGAGAGCCAGAAGGTGAGGGGGCTGTGGTACGCCGTTGCCATCTGGGTCAAGGACGCGCCCGGCATGGCCAAGCTCGTCGCCGACTGGATGACCGACGGGCGTACGGCGATCGATCACGCCAGGATCGACTATTCGCGCTACTATCCGCACCAGATGCAGGAGGACTTCATCGCCGGCCGCTGCGGCGAGGCGGCGCAGAAGATCTACAATCCGGCCGTCCACCCGCGCGAGCCCTACGCGACCGGCCGCAACGTCCGCCGCTCGCCCTTCCACGAGCGCGAGAAGGAACTCGGCGGCCATTTCATGGAGCTTGGCGGCTGGGAGCGCGCCCATGGCTACGCGGCCAACGAGCATCTCCTGGCAAAGTACGGCGACCGCGTGCCGGTGCGGCAGAACGAATGGGACAACCGCCATTTCTGGCGCGTCTCCAACGCCGAGCACCTCGCCATGAGCGAGGATTGCGGCATCGTCAACCTGTCGCATTTCTACATGTTCGACGTGGAAGGCCCCGACCACGTGGCGCTGCTCGAATGGCTGTGCGCGGCGAAGATCGGCGGCGACGCCAACATCGGCAAGGGCATCTACACGCACTTCCTCGACGACGAGGGCATGGTGCGCGCCGACCTGACCGTCATCCGCATGGCCGACCGCTGCCGGGTGATCGACGGCGCCGATGCCGGCCCGCGCGACTTCCACTATGTGAGGCGGATCGCCGAGGACAGGGGCTTCGACGTGACTGTAACCGACGTCACCGAGAAGGTCGTCACCATCGGCATCTGGGGGCCGAACGCGCGCACCACCCTGCAGAAGGTGGTCGAGGACCCGGCGGGGCTTTCGCCGGAGAACTTCCCCTTCGCCGCGATCAAGCCGATCCGGATTGCGGGCAGGCAAGTCACCGCCTTCCGCATCTCCTATGTCGGCGAGCAGGGGTGGGAACTGCACATGGCCTACGAGGATGGCCTCGCGGTGTGGGACGCGCTGCGCTCCACCGGCGTCATGGCCTTCGGCGTCGAGACCTACGCCAACTCGCGGCGCATGGAGAAGAGCCTGCGACTTCAGAACGCCGACCTTCTGACCGAATACAATCTGATCGAGGCCGACCTGGCGCGCCCGAAGGTCAAGGAGGCGGATTTCCGCGGCAAGGCGAAGCACCTCGAATACAAGGCTCGCCCGCACCAGCCTGCGATGCTGTGCACGCTGGTCATGACCGACAACGTCGACTCGAGGGGCGTCGCCCGCTATCCGGTCGGCACCATGCCGGTGATGGACCCGGAGACCGGCGAGACGCTGGTCGACGAACTCGGCCGCCGCTCGTTCACGACGTCGGTCGCCTACGGCCCGACCATCGGCAGGAACATCGCGCTGGCCTACCTGCCGTGGTCTCATTGCCAGGAAGGCCGCAAGCTTGTCGTCGAGTATTTCGGCGAGACCTATCCGGTCGAGGTGGTCGGCATCGGCTACAAGCCGCTCTACGATCCGGAGAACCTGAAGCCGCGGAGCTGACCCAGCCATGAAACCCGCGGACTACGTCGCGCTTCTCATGGGGGTGGTCGGCGTGGTCGCCGTCGTGTTCGTGCTGGTTCGAGCCACGCGCAATCGCCAGGACGCGGGCATCAATCTCGGCCGCGTCAACTGTCCGAAATGCGGCGAAATCGTCCCGCTGGTGCGGACGCCGTCGTCGTTCCGTCAGGCGATATGGGGCGGCTACACCTGCAGGTCATGCGGCCAGTCGATGGACAAGTGGGGCCGCGCCCGGGCGGGGTGACCGGTCGCCGCGACCGCGAAGGCCGGTGTCCCGCATCCCCGGGCGCCGGCCGCGACCGCGGCGGCGATCAATGCAGGTCGCGTCGGTCGGCTACTTCTTTGCCGCCAGCGCGACGGACAGCACCTTCGACGTCGTCGCCCCCGAGGCTTCGGCGACCTTGACCAGCGTGTCGTCGGCTGAAGCGACGGTCAGGCCACCGGCGGAAAGGGCCGCGGTCAGGGTTTCGCCCGTATGGCCGAACAGCGGCGCCGCCTGCGCGACCGTGCGCGACGGAAGGAGCTGGATGATGGCGCGCTCCGGGGGCGGGCCGCTCGGCGAAACCAGCGCGGGAAGGACGAACAGCATGGCCGCGGCGAGCGACAGGGCGCCGGCGATCGCCATCGGCGGGCGCTTCAGGTAGGACACGAAGGGTCGCCAGTTCTTCCAGAGATGCAGCCCGAAGGGGATCGCCAGCAGCATCGACAGCCACTCGTGCATGCCGGTGAAGTAGCCGCGGCCGACGCCGAAGAAGATCGCGATTCCCGAAACCAGGGAGATGACGAACAGGGCGGTGATGGAAGGCGTGGCCCAGCGCGAAAGGACGGGGTTCATGGTCTTGTGCTCCGATTGTGCGGTGCACAAATGAGCCCGCACGATCGAGCAGTCATCTTAACATTCGTCCATGTCGGCCTTGCGGGGCGCGGCTTTCCGCCGCGGACCCGCATCGGACAGTGCCGAGACCTGCCGCCGGCTGGTGCCCGTGACCTCGCCCTTCGCCGTCGTCCGGCTGGACTGGCGCCTCAAGGGCTTCGATTCAGTGCACCGGCTTCATGTCGAGCACCTTGCCGTCGGGCGCGATCTTCAGCATCCGGTAGGCGGACGTGCCGCCGTAGATGGTGCCGTCCGGCGCGATGGCGAAACCGTAGAGGTATTCGGGCCAACCCTTCAGCCTGTCGGGAAAATCGAACTTCGTTTCGGCACGGGTCGCGGTGTCGACGATGTAGCCGTTTCCGAGCGTGCCGCTGAGGAAGTAGCCGTGATCGGCGCTGGCCAGCTTCCCGTAGAAGCTGCCGGCGCCGGCGAGGGCCATCATGGCGATCGATCCATCGGCGCCGAACTCGGCATTGTCGGAATTGTTGGCGTACCATTGCGCCTTTCCGTCCCTGACGAAGAAGAGCGCGGGCCGCGAGCCGGAGAACCAGCTCTCGTACTCGGGTCCCTTCGCCAGTTGGCCGTCGAACCAGCCGATCCACAGGCCCTTGGCATCATTGCGCTTTCTGAACTCCGCCTTCTGTTCCTGCGGCAGGTCCTTGGGGGCCTCCTTCTTCTCCTCGGTCTTGAGATCGTACTCACTCGAGGCGAGGACGATCTGCGCGGCGTCCGGGCTGCACGCCATCGCCGCGACGCCGACCGTGTAGGAGAGTTCCGTCCTGGCCAGTTTCTCGCCGGTGGCCAGCGAGTAGACCGTCATCGTCAGGGGGTATTTGTCGTCCTTGCGGCTGCCCTGCTGCAGGGTCACTAGCTTGTCTGCCTCGGCGGCGAAGCAATGGGCGACGGACTTCTCGGTGCTGGATATTTCCTTCAGCGTGGCGGCGTCGAAGAAGGCGACCATGTCGTCCGTGTGATAGAGGGCGAGCGTCCCGCCGTCCTTCGACCAATGCAGGCGCAGCGGATTGTAGCCGTGCCACACGCGGTTCTTCACTTCGAGCGTCTGCGGATCGATGACGTAGAACGTGCGCGGATTGCCGCTGGCGACGACGGTCTTGCCGTCCGGAGAGACCGCGATCGCGCCGATCGCGTCGGCGGGAATGTCCGCCATTGCGTTCTCGACGCCTAGAAAGGCGCCGGCCACGAAGAGCAAGCGCAACGCGCACGAAAGCGTTCCTGAATTCATTGCCGATAGTTCCCCCAATCGCTCGCGGACGCGAACCCGTGAGCGAACCTAGAAGCGTGTCGTCGTCGGGGTCAATTCACGTCGGGGGGAGGTAATTGGTCGCATGATCGAACGCAGGTCGAATGCCCCCTCTGCCCGCCGGGTGGAGCCGGGCGAGTTCGTATCGGCAATCCACCGGGCGCAGTCCCGCGAGCCGGACAGTCCCGTCGCGGACCGGGTCGAACGGCCCGAAATGTCGTCGGAACCGTGGCCGTGTTCGATTGCCGGCATGGATTTTTCGACAATATCCCTCCGCGCCGAAGCCATGCGCCGCATCTCGTCGCGATCGGGACGAACGGGGTCGCGGGATTGTGAAGGCGGGCGCCGATCGTGCGCTTCCGCGAGGCGGCGAACTCGCCTACCTTTCCATCATGTCCGGTCGGTCTGCCCATTGGGGGGTGATCTTCGGCGGCGTTCTGGCTGCGCTGGCCCCGGTCGGTGCGGTGCCGGCTTCGGCCGAGCCGGTCGACGTCGAACTGGTTCTCGCCGTCGATGTCTCACTGTCGATGTCTCCCGCCGAACTCGCCATCCAGCGCGACGGCTATGCGGCTGCGCTCACCGACCCGAAGGTGCTCGCGGCAATCGCCGACGGGTTGCACGGGCGGATCGCCGTGACCTATTTCGAATGGGCCGGCAACACGACGCAGCATGTGGTCGTACCTTGGACGATCGTTGCCTCGCGCGTGGATGCCGAGCGTGTCGCGCGCCAGCTTTCCGCCGTGCCGCCGAACAGCGCGCGGCGTACGTCGATCTCGGGCGCGCTCGAATTTTCCGTCGATCTCTTCGCCGAGAGCCAGTTCCGCGGCGCCAAGCGGGTCATCGACATTTCCGGCGACGGCCCCAACAACCAGGGCGCGCCGGTCGACCTGACGCGCGATTCCGTCGTCGCCAGGGGCATCGTCATCAACGGGCTGCCGCTGATGACCAGCGGCGGCTATTCCAGCCTCTACGACGTCACCGACCTCGATCGCTATTACAGTGACTGCGTCATCGGCGGCCCGGGATCGTTCATGATCCCGGTCAACGAGTGGTCACAGTTCCCCGAGGCGATCCGGCGCAAGCTGGTGCTGGAACTCGCCGGGCGCGACCCGGCCGGGGAGGGTGCGCTGCCGGTGGTGAAGGTACAGGCGCGGCCCGGCTACGATTGCCTGATCGGCGAGAAGATGTGGCGCAACCGCTCCTGGATGTTC
>CALFXR010000005.1 GCA_937958475.1 uncultured Mesorhizobium sp. | reverse complement strand
CCGGCTGGAAGTCGGCCGAGGGCAAGGCGATGCTGTCGGGCAAGCGCACGCTGGAAGAGATCGCCGACCGCGTCGTGAAGAAGAAGATCGAGCCGCAGCCGAAGTCCGGCCGGCAGGAATGGCTGGAGAACGTGGTCAACAGGTACGTCTAGCCGCCGATCTCGTCGAGAAAGGCCTGCCAGTCGCGACCGGCGTAGAAGATGCGGAGGATCGAGACGGTCTCCTCCGCGACCTGGAAGAAGATCGTCACGCGGCGCTCGAACCCGACGCTGCGCAGGCCGGCGCGAATCTCATGATGATGCGTGCCGCGTTCGGATGCGCGGGAGAGCGACTCGCAGAATGTTTCTATTCGACCGACAAAGCCTGATGCCGTAGCTGACGAAGCGTTGTCGGCTACATGATCATAGATCGATTCGAGATCGGACCTGAACTGAGGCGCGTATTGTACGGAGCGCGTCTTCACTTCCTGCGCGCAACCCGCGCTTCATGACGCGCGCGGATTTTTCCGAAGACTTCGTCCGCCGATAGCGCGGTTTCAGGATGCGCGAGCAGATGATCGAGCACCGGAAGGACTTCCTTGCGCACCATGCGCTCGAAGTCCTCGTCCCGCTCCTTCATCGCCTGGAGCGCGGCGCTAACCACTTCGTCGGCACTGCGATACTCGCCGCGGTCCACCATGCGAGCGACGAACGCATCGTCTTCGGGCTGCAGTTCGATGGTCTTTCGGCGAGCGGTCATCGGCAGGCTCCGTTGTCGCCATGATAGCCGCGACCGACCCGGATCGCAACGAACTGTCCGCGCGAGGGAAATCCGTCCCGCTCCTCACAGCCCCCGGGTGATCGCCCTGAGCAGCGAGACCGTCTCGAACTCGCGATAGCTCGTCTCGTCGTTGGTCCGGCCGTAGTTGGGGCTGGCCGACAGCTTGACGATGACCACGTTGCGCGCCGGGTTGACGTAGACGAACTGGTTGTAGACGCCGATCGCCGAGAACTCGCCCTCGTCGCCGTCCATCAGCCACCACTGGTAGCCGTAGCCGAAGGCGGAGTCCGACAGGTCGCTCTTGCCGGGCAGGAGGTGCGGCCCGTCCGGCGTCAGCGATGCCTTCACCCAGGCTTCCGGCACGATCTGCGTATCGCCGACGCGGCCGTTCAGCCGGTAGAGCTCGCCGAGCCTGGCGTAGTCGCGCGCGGTGGCGTTGAGGCCGCCATAGGCCATCTCCATGCCTTCGGAATCGAGCAGCCAGTGGGCGTCGTCCTCCATGCCGAGCGGGTGCCAGATCTTCTCCTCGACATAGTCGCGGATCGACCTTCCGGTGACCTTCTTCAACAGCATGCCGAGCACCTGGGTGTCGGTGCTGTTGTAGAGGTTGTAGGTGCCCGGCTCGCGCTGGCGCACCAGCGTGGCGGCCAGCGCGTTGAACGAGCCGCCATGGGCGAACACGGCGATGAAGCGGTTGATGTCGGAGTCCGGGTCCGAATAGTCCTCGTTCCAGCGCGCGCCGGACGACATCTGCAGCACGTCCTTGATGCGCGCGCCGTCGTAAGCAGAACCGCGCAGCTCCGGCAGGTAGTCGACGACCTGCTCCTCGACGCTGCCCCACAGGCCCTCGCCCTGGGCGATGCCGAGCGCCGCCGAGGTGAAGCTCTTGGCGACCGACATCGACGTCCAGGTGGTCGTCGGGCTGCCGGTCAGCCGGTAGCGCTCGAGCCGCATGGCGCCGTTCTCGATGACGAGGAGGGCGATCGTGTCGGTCTCGTCGAGGAAGGCTTCCACCGAACGGTCCGTACCCTCGTGGCGGAAGGTCCGCGGCAGTTCGAGCGGCGCGCCGGCGGGGAAGGGGCGGGGCGCGGGCGACGCCGTCATGGTCGAGACCGGGAAGATCCGGTGCATGTTGTTGAAGGTGTCGATCTGGCGCGCGCCCGAGAACATCGTGGCGGCGAATTCGGCCCGGCTCAGCATGTCTTCATTCTCTCCTGGAGTTTCGCCACGATAGCGGCCGCCTGCGCGCGTAGCGAGGTGCCCTCGGGCATGGTCAATCCGAAATCCTTGAGCGCCGTCTCGCCGAGCGCCAGCGAGACGATGGCGAATGCGGCGGCGTCCCGCTCGGCCGAGGCGAGCGCCGGCATCTCGCGTCCGAACGCTTCGGTCAGAAGGCCGAGCGCATAGGCGTAGACGCCGTTCAGCCGCTCGCGGATGTGGGCGTCGGTGCGGGCGAGGTACCAGAGCTCGCCCATCAGCGCATTGGAGCGCTGGTCGGCGAAGACGACGCCGAAGCAGGCGTCGAGGAGGCGCGCTACGGTCATGGTGCCTGCCTCGTCGCGGATCGCGTCGAGGCGCGCCTTGGCGATCCGCATCAGGCGTTCGATCAGACGGTCGACCATCTCGTCGCGGTTGCCCATGAAGTAGCGCACCAGGCTGCGCGGCAGTCCGGATTCCTCGGCGACGTCGGCGAGCGTGGTCGCAGGCAGGCCCTTGCGCAGCACGCAGGCCTCGAAGGCCTGCATGATCTCCTCGCTGCGCTCCTCGAACTTCGGCGGACGCCCCATGCCCTTCACCGTAAACTGTCACTGTTGACAAGAAACGCGGGAAGGAGTTTCCTGTCAATCGTGAAAAGAAAAAAGCCACGGGGAACATCATGGCACGAACGACACGCATCGCGCTCGCATTCCTTCTGGCCGGGTCGGCCTCGTTCGGCACGCTGTCGCCGGCTTCGGCCCAGGACGCGGCACTGACCGTCTTCGACTGGTCGGGCTACGAGGATCCGGCGTTCAATCCGGCCTATGTCGAGAAGCACGGGGAGGCACCCACCTTCTCCTTCTTCGCCGACGAGGACGAGGCGTTCGAGAAGCTGCGCACCGGCTACCGGGTCGACGTCGCGCATCCCTGCTCGACGAACGTGCGCAAATGGCGCGACGCCGGGCTGCTCGAGCCGCTCGACACGGCGCGGATCGCGGCGTGGAACGACGTCCTGCCCGCCATCAGGGGCATCGATGACCTCATGACCGATGCCGAAGGCAAGGCTTGGTTCCTGCCCTTCGACTGGGGCAACACGCTGCCTCTCTACCGCGCCGACCTGGTCAAGGCCGAGGACATCGGCTCGCTCAAAGCCTTCGCCGATCCGAAGTTCAAGGACAAGATCGCGATCGTCGACAATGCCGACGCGGCCTTCGCGCTCGGCCTGCTCGCCACCGGCGTGCGCGACATCCAGGCGGTCAGCGACGCGCAGTTCGAGGCGGCGGCGGCGTTCCTGCGCGAGGTGCACAAAAACGTGCGCATCTACACGACCGACGCCACCGAGCTCGGCCAGGCGATGGCTTCCGGCGAGATCGCGCTCGCCTGGGCGTGGAACGAGACCGCGACGATGCTGAAGGCGAACGGCGTGGCCGTGGAGCCGAAGCGGGACACGGCGGAAGGCATCGCCACCTGGGTCTGCGGCTACGTATTGCTCAAGGACGCGCCCGGCGACCGCGACAAGGCCTACGACTTCCTCAATGCGCGCATGGCCCCGGAGGTCTCGAACACCATGGTCACCGCCTGGGGCTACGGCCACGCCAACGGCGCCGGCATGGCCGCCGTCGACCCGGCGGCGGTGGCCGCGGCCGGCTATTCCGACATCGAGGAGATGGCGAAGAAGACGCTGTTCGCCGCGCCGGTCGCGCCCGAGACCAAGCAGCGCTTCGTCGCCGAGTTCGAGAAGATCAAGGCGGGGTACTGATCGGCCCCGCCGCGCGCCGCGCGGCGGAAATCGTCACAGCGCCTCGTAGAGCGCGTCGATCGTGTCGGCGCGGTAGCGCAGCGGCACCGAGCCCTCCACCATCCAGGCATCGGCCGTATCGCCGCGGAGAAGGCGGCAGGCCGCGTCCGTGTCGACGACAGCGCCGCCATAGAGGCGGTTGGCGAGGTTGAGGATGCCGGTCCGGTGCATCGCGGCCGTGCCGCTGCCGCACGCGTCCTTGACCAGCACGACATGAAAGCCGCGGGCAACCGCGTCCTTCACGGTGGCGTCGACGCAGGCCTCGGTCCACACCCCCGAGACGAACAGCCATTCGGTGCCGCGGCCGCGCAACAGCGGCTCCAGCCGCCCGTCGCCGAAGGCGCTGGCCTCGGCCTTCACCAGCACGTCCTCGCCGTCCCCAGGGCCGCATTCCGGGCAGAGCGCGGTGAGCGGATCGTCCTTGTCGCTGAAGGCCGAGGTTCCGTCCGCAAGGACGGGATGGAAGGGGCGGGCGCAGGCGAGGTCGACGACATAGGCGCAGTGCAGCACCGGGACGGCCATGCCGCGCGCCGCCTGCTGCAGGCGCACCGCACTGGCAAGAACCGCACCGTAGCCGTCGACGAGGTAGCGCGGGTCGCGGCGATGTTCCTCCTGGAGGTCGACGAACAGCGCGGCTGCCTTGCCGCGCGGGATCGTCAGGGGCTGCTTCATCGGTCGTGGCCTCCGGCATGGCGCCGTCCGGAGGGGCGGCGAGCGGCGGCGATCCTAGCGCTGCGCCCGCGCGGCTCTTCGACAGGGCCGACCTCCAGCGCCGTTCCGGCGACAGGCCGGCCTCTGCCGCCTTTCCGGCGCCAGGCGAGGGCAGGCGGTAGCAGTCCGCGACGGCCGCGGAATCGCTCCGGCAAACGGGCGCTTGCCGTGGTGGAACTTGTATACTAGTATGCATCAACTGGGAGGAACGATGCGACAGACCTGGCGATGGTTCGGGCCGGCAGACAAGGTGACGCTCGCCGATGCGCGGCAAGCCGGCGCCCAGGGCATCGTCACGGCGCTCCACCACGTTCCGAGCGGTGCGATCTGGCATGCCGAAGACATAGAAAGGCGCCAGCGCGAGGTTGCGTTCCATCCCGACGGCTCGATGACCCACCTCAAATGGGAGGTGGTCGAGAGCCTGCCGGTCTCCGAGGCAATCCGCACCCGCAGCGGCGAGTGGCGCGCCCATGTCGTCCATTATCGCCGCAGCCTCGAAAACCTCGCCCGCGCCGGGATTCGCACGGTCTGCTACAACTTCATGCCGGTGCTGGACTGGACCCGGACCGATCTCGCCTGGCGGGTGGCCCATGGCGGCACGGCGATGCGCTTCGACCTCGACGATTTCGCCGCCTTCGACATCCACATCCTGAAGCGCAAGGGCGCGCGCGACGACTTCACACCGGCGATCACCGCCGAGGCCGACCGCCGTTTCCGCGACATGGACGACCCACGGCGCAAGGCGCTCGTCGCCAACATCGTCGCCGGGCTTCCCGGCGCGCAGGAGCACTGGACGCTGGCGAGCGTCGGCGCTCATCTCGAGGCCTATGCGGGCATCGGTCCGGACCAGCTGCGGCGGAACCTGATCGACTTCCTCGCCGAGGTGGCGCCCGATGCCGAGCGGCTCGGGGTCAGGCTCTGCTGCCACCCCGACGATCCGCCGTTCCCGCTGCTCGGCCTGCCGCGCGTGGTATCGACGCTAGCCGACTACCGGGCGATCCTCGACGCCGTCGACCTGTCGGCCAGCGGCGTCACCTTCTGCACCGGCTCGCTCGGCGCGCGACCCGACAACGACCTGCCGGCAATGGCGATGGAACTCGGCCCGCGCATCCACTTCGTCCATCTGCGCAACGTGCGCCGCGACACCGACGAGGTGCCGTGTTCCTTCCATGAGGACGAACATCTGGCCGGCAGTACCGACATGGTCGCCGTGATCGCGGCGCTGCTGGCGGAAGAAGCCCGGCGGCGGGCGGAAGGGCGTGCCGACGCCGAGATGCCGATGCGGCCCGACCATGGGCAGGACATCCTCGACGACCTTTCGCGCGGCGCCCAGCCCGGCTACCCGGCGATCGGGCGGCTGAAGGGCCTGGCCGAACTGCGCGGCG
>CALFXR010000004.1 GCA_937958475.1 uncultured Mesorhizobium sp. | reverse complement strand
GGCGACAGCGTCGAGATCTACAAGGAGGTCGGCCTGCCGAGGGACGTCGTCGCCCGCTTCGGCGTGCGCGCCATGGGCGGCAGCCACGGCATCGGTCACACGCGGATGGCGACCGAGAGCGCGGTGACGACGCTCGGCGCGCATCCTTTCTCCACCGGAGCCGACCAGTGCCTGGTGCACAACGGCTCTCTTTCCAACCACAACAACGTCCGGCGCGAACTGGTCGGCGAAGGCATGCGCTTCGAGACAGACAATGATTCCGAGGTTGCGGCGGCCTACCTCACGGCGCGGATGGCGAAGGGCAAGGACCTCGGCGAGGCCCTGCGCGGCGCCCTCGACGATCTCGACGGCTTCTACACCTTCGTCGTCGGCACGAAGACGGGCTTCGGCGTCCTGCGCGACCCGGTCGCCTGCAAGCCGGCGGTGATGGCCGAAACCGACCAGTATGTCGCCTTCGGCTCCGAGTACCGGGCACTGGCGACCCTGCCCGGCATCGAGACGGCCCGGATCTGGGAGCCGGAACCGGCGACGGTCTATTTCTGGGATCACGAAAAGGCGGCCGCCTGACGGGCACCGCGGCGAACCGCCGACTTCCCGGACCACCATCTGAAAAGGACTCCATGCCGACTTTCGATCTTTCCGCACAGACCTTGCGCGACCTCAACGGCGCGCTCCATTCGGTCGCCGAAGGCTCCAACGACACGGCCTTCGAGGTGATCAACCCGCGCGGAAGCCATTCCGTCGCCGTCGGCATCGACAAGCCCCTCACGGTGAACATCAGGGGTTCGGTCGGCTACTACTGCGCCGGCATGAACGACGGCGGCGACGTCACGGTCCACGGCTCGGCAGGTCCCGGCGTGGCCGAGAACATGATGTCGGGCAGGGTCGTCGTCGAGGGCGACGCCAGTCAGTATGCGGGCGCGACCGGCCGCGGCGGACTGCTCGTCATCAGGGGCAACGCCGCCTCGCGCTGCGGCATCTCGATGAAGGGCATCGACATCGTCGTCGAGGGAAACATCGGCCACATGTCGGCCTTCATGGGCCAGTCCGGCCATCTCGTCGTGCTCGGCGACGCGGGCGACGCGTTGGGCGACTCGCTCTACGAGGCGAAGCTGTTCGTGCGCGGCACGGTCAAGAGCCTCGGCGCGGACTGCATCGAGAAGCCGATGCGCCCGGAGCACCTCGAGAAGCTGGCGGAGCTGCTGTCGGCGGCGGGAGTGACGGGAGTCTCGCCCGAGGAGTTCAAGCGCTACGGTTCCGCCCGCAAGCTCTACAATTTCAACGTCGACAATGCCGACGCGTACTGAGGCGACCGACAGACCATGAGTTATCGCAATCCGCTCACGCCGCCGCGCAAGTCCGCGACCTTCGACGACCACACGCTGGCGGAAATCCGCCGCGCCGCCGCCACCGGGATCTACGACATCCGCGGCGGCGGAACGAAGCGCAAGGTGCCGCATTTCGACGACCTGCTGTTTCTCGGCGCTTCGATCTCGCGCTATCCGCTCGAGGGCTATCGCGAGAAGTGCGACACCGCGGTCGTGCTCGGCACCCGTTTCGCCAGGAAGCCGATCGAGCTGAAGATCCCGATCACGATCGCCGGGATGAGCTTCGGCGCGCTGTCGGGCAATGCCAAGGAGGCGCTGGGCCGCGGCGCCACCGCCGCCGGCACGTCGACCACCACCGGCGACGGCGGCATGACCGACGAGGAGCGCGGTCACAGCCAGGTGCTGGTCTACCAGGTTCTGCCGTCGAGATACGGCATGAACCCGAAGGACCTGCGCCGCGCCGACGCCATCGAGGTGGTCGTCGGCCAGGGTGCGAAGCCGGGCGGCGGCGGCATGCTGCTCGGCCAGAAGATCTCCGACCGCGTCGCCGCCATGCGCAACCTGCCGAAAGGCATCGACCAGCGCTCCGCCTGCCGCCATCCGGACTGGACCGGGCCCGACGATCTCGAGATCAAGATCATGGAGCTGCGCGAGATCACCGACTGGGAGAAGCCCATCTACGTCAAGATCGGCGGCGCGCGTCCGTATTACGACACTGCCCTCGCGGTGAAGGCCGGCGCCGACGTCGTCGTGCTAGACGGCATGCAGGGCGGCACGGCGGCGACGCAGGACGTGTTCATCGAGCATGTCGGCATGCCGACGCTGGCCTGCATCCGCCCGGCCGTGCAGGCGTTGCAGGAACTCGGCATGCACCGCAAGGTCCAGCTCATCGTGTCGGGCGGCATCCGCTCCGGCGCGGACGTCGCCAAGGCGCTGGCGCTCGGCGCCGACGCGGTGGCGATCGGCACCGCGGCACTCGTCGCGCTGGGCGACAACGATCCGCGGTGGGAGGAAGAGTACGAGAAGCTCGGCACGACCGCGGGCGCCTATGACGACTGGCACGAGGGCAAGGACCCGGCCGGCATCACCACCCAGGACCCCGAGCTGATGAAGCGGCTCGATCCGGTGGCGGCGGGACGCCGGCTCGCCAACTACCTCAAGGTGATGACGCTGGAGGCGCAGACCATCGCCCGCGCCTGCGGCAAGAACCACCTGCACAATCTCGAGCCCGAGGACCTGTGTGCGCTGACGCTCGAGGCGGCTGCCATGGCTCAGGTGCCGCTGGCGGGCACGAGCTGGTATCCCGGCAAGGGAGGTTTCTGACCGGCCCGCGGCCGCTCTTGGGAGGGAGCGTCCGTTCGGCCTCGATGCAAACAACAGGGGGAACGACGTGACACTGGACCTCTCCACCTACGCCGCGGAAAACGGCGTGAAGTACTTCATGATCAGCTACACCGACCTGTTCGGCAGCCAGCGCGCCAAGCTGGTCCCGTCACAGGCGATCGCCGACATGCAGAAGGACGGCGCCGGTTTCGCCGGCTTCGCCACATGGCTGGACCTGACGCCGGCGCATCCCGACCTTTTCGCCATTCCCGACGCGTCGTCCGTCATCCGCCTGCCCTGGAAGAAGGACGTGGCCTGGGTCGCAGCCGATTGCGTCATGGAAGACCGGCCGGTCGCGCAGGCGCCGCGCGTCGTGCTGAAGCGGCTCGTCGAGGAAGCCGCCAGGGACGGCATGAGGGTCAGGACCGGCGTCGAGCCCGAGTTCTTCCTGATCTCCGCCGACGGCTCCAGGATTTCGGACGAGTACGATACCGCCGAAAAACCCTGCTACGACCAGCAGGCGCTCCTGCGGCGCTACGACGTGATCGCCGAGATCTGCGACTACATGCTCGAACTCGGCTGGAACCCCTACCAGAACGACCACGAGGACGCGAACGGCCAGTTCGAGATGAACTGGGAGTTCGACGACGCGCTGCGCACCGCCGACAAGCACTCCTTCTTCAAGTTCATGGTGAAGTCAGTGGCCGAGAAGCACGGCCTGCGCGCCACCTTCATGCCGAAGCCCTTCAAGGGCCTGACCGGCAACGGCTGCCATGCGCACATCTCGGTCTGGGACGCCGAGGGCAGGACCAACGCCTTCGCCGACAAGGAGATGCCCTTCGGGCTTTCCGAAAACGGCCGCAACTTCCTCGGCGGCATCATGAAGCACGCCTCGGCGCTGGCCGCCGTCACCAACCCGACGGTCAATTCCTACAAGCGCATCAACGCCCCGCGGACCGTTTCCGGTGCGACCTGGGCACCGAACACCGTCACCTGGACCGGCAACAACCGCACCCACATGGTGCGCGTGCCCGGTCCTGGCCGCTTCGAACTGCGCCTGCCCGACGGTGCGGTCAATCCCTACCTGCTGCAGGCGATCATCATCGCGGCGGGCCTGTCGGGCATCCGGTCCAAGGCTGATCCGGGCCGGCACCACGACATCGACATGTACCGGGACGGCCACACCGTCACCGATGCGCCGCGACTGCCGCTGAACCTCCTCGACGCGCTGCGCGAATTCGAGAAGGACGCCGAACTGACGGCGATGCTGGGCGCCGAGTTCTCGTCCGCCTACCTGAAGCTGAAACTCGGCGAGTGGAACAGCTACTGCGCCCACTTCACCGCCTGGGAGCACCAGACGACGCTCGACGTGTGACCGGCGCGCCGGCGGCTCCCGCCGGCTAGCGGGTCTTGCCGTAGGTGATGATCGACAGGAAGCGTGCCGGAAGCTTCACCAACGTTTCCGGGCCGTGCGGCGCCTCGGCGTCGAAGAACAGGCTGTCGCCGGGCTGCATCGTGTACAGCTTCTCCTGGTGCCGGTAGACGATCTCGCCTTCGAGCATATAGAGGAACTCCAGTCCCTTGTGCTGGAAGGTCGGGAAGACGTCTGATTTCGTCGTCAGCGTGATCAGGTAGGGTTCGACGCTGACCGAATCGTGCGGATCGGCGACCGCCCCGAGCAGCCTGTACTGATGCCCGGCCCGCGTACCCCGGCGCTCGATGCTCAGCCCCTGCCCCGACTTCACGAACGTCGCCTCGTGCGTCTCCTCGAACTGGCGGAACAGCGCCGTCAACGGCGTGCCCAGCGCGCGCGACAGCGACTGCAGCGTCGTCAGCGACGGCGAGATGTTGCCGGTCTCGATCTTGGACAGCATGCCGGTCGACATGTTGGTCGCCGCCGCGAGGTCGGAAATCGTCAGCCCCAGCTTCTTCCTGATGCTGCGGACCTCCTGGCCGATCGCCTTCTCGAGATTGTTCTCGCGGGGGCTGGTGCCCGCGTGAGGATCCTGGTCGAAGAGTTTTCGCGGGCGGTTGGGCATCGGGTCCTCGACGAGGGTTGCCGGTCCAGAACGCCGTGCAATCGACGGGCTGTCAACCTGCGAGCACGCGGTTCGGCGGGATAAGGCCGCGGGTTCGTCCCGCCTCCGCCGCGACGACGCGCCGAAGGGACGACACAGGACGCCGCGAACGGCCCGCGCATCGGGAGGCCGCCCGGCTGCGGTGAACAACGCTTCGACTCGGCTTTACTTCCATCGCTTGCGGGAGGAGTAAATCTGTCGACCGCTGGCGCGTTCGGGGAAGGCCATGGAACGGATCGAAATCGACTGGGAGATCCACCAGATGATCGAAGCCGAACGGCGCGGCTTCGATGAACCCCCCTACCTGGCGCTCAGGCGGCTGCTGAGACTGCCGCCGCCCGCGCCGGGCGAGCGGCCCGAGGCGTCGCCTGCGACCGGCGGCGCCGCGTGGTCCGAAGGCGGCGTGACCGTGCCGCATGGATCGCTGGCCCGCATGGAGTATCTGCGCGGGACGCAGATCTATGAGGGCAGGTTCCTCGACGGCCGCCTCGTCGTCAACGGCCGGTCGTTCGACGCCTTGTCGGCGGCCGCCAATGCGCTCGCCGTCACCAGGAACGGCGAGAGGACCCAGCTCAATGGCTGGCGCTACTGGAAGGTGAAGTTCCCCGGCGAGTCCAAATGGCGTTCGCTCGGCGACCTGCGCAACGCCCGGCGCCAGCGCGACTGACACCCGTCGCGATGTTCGGAATGGCGAACCTTCGGCGCCGCACAATGTCCGGAATTCCGGACAATCCGCGAGCCTCGCAACCGCGGGCTATACCATAAGCTTCTGATTCCCCTCGCCTTCGCCGCCTGGCACGAGCCTTGCGAAGTCTCCTGCGTCAGTCTGTGACCCTGGGAGAGAGACATATGTCACGTTGCGACAAGCTGGTTGATGTCGGCCGGCGCCAATTCCTGCGCGGCAGCGCGTTCGTCGCGGCCGGTGCCGCCACCGCCACGATCGTGGCCCCCGTTCCGGCCAGGGCCGCTCCGGGCCTGGCCCTCGTCGACTATCCCTCGACGAAGCTCGGGAACGTCAAGGACCTGAAGGCCAACGAGCCGATGGACATCGCCTATCCCGACGAGGGATCCCCTGGCGTGCTGCTGAAGCTCGGATCGGCGGTGGAGGGCGGCGTCGGGCCTGACTCCGACATCGTCGCCTTTTCGGTCCTCTGCCCGCACAAGGGCTGGCAGCTTGCCTACAACACGGCCGACAAGTCGCTGAACTGCCCCGGCCACTTCTCGCGCTTCGACTGCGAGAACGGCGGCCAGCAGATCTGGGGCCACGCCACCAACAACCTGCCGCAGTTCCAGCTCCGCGTCGACGAGAAGGGCGACATCTTCGCCGACGGCGTCGATGAGCTGATCTACGGCCGCTACTCGAACGTGCTGGCAGGGTGAGGAGACGACCATGACCTACAAGCGTCAAGTGAACCGTCTGCCGATCGTTCCGGCGGACGCCAAGGAACACAACGTCACCTGCCACTACTGCATCGTCGGCTGCGGCTACAAGGCCTACACTTGGCCGATCAACCGGCAGGGCACGCCGTCCAGCAACAAGTTCGGCGTCGACCTCGGCCAGCAGCAGGACATGGAGACGCCGAACTGGTACGCGCCGTCCATGTACAACGTCGTCAGGCAGGACGGGAAGGACGTACACCTCGTCGTCATGCCCGACCACGACTGCGTGGTGAACTCTGGCCTCGGCTCGATCCGCGGCGCGCGCATGGCGGAGAACCGCCCGTCAAGGACCACCGGCACGCAGCAGCAGCGACTCTCGGATCCGCTGGTCTGGCGCAACGGCACCATGCAGCCGACGAGCTGGGACGACGCGCTCGACCTCGTCGCCCGCGTCACCGCCCGCGTCATCACGCAAGGCTCCGAGGACGATCTGGTCGTGTCGATGTTCGACCACGGCGGCTCGGCCGGCGGCTACGAGAACACCTGGGCGACCGGCAAGCTCTACTTCGAGTCGATGAAGGTCAAGAACTGCCGCATCCACAACCGGCCGGCCTACAACTCGGAGGTCCACTCGACGCGCGACATGGGCGTCGACGAGCTGAACTACGCCTACAAGGACTACGAGATGACCGACACCATCATGGTCGTCGGCGCCAACCCGCTGGAAACCCAGACCAACCTGTTCCTCAACCACATGGTTCCCGGCATGCGCAACGGCGCCAGGTTCATCATGGTCGACCCGCGCCGGTCGGTCACCGTGAACGCCGCCGAGCAGGTGGCGGGTGCCGAAAACGTCCTCCATCTCGCGATCAAGCCGGGCACCGACCTCGCGCTGTTCAACGCCCTGCTCACCGAGATCGTCGACAAGGGCTGGGTCGACAAGGACTTCATCGCCAACTCGACCTTCAAGGAAGGCGTCGCCCAGGCGCAGGACGCGGCGCACCCGGCGGCGCTCGGCAGCCTCGAATACGCGCTGGAGGCCTGCCGCATGTCGGCCGATCAGGCTGCCGAGATCTGCGGCGTTTCCGCCGACGACATCCGCAAGGCTGCGGCGTGGATCGCCGAGCCGAAGGATGGCAAGCGCCGCAGGTGCGTGACCGCCTACGAGAAGGGCATCATCTGGGGCAACGACAACTACCGCACCATCGGCGGCCTGGTGAACATCGCGCTGGCGACCGGCAACATCGGCCGCGAGGGCGCTGGCGTCTGCCGTCTCGGCGGCCACCAGGAAGGCTATTTCCGTCCTTCCGACGCCCATGTCGGTCGCCCGGCCGCCTATGTCGACCAGTTGCTCATCGGCGGCGGCGGCAAGGTGCACCACATCTGGGCGAACGACCACTACAAGACGACGCTCAACGCGGCGAAGTTCAAGCGCGTGCACAAGCGTCGCGCCGACATGGTGAAGGACGCCATGGAGGCGGCCGCCAGCGGCACGCGCGAGCAGATCGTCGACGCCATCGTCTCGGCTCTCAACGCCGGCGGCCTCTTCGTCGTCGACGTCGACATCATCCGCAGCCAGATCGGCCAGAACGCGCATGTCCTGCTTCCGGCCGTCGAAGCCAACGAGATGAACCTGACCTCGATGAACGGCGAACGCCGCCTGCGTCTATCCGAGAAGTACATGGACCCGTACGGCAATTCCAAGCCGGACTGCCTGATCGCCGCCGGCATCGCGCAGAACATGGAGCGCGTCCTGCGCGAGATGGGCCAGAACGACTACGCCGACAAGTTCAAGGGCTACGACTGGAAGACCGAAGAAGACGCCTTCATGGACGGCTACAACAAGGGCAATCCCGAGGTGACCTACGAACGCCTCCGCGCCATGGGCAACAACGGCGTCCAGGAGCCGGTGACCGGCTTCGCCGACGGCAAGCTGGTCGGAACCGAACGTCTCTATACCGACGGCCGGTTCACCCGGCACGGCCGCGAGGACGGCAAGGCGCTGTTCTGCGCCTCGACCTGGCGCGGCTGGCAGGCGCCGGGCAAGGAAGCCGAGATGGCGAAGTACAAGTACTGGATCAACAACGGTCGCGCCAACATCTTCTGGCAGAACCAGTTCCTCGACCAGGCCAACGACTTCGTCCAGGACCGCTACCCCTTCCCGTTCATCGAGATGAACCCGGAAGACATGGCCGAACTCGGTGTCTCGGCCGGCGCCCTCGTCGAGATCTACAACGACAACGGCGCCACGCAGGGCATGGTCTATCCCACCGACACGGCGCGGAAGGGCGAGGTGATGATGCTGTTCGGCTCGCCGGCCGGCTCGCAGGGCAACGTCATCAACCCCGGCGTCAACGAGTTGGTGCTGCCCGACTACAAGCACAGCTGGGGCAACATCCGGAAGATCGCCGACGCCCCGGCCACGGTGAAAGGTACGTCCTTCAAGTCGAAGGAATACAAGGCCTGAGCCGATCCTGACGATTGCGCCTGCCGCGGTCACCCGCGGCAGGCGGGATCACCCCCGCAGCGAGAGTGCGTTCAGCCATGAGCGTCGAGCCGGCAATCCCTTCCATCGTCGCGATTACCTATGAATACACCGAGGCGGTCGATGTCCTCCTCGTGCGCATCGCCCGTCGCCTGAAGGATGCCGGCCTGCGGCTGACCGGCTTCGTCCAGCACGACGAGCCGCGGGAAGACCGCGCCAAGTGCGACATGGTCCTGGAGGAACTGTCCGGCGGCGACCGTTTCAGGATCTCGGAGGACCGCGGCCGGCACGCGCGCGGCTGCCGGCTGAATGCCGACTGGCTGCTCAAGGCCTCGACGGTCGTCCGCGGGACGTTGTTCGAAGGACCCGACGCCCTGGTCCTGAACAAATACGGCAAGGTGGAAGCCGAGGGCGGCGGTTTCCGCGACCTGATCGCCCTGTCGCTCGAGCTTGGTGTCCCCATCCTCATCGCGGTGCCCTGTCGGAACCTCGATTCATGGCGCGCCTATGCCGGCGGCATGTCGATGGACCTGCGTTTCTCCGACGATCCCGCTTTCGTCGACCGCGTCTGCGGATTCTTCGCGCCGAAGTTCGGCATCGTCGCGGCGGCCGCGACCCGGGACGACGCGGTTCGCCCCGATTGAGCGAAGCGGGCCGGGCCTCCGCCGCCCCGATTTTTCACATCAGCCGCTGGGCGCCGTCGACGGTGAGCACGCTGCCCGACACGTAGCGGGCATCGTCGGAGACGAGATAGGCGAAGGCCGCGGCGATGTCGGCCGGATCGCCGAAGCTATCGAGGCCGGGCAGGCGCGAGCGGCGCATGGCAAGCTCCGGATCGGCGCCGGGCAGCGGCGCCGCCCCGCCCATCGCCGTGCGCACGCCGCCGGGGCAGATGGCGTTGGCACGGATGCCGGCGGCGGCGAACTCGGCGGCGATCGACTTGGTCAGCGCAATCACGCCCGCCTTGGCCACGGCGTAGGCGGCGGCATAGGGCAGGCCGTCGAGCGCCGCGATCGAGGAGGTGTTGACGATGGCGCCGCGGTTCGTCTTCAGCGGTTCGACGGCGCGCCGGCAGATGGCGAAGACGCTGGTCAGGTTGACGGCGATGACGCGATTCCAGTCGTCGAGCGGCATCTCGGCGAAATGCGACCGCGCATAGATGCCGGCGATGTTGCAGACGGCATCGAGCCTGCCGTGGGCGGCGAGCGTGCGGTCGACGAGTTGGGCCGAGGCCGCCGCGTCGGCGGCGTCGTAGTCGAGCGTCGCGACGTCGCCGCCGAGCCCCGCACGCGCTCGCTCCAGGCCGGCAAGATCGCGATCCGCCAGAACCGGGACGGCGCCTTCGGACGCCAGCCGTTCGGCCGTGGCGCGGCCGATGCCGCCGGCGGCGCCGGTGACCAGCACGATCCTGCCCTCGAGCCTGCCCTTCATCGATCGCTCCTCTTCGCCCTCTTCACGGCCTGTAAGCGTGGCGCCCGCGGCCGAAGATGCGGTCGAGATCCTCGGGCGACGCCTCGGCGAGGCGCGACTTCATCTGTGCATGGATTTCGAGCGAACGCTTCACCGCCGGCCGCGCCTCGCAGCGATCAACCCATTCTGCGAGGTGCGGGTGTTCGGCAAAGTTGCGGTCGAGAAACGCGAACGTCTCGCCGAGCCGCCGCGACTGGATGAGCACCCAGGGAAACACCGCCATGTCGGCGATCGAATAGTCGCCGCCGCCGAACCAGGGCGCCTCGGCCAGCCGCCGCTCCATGACGCCGTAGAGGCGCTTCAGCTCGGTGAGGTAGCGGCTCATGGAATAGTCGCTGCCCGCCGGCGCGTAGCGCTCGAAATGGTTGAACTGGCCGTTGGCCGGGCCGAGATTGGCGGACTGGAAGACCAGCCACTGCAGCACGTCGTAGCGGGCGCGGCCCGTGGCGGGCAGGAAACGGCCGGTCTTCTCGGCGAGGTATTGCAGGATCGCGATCGATTCGAAGACGACGCTGCGCCCGTCCGGCCCGTCTGGATCGACGAGCACCGGCACCTTGGCGTTGGGATTGAGCGCGACGAAGTCCGGCGCGAACTGCTCGCCGGCCCAGACGTTGACCGGTTTCAGCGCATAGGCGAGACCCGTCTCCTCGAGCATGAGCACGACCTTGAGAACGTTGGGCGTGGTCGAGGAATGGAGTTCGATCATTCGCGCATGGCCTCGGGGCGCGGCGTATAGCCGTCGGCGACGATGATCGGCAGGTGGGTGAAGTTCTTGCCGTCGGGGAGACGCATCCAGGCGCCCGCGGCGAGCGCGCCGCCGTCGACGATGATGGTCGAGCCGGTCACCCATCCTGACAGGAGGTCGGAAGCGAGATAGAGCGCGGCCCCCGCCGAATCGATGCCCTCGCCGAAGCGGCCGATCGGGAACCAGCGTCTCAAATAGTCGCGGTTTTCCGGCGGAACGCGCGGCGTGGCGACGATCTGCGCCGTGTTGGTCGTCTCCGGCGCCACCGCGTTGACGCGGATACCGTCGGCGCCGAGCTCGACGGCGAGGCTCTGGGTGAAGCCGGTGATCGCCGTCTTGAAGGCGGCGTAGACGACGGTGTGCGGGATGCCGCGGAAGGCCTCGACCGTCGAGACGTTGATGATCGACCCGCCCGCGCCGGATCTGCGGATCAGCGGGATGGCCGCCTTGGAGACGCGGAACATGTGCAGAAGGTTGACCGCGTAGAGCGCGTCCCATTCGTCCTCGGTGGTCTCCTCGAACGGCTTCTTGATGCCGAGATAGTCGCCGACATTGTTGACCAGGACGTCGAGCCGGCCGAAGCGCGCCTCGACGGCCTCCATCAGCCGCGCGACGTCGTCGGCGCGGCGTACGTCGGCGACCTCGACGAGGTTCTCGGCGCCCGCCGCATCGAGCGCGGCGCGGACGTCGGCCGCCCGCGCCGGGACGATCTCGGCGACGGCGATCCGCATGCCGGCACGCGCGAACAGCTCGGCCGTGGCGCGACCGATGCCGGCACCGCCGCCGGTCACCAGCGCCACCTTGCCGGCGAGGCCGAGGATGGATGCTTCAGCGTTCATGATGGTCCCTTTCCTGCCTTGTCGCCGTCGACCGGGAAACGGTGCGTCGCGTCGACGACCAGCCGCCGGTGCGCGATCAGCCAGGCGCCGTCGCGGCGCACGAAGCGGTCGCCATAGCGGATGGTCATCTCGAAGCAGCTCGGCCGGCCGCCGCTGTCGTCGTGGAAATGCCGGGCGATCGCGTAGGTCTCGCCCTCGCCGGCATCGCCGATGAAGTCGACGACCTGCCCGAGCACGCCGTGCCAGGTGCGGCGGTAGAGACCGCGCATCATCGGCGGTACGCCGGCGAGTGCGGCGCGCCCCTCGAAGCGGCCGCGCGGCGCCTCGAGCACGCCGTCAGGCGTGAACTGCGCGGCGAAGAGGTCGCCGTCGCCGCGGTCGACGGCCACCGCATAGCGCTCGGCGAGGCGTCGTGTCGCCAGCGCGTCGAGGAGATCGCCCGGCGCCGGCCCGTCCATCAGCGGCTGACCGCGGCGACGACTTCGGCCACGGCGCGGTCGACGTCGCCGCGCCGGTAGCCGAGCAGGGCGGTGTCGGCCGGGTCCGGCTCGTAGGCGAGAACGACGCCGCGGCCGGGCACGATGAAGGCGTCGGGAAGCAGCGGATGCTCCTCGTTGCGCTCGGCCAGACGGCGCGGGCTGCCGACCACGTCGAAGATTTTCTGGAAGAAGTCGCGGAAGGTCAGGTTGGCATCGCCGATCAGGTAGGCCTTGCCGCTCTCGGCCCGTTGCAGCGCACCCCAGATCGCCTCCGACAGCGAGCGCACCGACATGTAGTTGGTGCCGCCGGCCGGCGCGTAGTCGGGGATATCCGGCCGCTCGCCCTTCGCCCAGGCGGTCAGCGTCTCGTAGCGCCGGGCGGGGATGCCCGGGATGGCGCCGACGATCGATGGCGGGTTGAGCGTCGACACGTTGAAGCCGGCCGAGGCGTGCGCCCGGGCGCCTTCGTCGGCGAGCGAGCGGGCGCGGACATAGGCGTTGGTCTCGACCAGGTGCGGCATGACCTGGTGGTAGTAGGAGCCGAGCTGGACGAAGCGGCGGACGCCGGCGCGCCTGGCCAGGGCGGCGAAGTTCGGCACGCCCTCGATCTGCATGGCGCGCCAGAACTCGGCCTCGTCGGCGCCCTTCGGGATGTGCCGGATGTCCTGGCCGGCGGCGAAGACGACGGCGTCGAACGGCTCGAGGTCGCGCTCGGTGAAGGTGCCGCGCGAATAGTCGCCGATGAGGACGGGCATCGCCGCCATCGGCGTGCCCGCGGTGGCGGGCTTGCGCGCGGCGAGCGTCACCTCGTTGCCCTGCGCCTGCAGGTAGGCGGCCGCGTGGCCGCCGATCATGCCGGTGCCGCCGACGATCAGGATCTTCAAGCCGCGACCTCCCTCGTTGTGTCGCGGCAGGTTGGGCCGCCGGGGCGGAAGCGGCATCGTCCGGATAGGGTAGGCGGCCCGAACCGGGGTCAGGGCCGCCCGGCGCCGGGGACCTCGACGCGCGCGACGTCGATGCGGCCGGAGTTGAGCGCCGGCGTCTCGTCGCGGCGGTGCGAGGCGGCGCAGCAGACATAGAGGTCGCGACGGTCCTCGCCGCCGAGCATGCAGGCGAAGGCACCCGCCCCTTCGATCTCGACGCGCGCGGTGATCTCGCCGCCTTCGCGGACGCGCACGACCGATCCGGTGAAGGGCGAGGCGGCCCAGACCTGGCCCTCGGCGTCGAGGCAGATGCCGTCGGGGATGTGGCCGGGAACCTCGGCGAAGACGCGCCGCGAAGAAAGGCCGCCGTCCGCCGCGACGTCGAAGGCCGTCAGCCGCGAGGCCAGCGATTCGGCGACGATCAGGGTGTGCCCGTCCGGCGAAAGCACCGTGCCGTTCGGGCAAAGCAGTTCGTCGGCCACCGCGCGCACCGTTCCGCCGGGCTCGACGGCGAGCAGCATGGTGGTTCGCGGCGCCTCGCCGCGGTCGAAGTCGAAGCCGATGTTGCCGACATAGGCGCGGCCCGACGCATCGACGACCATGTCGTTCGACTGCGCCTCATGAAAGCCGGACAGGTCGGCGTGAAGGCGCAAGGCTCCGCCGGAGCGGCGCAGGATGCGCCGGCCGTCCATCGAGACGACGAGGAGGTCGCCGCCCGGCAGCCAGCCCATGCCCGACGGGCTTCCTTCGACGGCGAAACTCTCCAGGCGTTCGCCCGCCGCCGACAGGCGGTGGACGATTCCGGCGTGCTGGTCGGCGAACCACAGGCTTCCCCCGTGCCAGCGCGGACCTTCCGGATAGGCGAAGCCGGAAGCGACGGTGCGCGCCGGGAAGGTCTTCATTACGGCTGTTCCGCCTTCGGCGCGTTGCGCCGGACGATGTCGAGGAAATGCGGCTGCTCGCCGCCGCCATGAACCTCGAGCGCGGCGCCCGAGACGAAGCCGGCGAGCGGGCTGGCGAGGAACAGCACGGCGTCGGCGACGTCGCGGCCGCGCCCCATGCGGCCCATCGGCGTCGCCGCGGCGATCTCGCGCTGCGCGGCGGCGGAACCGTAGGAATATTCGGCGTTCTCGGTCTCCATCAGGCCGGCGACGATGGCGTTGACGCGCACCTTCGGTCCCCACTCCTGCGCCAGGCTGGTGGTCAGGCTGACCAGGCCGGCCTTCGCCGCGCCGTAGACCGCGGTCCACGGGGCGGGGCGGCGCGCCGCGACGCTGGCGATGTTGACGATCGAGCCGCCGCCCTCCTGCGCCGCCATCACCGAATGGGCGGCCTGCGACAAATGGATCGGCGCCAGCAGGTTGAGCGCCACGATCGCCTCGGAGAAGCGCGGCGAGGCGGTGGCGGCGTCGGCCTGCGGCGAGCCGCCGGCATTGTTGACGAGCAGATCGAGCCGGCCGTGGCGGGCGGCGACCGCATCGACCAGCGCCTTGCACTGGTCGGCCTTGCGCACGTCGCAGGCGATGAACGCCGCGCCGCGCCCGCCGGCCGACGGCAGGCTCTCCGGCTCGGAGCGGGCGCAGACGACGACGACGGCGCCCGCCTCGAGCAGGCGCTCGGCGATGGCGCGGCCGATGCCCTTGGTGCCGCCGGTGACCAGCGCCACCCTGCCCTCGAGCGACAGGCTCAACGAATTTGCGTCCGCCATTTCTTCCCTTCCCTCGCCGGTTCCCGGTTATCGCGGCGCGATCGTCGCGCATTCGTCTTTTCGGACGATGCCGCCCATATACCGGCCGCTAGGTTCGCGGCTATTGTAGCGGAGGTTCCGCGGCAAACGCATCCGCACGGGTCGACATGAAGAACATCCACGATTCCGGCTGGCAGTTCACCACCATCCCGGCCCTTTCGGCCCGCGCCGCCGAAACGTATGGTGACGCGACCGCCATCGAGGACGGGGCGAAGCGGCTGACCTTCGCCGAGCTCGACCGCGAGCGCCGCCGCGCGGCGAAGGCGGTGATCGCCTGCGGCGTGAAGAAGGGCGACCGCGTCATGATCTGGGCGCCGAACGGCTGGCGCTGGTTCGTCGCAGCCCTCGGCCTGGTCTCGGCCGGCGCCGTGCTCATCCCCACCTCGACGCGCTTCAAGGGCCGCGAGGTCGAGGAGCTGATGCGGCGCAGCGGCGCGACCATGCTGGTCTCCTGCGGCGAATTCCTCGGCCAGTACTACCCAGACCAGCTGGGCGATGCGGCGCGCGCGCTGCTGCACACGATCGTCGTGCTCGACGCGCCGCGCCGCGGCGAGCTCTCCTGGGACGACTTCATCGCCCGCGGCGAAATCGTCGGCGACGCCGAACAGGCGGCGCGCGAGGCGGAAGTCGGCCCCGACGATTTGTGCGACATGCTGTTCACCTCGGGCACGACGGGCTACCCGAAGGGCGTCATGTACGGCCATCGCCAGTGCCTGATGGCCATCGACGCCTGGGCGACCCGCGTCGGCATCCGCCGCGGCGACCGGCTTCTGGTCATCCCGCCCTTCTTCCACGCCTTCGGCTACCGTTCCGGCGCCATCGTCTCGATGATGCGCGGCGCGGTGCTGGTCCCGCATCAGACCTACGACGCCGACGAGATCCTGAAGCGGGTCGAGCGCGAGCGGATTTCGGTCATTCCCGGCCCCCCGGCCATCTTCCACGGCATGCTGCAGCACCCGCGCCTGGCCGAATTCGACCGCTCCAGCCTGCGCCTCGGCATCACCGGCGGCGCCGTCGTGCCGGCGACGCTGATCAGGCGCATGCGCGAGGACCTCGGCTTCGCCGGCGTGGTCAACGGCTACGGGCTCACCGAATGCGGCGGCTACGGCACCATGTGCGCGGCCGGCGACAGCGACGAGCAGATCGCCAACACCGCCGGCAAGCCCTTCCCGGGCACCGAGGTGCGCATCATGGGCGAGGGCGGCCGCCTTCTGCCCGACGGCGAGCGCGGCGAGGTGGTGCTGCGCGGCTACATCGTGATGAAGGGCTATTTCAACGATCCCGAAGCCACCGCCAAGACCATCGACGGCGACGGCTGGCTGCATTCCGGCGACATCGGCTACGTCGACGCCAATGGCGACCTGCGCATCGAGGACCGGCTGAAGGACATGTACATCTCCGGCGGCTTCAACTGCTATCCGGCCGAGATCGAGCGGCTGATGAGCGCGCATCCGGCGATCGGCCAGATCGCCGTGATCGGCGTGCCCGACGGGCGGCTGGGCGAGGTCGGCAAGGCCTTCGTCGTGCTGCGGCCCGGCAAGACGGCGACCGAGGCCGAGCTGATCGCCTGGGCGCGCGAAAACATCGCCAACTTCAAGGTGCCGCGCTCCATCGCGTTCCGCGACGCGCTGCCGACGAGCCCGCAGGGCAAGGTGCTGAAGACCCGCCTGCGCGAGGAGCAGGCGGCGGCGTAGGCGCGCGCGGGCGTCGTTCTTCGAGGGCCAGCGACCGGCGGCGGCGTGCGGCGACAAGCAAGAGCGTGCCCTGGAGGGCATGGCGGGGTGACGGATTCAGGGGATCGGGTCGCGGGCCGCGAGGCGTCAGGGCGGGCGCGACGGGCGGCGGAAGCGAATAGCGGGAAGCCGCAAGACCAGCATCACCGGCAGGCGCGGCGCGGCGTTGGCCGGCGACCGGCCGGCAGCCGCTTGGGACCGGTCGTCGCGATCGCCGTCCTCGCCCGCCAGCATGCCGAGCAGGGCGGCGAGAATGCGCAGGCGCAGCGCCAGCAGATGGGCCTCGGCGGCGCCATAGTGCGGGGCGGACGGTTCGTCGGGGGCGAGCAGGTCAGGGTACGGCCAGTCGGGGCAGTCGCAGCCGGCCTCGATCGCCTCCGCGATCAGCGTCGCCATCGACCGGGCGACGAAAGCCCGCGCGAACGTCTCGGCCCGGCCGAGGATGGCGAGCACGAGGAAGCGGACGGGCAGGGACCGGCCGGCGGCTCGCTCGGCGAGGAGCGAAAGCGCCAGCAGCGTCGCCGCGATGCCCTTCAACGTCCCCCTGTCCTGCAACACCATCTCCGGGCCTCCTTCGCCCGCGCCTATTCTGCG
>CALFXR010000003.1 GCA_937958475.1 uncultured Mesorhizobium sp. | reverse complement strand
TGCGCACCGACTGGGGCTTCGTCCACCAGAACCCGGCCGACGGGCTGCGCATGACCGTATCGGCCGGCGCCAATGTCGGCGAGCGCCTGATGGCTATCGGCGACCGCCACTACGGCAGGATCCGCGCCACCGCCATCGACTGGCTGTCGAGGGTCGAGATCGGGGAGGACCGCATCGACGACGAGCCGCGCGCCTTTTCGGGCGGCATGCGCCAGCGCCTGCAGATCGCGCGCAACCTCGTCACCGGGCCGCGTCTCGTCTTCATGGACGAGCCGACCGGCGGCCTCGACGTCTCGGTCCAGGCGCGACTGCTCGACCTCCTGCGCGGGCTGGTTTCCGACCTCGGCCTGGCCGCGGTCGTGGTCACGCACGACCTCGCCGTGGCGCGGCTCCTGTCGCAGCGCATGATGGTCATGAAGGACGGCCGCGTCGTCGAGACAGGGCTGACCGACCGCGTCCTCGACGATCCGCACGAGCCCTACACCCAGCTTCTCGTCTCCTCGATCCTGCAGGTCTAGCCAATATGTCCCCTTCCCACCCCCTTCGGACCAGCTGGGGAGCCATCTGATGGCAACCCCGCTCGTCGTATCCGAGGTCGCCAAGAGCTTCACCATGCACCTGCGCGACGGCGTCCGCCTCGCCGTGGTCGAGGACGTCTCGTTTTCGCTCAAGTCGGGCGAATGCGCCGTGCTCGGCGGCCCCAGCGGGGCCGGCAAGAGCTCGATCCTGAAGATGCTCTACGGAAACTACGCCACCGACGCCGGCCAGATCATCGTCGACCACGGCGGCCGCCTGATCGACCTCGCGGCGGCCAGCCCGCGCGAAGTGCTCGCCGTGCGCCGCTACACGATCGGCTATGTCAGCCAGTTCCTGCGCACGGTCCCGCGCGTGGCGGCCGTCGACGTCGTCGCCGAGCCGCTCGTCGCCAGGGGGGTCGACAGGGCGGCGGCGCGCGAGCGCGCCGCCGCGCTGCTCTCGCGGCTCAATCTCCCCGAGCGGCTGTGGGGCCTGCCGCCCGCGACCTTTTCCGGAGGCGAGCAGCAGCGCGTCAACATCGCCCGCGGCTTCATCACCGCGCATCCGATTCTTCTGCTCGACGAGCCGACCGCCTCGCTCGACGCCAGGAACCGCGAGGTCGTCATCGCCATGATCGCCGAGAAGAAGGCCGACGGCGTCGCCCTGCTCGGCATCTTCCACGACGCCGACGTCCGCGAGGCCGTCGCCGACCGCATCATCGACGTCACCAATTTCGCGCCGGAGGTGCAGGCCGCATGACCAGGCTCACCGAACAGGCGCTCGTCCACGAGACCGCCGAAGTCCACGATTCCAGCATCGGCCGCTACACCGAGATCGCGGAGCGCTGCCGGGTTTCCGAGACTGTGCTGGGCGACTATTCCTATATGATGCAGGACTGCGCGACGTGGTGCGCCACGATCGGCAGGTTCTCCAACATCGCTGCGTCCGTCCGCCTCAACGCGACCAACCACCCCACCTCGCGGCCGACGCTGCACCACTTCACCTACCGCGCCTCCGACTACTGGGACGACGCCGAGCACGAGGCCGAGTTCTTCGGCCATCGCCGCTCGCTGCGCGTCCATGTCGGCCACGACACGTGGCTCGGCCATGGCTCGACCGTGCTTCCCGGCGTGACCGTCGGCGATGGTGCCGTGGTCGGCGCGGGCGCGGTCGTGTCGAAGGATGTCGCGCCCTATACGATCGTCGGCGGCGTGCCGGCGCGCCCGATCCGCGAGCGCTTCGACCGGCGCACGGCCGAACGCTTCCAGGTCCTCGCCTGGTGGAACTGGGAGCACGAGCGTCTGCGTTCGGCCCTCGACGACTTCCGCGGTCTTTCCGCGGAAGCCTTTCTCGAGAAGCACGGCGGCTGACGGGAATGAGCCGGGCCGCCGCTCAGCGGCTCGTATAGCCTCCGTCGACCAGGTGATAGCTTCCGGTGATGAAGCTCGCCCGGTCCGAGAGCAGGAAGCAGGTCAGCGCAGAGACCTCCTCCGGCCGGCCGATCCGGCCCGCAGGATGCAGCGCCGCCAGTTGGTCGAGGACCGCCTGGTCGAGGTTCTTCGACAGAAGCGGCGTGTCGATGAAGGCCGGTCCGACGGCGTTGATGCGAACGCCCTGAGCCGCGTATTCCATCGCCGCCGTCTTGGTCAGGCCGAGCAGTGCATGCTTTGCCGAAACGTAGGCGCAGGCGTTGGCGAAGCCGACCGAGCCCAGGATCGAACTCATGTTGACGATCGAACCGCCGCCCGACCTCAGCATCGCCGCGATCTGGTACTTCATGCCGTAGAAGACGCCGTGGAGGTTGACGTCGATGACGTGGCGCCAGCTGTCGAGCGGGTAGTCGGCCGTCGCCGCGCTCGCGCCGCCGATCCCGGCATTGTTGACCGCGAGGTGCAGCCCGCCGGCGTTCTCCACGGCGAAGTCGACCATCTTCTCGACCGCCGCGGCGTCGGCGACGTCGACGGCGAAGGCATGGGCGCGGGCACCGGCGTCGCGGACCCGTGCGGCGACCTTTTCGGCGGCATCCAGGTCGAGGTCTGCCACGACCACCTCCGCGCCGCCGCATCCGAGCTCGAGCGCGATCGCCTCGCCGATGCCCGATCCTCCCCCGGTGACGATGGCCACCTTGTCTTCGAATTCGCGTCTCATCGTATCTCCTTTCCTGCGATTGCCCCTGCCACCTAACCCGTCGGCCGCGCCCGCGCAGTGACATCGATCAAGCGCGATTCCTCCGCGGCCCGGAACGATGCGATTCCGCGGTGACGCCTCCATGACCTCCGCCTGACTGCCCGTGACGGCCGCGGCCCGCGGTGGAGTGTCATTGAACTGTCACCGGCGCGACACGCGGCTTTCATCGCGGTCCGATACGGCCGGAATGCAAGCCGCCCTCGGCCTGCGCCACCAGGAGAACGCGATGCTGGAAATCCGCGACGTGACACGCCGCTTCGGCAGGAACACCGCCGTCGACAAGGTCGCGCTGCGCATCCCCCACGGCCAGATGATCGGCGTGATCGGCCGCTCGGGCGCGGGCAAGTCGACGCTGCTGCGCATGATCAACCGGCTCCTCGATCCCTCGCAGGGCTCCATCTTCTTCGACGGCTCGGAAGTCTCCGCGTTTCGCGGCGTCGCCCTGCGCAGCTGGCAGCGCGACTGCGCCATGATCTTCCAGCAGTTCAACCTCGTGCCGCGCCTCGACGTCGTTTCCAACGTGCTTCACGGCACGCTCAACCGCCGCTCGACCGCGGCGACGATCTTCAACCTGTTTCCGCAGGCCGACATCCATCGCGCCATCGACATCCTCGACCGCCTCGGCATCGCCGATCACGCGCCGAAGCGCGTCGAGGCCCTTTCAGGCGGCCAGCAGCAGCGCGTCGCCATCGCCCGCGCCCTGATGCAGGACCCGAAGATCATCCTCGCCGACGAGCCGATCGCCTCGCTCGATCCGATGAACGCCCAGGTCGTGATGGACACGCTGCGCCGCATCAACGACGAGGACGGACGCACCGTCGTCTGCAACCTGCATACGCTCGACACCGCCCGGCGCTACTGCGACCGCGTCGTCGGCATGCGCGACGGCAGGGTCGTCTTCGATGGCAGCCCCGAGGAACTCACGACGGCCGCCGCGCGCGAGATCTACGGCGCCGGTGACGACTTCTCCGAGGCCGCGACCTCTACGGCGATCGAGGCACTCGAACCGCTCCGCGACTTCGTGCGCGCACCCGCCTTCGCCCTCTGACCCCTTCCCCCGGACGATCGTCCGGACCCTTCCAACGGAGACTGACCATGAAGAAACTGCTTGCCGCCCTCGTGGCGACCACCGTCCTCGCCGCCCCGGCGATGGCCGGGGACATCACCGAATTCCGCATCGGCCTGCTCGGCGGCGAGAACGCCCAGGACCGCCTGACCTCGAACGAGTGCCTGCGCGCCTATGTCGAGACCGCGCTCGGCGTTCCCGTGAAGCTGTTCACGCCCGCCGACTACGACGGCGTCATCCAGGGCATGCTCGGCGGATCGATCGATCTCGCCTGGCTTGGACCCTCGGCATACGCGAAGGCCTACCTGACCGACCCGGAGGCGGTCGAGCCCGTTCTGGTCAAGACCAATCTCGACGGCTCGTACACCTATTTCTCGATCGGCTTCGCCCGCAAGGACTCCGGCATCACGTCGCTCGCCGACATGAAGGGCAAGAAGTTCGGTTTCGGCGATCCGAACTCCGGGTCGGGCTACCTGATCCCTTCGGTTGAGATCCCGCAGATCACCGGCGCCTCGATGAAGTCCGGCGACTACTTCGGCGAGGTTGTCTTCACCGGCGGCCACGAGCAGACCATCGTCGCGGTGAAGAACGGCGATGTCGATGGCGGCGTGACCTGGGCCGACGGGCTCGGCGATTGGGAGGACGGCTACAATTCCGGCGCCCTGCGCAAGGCCGCCGACGCCGGTCTCATCGACATGAACGACATCGTCCAGATCTGGAAGTCGAAGCCCATCGCCGAAGGCCCGATCACGCTGAGGAAAGCCCTTCCCCAGGACGTGAAGCAGAAGGTGATCGACGTCGTGCAGAACATGCACACGACCGACAAGAAGTGCGCCTACAACATCGCGGCAGGCGAGACCGCGGGTTTCCGCCCCATCACGCACGATGCGTATGAATCGATCATCGCCGTGCGCAAGGCGCAGAGCAACTGACAGCCAATGGACGACGGGTCCCGGAATGGGACCCGTCGACCGGTTCGGATATTCGGATGACCCTTGCCACCACCGCCGGATCGGCTGCGATCAAGGCCGACTACACGGCCATGGTCCAGCGCAAGCGCCTCTACTCGGGCGTGCTGCTGATCGTCTTCGTCGCGCTGCTCGCTGCCGGATTCAACATCGCCGACCGGCGCAATGCGGGCGGCTTCTGGGACGGCCTGCACAAGATCCTCGATTTCCCGATTGAACTTGTCGGCGAAGCGATCGAAAAGGCCCCGGCCTTGCCGGGCAACCTGATGCGCTATTTCCCGGCATTGCTCGAGACGATCAACATCGCTGCCGTTTCGACCCTGATCGGAGCCTGCGTCGCGGTCGTCCTGTCACTGCTATCGACGCGCGGGTTCGCGCGCTGGCCGCGCCTGATCCCGGTCTTCCGGCGGATGATGGACATCATGCGCGCTTTGCCCGAGATCGTCATCGCGCTGGTCCTGATCTTCATCCTCGGCGGCGGTCCGGTTCCCGCCATGATTGCCATCGCCTTCCATACGGCGGGCGCGCTCGGCAAACTGTTTTCCGAAGTCAACGAGAACGCCGATCTGAAACCGGTGGAGGGCCTCGCCTCCGTCGGCGCCTCCTGGCTGCAGCGCATGTGGCTGGGTGTACTGCCTCAGGTGGTCCCGAACTACCTCTCCTATGCGCTGCTGCGCTTCGAGATCAACGTGCGCGCTTCTGCCATCCTCGGCTTTGTCGGCGCTGGCGGAATCGGCGCGGAACTGCGCGTGGCGATTGGTTGGGGGACCGGCCGCTACGACGCCGCGGCGGCGATCTTCCTGCTTCTTTTCCTTACCATCGTGGCGATCGACCAGGTTTCGAGCCACTATCGCAACCGTCTGGTCAAGGCACGCTGATGGCAATCCTCGACGCCGGCCTCGACATCGCCGTCCACAAGGCGGCCGCCGACAAGGCCCTCGCCCGCAAGCGCCTGTACTCGATCGGCGTCCCGGTCCTGGTCATGGTCTATCTGGCCTATGTCTTCTTCGCCTTCGACATGCCGGGCATCGCGGCCAGGGCGAAGCTGGAGAACGCCCGCATCCTGCTCGCCGACACCTACAGCTACAAGACCCATGTCGAGCGCGACAACCGGCGCCACGAACTCAAGGTGGCGATCGAAGGCGAAGCAAAGGGCACCTACGCGGCGGGCAAATGGCCGGACTGGGTGCGCCAGGACGGCGACGCCACCGTCATCGATCTCGGCAACGGCCACGTCGTGCGTTTCGACCCGGACGCGGTCCGCTATGATGTGCCGGGCTACGGACTCGTCACGGTTTGGCAGAAGCCTGACGGCGTATCGCTCGAGACCCCGCCCGGGCCGCTGCCCGACTGGATCAACGCATCCGACACTCGCATCGCCCTCGCCACATCCGCCGGCCGCCTGACCGTGACCCGCAACCGCGCCGAAGTCTTCCGCTACTCCTTCGGCTGGGAGCTTTTCTGGTTCACCCTCGACAGTCCGTTCTACGGGAAAACGCCGGGCGAGCTCCTCGAACTCGCGGCTTGGGGAGAACCTGTTCGCGACGGTCAGTCCAACCTCGCCGCGATGGTCTCCGATTTCTGGAACAACGCGATGTGGCGTCATGGTGACGTCGCCTGGGCGATGTTCGAGACGGTGCTGATGGCCTTCCTCGGCACGATGGGCGCTGCTCTGTTTGCTTTTCCACTGGCTTTCGTCGCCTCGCGCAACTTCACGCCCGGCCGCATCTTCCGCTTCGGCTCGCGCCGGCTGTTCGATTTCCTGCGCGGCGTCGACGGCCTGATCTGGACCATCGTCCTCTCGCGCGCCTTCGGTCCCGGCCCGCTGACCGGTTCGCTCGCCATGCTGCTCACCGATACGGGAACTTTCGGCAAGCTGTTCTCGGAGGCGCTCGAGAACATAGACGAGAAGCAGGTCGAAGGCTTGCGTTCGACCGGCGCGAACGCGCTGCAACGCAGCCGTTTCGGCGTCATTCCGCAGGTGGCTCCGGTGATCCTCAGCCAGGTGCTCTACTATCTGGAATCCAACACGCGCAGCGCCACCGTCATCGGCGCCATCGTCGGCGGCGGCATCGGCCTGTTGCTGACCCAGGCGATCCAGACCCAGAAGGATTGGGAGGAGGTCAGCTACTACATCGTCCTGACGCTCCTGATGGTGATGGCGATGGACGTCCTGTCGGGTTGGCTGCGCCGCAAGCTGATCGGCAGGTCTCCGGCGTCGACCGGCGCCCCCTAGAATCTCCCGAGGCGCCGCGCACTGCATTGGCGTCATCGCGGCGGCGTGACTGGAACCCGGGCCTGGCGGGCCGGCCTTCCGCCCGGGAGGCGAAGGGCGTCGACGGCCGATCCGGAGCCGGGAGATGGCGTCGCAGGCAAGTTTTTCTATTCTGCTTGACGTCTGCAGCCCGGGTTTTGCCCGCGCGATCCTCGTCGGCTATTTTCGTGAATCTGTCATGGAAATCGCCTAAGGCATCGAAACCTGCGAGGATCCCCGATGCGCTATGCCATCTATTTCACGCCCGAGGCCGACCACCCGCTGACGCGCGCCGCGGCGTCGTGGCTCGGGCGCGACGCCTTCACCGGGGCCGTGGCGACGCCGCCTGCGATATCGAGCCTTTCGGCGGCCGAGATTGCCTTCCACACGGCCGCCGCGCGCCGTTACGGCTTCCACGCCACCGTCAAGGCGCCCTTTCGGCTCGTCGGCGGCGAAAGCGAGCGCTCGCTTGCCGATGCCCTGGATGCATATGCGCGAGAGACTCCCCCCTTCCTGGTGCCGCAGCTGACGATCGGCCAGATCGACGGCTTCTTCGCGCTCCTGCCCTCGGGCGGCTTTGCCGAACTCAAGTCGTTCGCCGCTTCCGTCGTCGAGACGTTCGACTGCTTTCGTGCCCCCATCACCGAAGTCGAGATCGAGCGACGCAATCCCGAGACGCTCAGCGCAGAGCAGTTCCGCAACCTGTGCCAGTGGGGCTATCCCTACGTTTTCGACGCCTTCCGCTTCCACATGACGCTGTCGGGCCGCGTCTCGGGCGGCGAGGCGACCCGGGTCCGCTCGGCAATCGACGAAGTATTCAAGCCTGTCCTCGGCGAACCGCTCTCGATCGACGGTCTTGCCCTGTTCGTCGAGCCGGAAGCCGGCGGGCCCTTCACCATCCTGTCGCGCCACGCGCTATGCCCCCAGCGGGAAAGAAAGATCGCCTGATGCCTGCCGAGACCATTCTCACCAACGCGCGCCTCGTCCTGCCCGACGAGGTCGTCCAGGGCTCCGTCCTGATCCGCAACGGCAGGATCGCGGACATTTCGGCCGGCAGCGCGTCGTCCGGCGAGGATCTCGGCGGCGACTACCTGATTCCGGGCCTTGTGGAGCTGCACACCGATCACCTCGAGGGCCACTACGCGCCGCGACCAAAGGTGCGCTGGAACCCGATCGCCGCCGTGCTTGCCCACGACGCCCAGGTCGCCACCGCCGGCATCACCACCGTGTTCGATGCCCTGCGCGTCGGTCTCGACGACGATGCCGACATGACCGCGCAGGAGATGCGCCATCTCGCGGATGCGATCGAGGACTGCGTGCGCGAGGACCGGGTCCGCGCCGACCATTTCATCCACCTGCGCTGCGAGGTTTCGGCGCCCGACTGCCTCGAAGGCTTCCGCCACTTCGATGGCGACGACCGGGTGCGCATGGCCTCGCTGATGGACCACGCGCCCGGACAGCGCCAGTTCGCCCGGATCGAGGCCTACTCGACCTACTACCAGGGTAAACTGAAGATGTCGGACGAGGCCTTCCGCGCCTTCTGCGAGCGGCGCATGCGCGAATCGGCGGAGAACTCGCCGAAGCACCGCATTGCCATCTCGGACGCCTGCCGAGAGCGCGGCATCGTGCTGGCCAGCCACGACGACGCGACGGCCGACCATGTCGTCGAGGCGATCGAGCAGGGCATCCGCGTCGCCGAGTTCCCGACCACGGTCGAGGCGGCGAGGGCTTCCAAGGACGCCGGGTTGGGCGTCCTGATGGGCGCCCCCAACATCATGCGCGGCGGCTCGCACTCGGGCAACGTCTCGGCGCGGACGCTCGCCGAGGGCGGCATGCTCGACATCCTGTCGTCCGACTACATCCCCTTCAGCCTGATCCAGTCGGCGTTCTTCCTCGGCGAGGTCGTCGATGCGATCTCGCTGCCGCAGGCGGTCGCCATGGTGTCGCGCAATCCGGCAACGGCCGTCGGCCTCGACGACCGGGGCTCGATCGAGGTCGGCCGGCGGGCCGATCTGGTCAGGGTCCGGCTCGACGAGCACGTGCCGGTCGTGCGCACCGTGTGGCGCGAGGGCAGGCGCGTCGCATGATGAATTCGGCGATGATCGAGCGCGAGATGGCCTGCGGCGAGCGCCCGATGGGCGACGGCGTTTTCGTCGCCGTGGTCGGGCCGAGCGGCGCCGGCAAGGATTCGCTGATCTCCTATGCACGCCGCCGGCTCGCCGGAGAAGGTGCGATCGAGTTCGTCCGCCGTGTCGTCACGCGCCACAGCGACGGCGCCACCGAAGACCACGACAGTCTGGCTGAAGACGAGTTCAGCGCGGCCGAGGCGCGCGGCGAGTTTGCGCTTTCCTGGCGCGCGCACGGCCTGAGCTACGGCCTGCCGGCGCGCGTCGACCGCGGAATCGAGAGCGGCCACGTGATGGTGGCGAACCTGTCGCGCGCCGCGATCCCGGCGCTCAATCGCCGCTATGCCAACGTGGTCATCGTCGAGGTGGTGGCGGATCAGGAGATCCTCGCCAGCCGCATTGCCGGACGGGCGCGCGAGAGCGCCGGCGACGTCGCGGCGCGGCTGGCGCGCCAGGCCGGCATCGACGCCGGCGACGCCACCGTCGTCAGGCTGGACAATGGCGGCGCGCTGGAGATCGCCGGCGAGCGCCTCGTCGACCTGCTGCGCAGGGCGCTCGCCCGCGCCGCGATCGCCGGCGCGGTCTGAAGAAGGTCGCGATCGGTCGAGGGCCGCGACGCTCGGTCCAGCCGACGCCGGCCCGAGGAACGCACTTGCCTCAGCCCGCGAGCGCCCGCCCGATGGCGTCGGCAGCGCGAATGGCGTCGGCGACCGCCGGCGGATCGAGCCCGACCGGGAAGTTGCCGATATACGGCGCCGCACATGTCAGCACGCCGATGCGCAGCAGCGCGTCGGCGTCGCCGGCGTCGCCGCCGAGGTCGGCCAGCGTCACCGGCAGGCCGAGGCCGCGGGCGAAGCGGGCGATCTCCACGGCCCGACCGGCGGTCGCCGGGTCGGCGACGAGCTGGACCACGGTGCCGAAGCCGACCACCTCGCCGTGCAGCGCGTGGCGATAGGCCGGTTCAGCGGAGAAGCCGCGCGTCAGCGCGTGGGCGATCGACAGGCCGCCGCTCTCGAAGGCGAGCCCGCTCATCAGCACCGTCGCCTCGACGACGGCCTCGACCGCCTCGTCGGGCGCGCCGCGCAGCACGGCCGCCACCGCCGCCTCGCCGTGGGCGCGAAGCGTGTCCAGGCAGGCCTCGGCGAGCAGCAGCGCGGTGCGCGGGGAGCGGCCGTCGAAGAAGTTCGAGCCGCCGGCCTCGACGCAGGCACGCACCTCGAAGGCCTTCGACAGCGCGTCGCCGATGCCGGCGCGGAAGAAGCGCACGGGTGCGGCGGCGATCAGGGCCGTGTCGACGACGACGGCGTCCGGATTGCGCGCCAGCCGGTCGACACCGAGGATGCGGTGGTTCTCGTCGTAGAGCACGATCAGCCGGCTGGTCGGCGAATCGTTGGAGGCGATCGTCGGCGCCACGACGAGGCGCAGCCCGCCGGCCTTGGCGACGCCCTTCGCCGTATCGATGGCCTTGCCGCCGCCGGCGACCACGATGCCGTCGACCCCGCCGGCGAGAAGTCGCGCGCCGACGCGCTCGATCTCGGCCTTCGTGCATTCGCCGCCGAACACCGCCAGTTCGGCTGCGAGGCCGGCCCTGGCGAGGTCGTCCAGCAGGCGCCGGCCGAGCGTTTCGGCGAGGAAGGGATCGACCACCACGCCCGGCCTGGCGACGCCGAGGTCGGCGAGCAGCGCCGGCAGCGCGTCGAGCGCGCCGGGTCCCTGGATGTAGCGGCCGGGAAAGCCGAAGACGCTCCGCTTCATCGCGCTGCCTCGTATCTTGCCAGAATGGCGGGGATCGCGTGGTAGATGCCGGCCATCGCCGCCTGGCTCTGACGGTAGAGGCCGAAGAGGTCGTCGTAGAGCGCTGCCCTGGCCGGATCGGGCCGGATCACCGCTTCGGCACCGGCATCGCCGCGGCGGACCGCGGAGAAATCGGCGACGGCGCCCGAGCCGACCGCCGCCAGAAGGGCGGCACCGTAGGAGGCCTCGTTGTTCTCCGGCACGCGGATCTCGATGCCGAGCACGTCGGCGACGATCTGCCGCCACAGCAGGCTCTTCGTGCCGCCGCCGACGAGGCGCGCCGAGCCGATCGGCAGTCCTTCGCCGGCAAACAGGTCGCGGCAGTCGCGCAGGGAGAAGGCGATGCCCTCGTAGAGCGAGCGGACGAAATGGCCGGGCTGGTGGCGCATGGTGATGCCGAGAAAGTCGGCGCGCAGCAGCGGGTCCCAGTGCGGTGCGCGTTCGCCGGTGAGGTAGGGATGGAAGAGAAGGCCCTCGCTGCCCGGCTTCGTCGCCGCGGCGGCAGTCTCCATCCGCTCGAAGGCGGTGTGGCCGCTCTCGCCGGGCCGGGCGAAGAAGCGGTCGCGCAGCCATTTGTGCGCCGAGGCACAGGAGTTGGTGCCGGTGATCGTGTACCACAGGCCGGGAACGACATAGGGATAGTTGATCAGCGTGCGCGAGCGGCCGCCGCGTGCGGCGACGACGCTGACGGTGGCCGCGGTGGCGAGCTTGACGGTCGCCTCTCCTGCCCCGCCCGCACCGCCGCCGAAGGCTTCGACGGAGGTGTCCGATGTGCCGCAGATGACGGCGATGCCGTCGGGCAGTCCGCAGGCGGAAGCGACCGGGCCGGCGGTGGCGCCGACGCGGGCGGAGGGCTCGACGACCGGCGGCAGCTGGTCGACGGAGATGCCGGCGAGCCCGCACAGGAACGGCGACCAGGCGTCGCGCTCGATGTCGAAGAACAGCGTGCCGACGGCGTCGGTGCGGTCGGTCGTCCAGTCGCCGGTCAGCTGCGCGCGCAGCCAGTCCTTGGCCACGTAGATGCGGCGGATGCGACGATGGAGGTCCGGCTCGTGGCGGGCGACCCAGGCGAGCTGCGGAAGCGTCCAGGTGGGCGAAACGCGATTGCCGCCGACGGCGAGGATCTCGCCGCCCTGCGACTCGTCGAGCTCGCGCGACTCGACGCCGCTGCGCTGATCGTTCCACAGGATCGCCGGGCGCAGCACCTCGCCGTTCGCGCCGACGAGCACGGAACTATGGGCGCCGGCGCTGAAGCTGATCGCGGCGATGCGCTCGGGCCGGCCTCCGGCTTCGGCGATGGCGCGCGGCACCGCGTCGATCATGGCGCGGGTCCACAGGGCGGGATCCTGCTCGCTCCAGCCCGGGTGCGGCGTGGCGGTCGAGACGTCGGCGGAACCGGTGCCGCGGACGCGTCCGGCGGCGTCGACCAGCGTCGCCTTGAGCCCGCCGGCGCCGAGATCGACGCCGAGGAAGAGCATGTCGTCAGCGGACATCGATCATCGCCTCCAGGCGCGGACGGGCCGATTCGAGCGCTGCGGCGATATCGAGCCCGTAGGAACATGCGGACTGGCAGGTCCGCACGGTTGCCAGGTCGCCGAGGCGGGCGAGAATGTCGACCGTCACCGCCATGCGGCCGTCGAGCGCCGAACGGGCGACGAGCGACAGGGCGGAGGGTTGCCGCGTCTCCGACGTGGCGCCATGCGCGTCGCCGAGCGCCGCACGGCAGGGCGCCGGACAGAAGGCACAGATCGCGAGGATATCCGGTTCAGCCATTGATCGAGCTCCTCGTGTTCGCCGCCGCGGGCAGGCCGAGCTTGCCGGGGTTCATGATGCCCAGCGGATCGATCGCCCGCTTCACCGCGGCGATCACGTCGAAGCCGGCCGCGCCGTGTTCCAGTTCCATCCAGCGGCCGCGCAGGAGGCCGACGCCGTGATGATGCGCGATGGCGCCGCCGAGGGCCACGCACTCGCGTTCGACCGCATCCCACACCGCCCGGTGCAGCGCCTCGCCCTCCTCGAGCGGCGCCGGATCGAGGCGCAGCGTCATGTACTGGCAGGCACCGTCGGGGTAGATGTGCGACCAGTGCGCGCCGAAATGCGCTCCTGGCGCGACGCGCTGCGCCGCGGCCTTGAGCCGGCCGTATCCTTCGGGCAGCGCATGCCAGGGCAGCGTCACCTCGATCGTGTCCATGAAGCGACCGGCGGCCTGGTGCTGCGGCGAGTAGCTCTGGTAGCGGACCGCCTCCCAGTCGTGGAACGGCCCGTCGGCGATCCGCCGGCCGCCGGCGCGGCCGATCGCTTCCAGCGCTTCCGCCTCTTCCGCCGCGACGATCCGCTCCGGTCCCTCGAAGGAGAGCAGGCAGAGGAATAGGCCGCGATCGGCTTGGTCGAGCGACTGCGTGCGCGCCGCGCTTTCGACGGCATCGTAGAGCCTGACAACCGCCGGCCTGAGCCCGGCCTGCATGATGGTCCGCAGGCATTCCAGCCCGCCCTCGAGGCTGCCGAAGCCGACGGCGAGGTTGCGCCGCGCGGCGGGCAGCGGCCAGATGCGCAACGTCGCGCTGACGATGATGCCCATCGTTCCTTCCGAGCCGACGAAGATGCCGGCGAGGTCGGGGCCTGTCGAGCGGCGCGCCTGCGGGCGGACGTCGAGCAGTCTTCCGTCGGGGAGGACGACCTCGAGCCCGAGCACCATGTCTTCGATCTTGCCGTAGCGCGACGACGCCTGTCCGGCGCCGCGGCATGCCACCCAGCCGCCGACCGTCGACATCGCCAGCGATTGCGGCAGGTGTCCGCAGGTGAAGCCGTCGCGGCGCAGTTCGGCCTCGAAGAGCGCGCCGTTCATGCCTGCGGCGACGCTCACGGTCTGGTCGATCGCGTCGATCTCGATGATGCCGCTCAGCCGCTTCAGGTCGATGACGATCTCTCCGCCGAGCGACGCGGCCCCGCCGAGCACGCCGGAGCCGGCGCCGTAGGGCACGACCGGGATGCCGGCTTCCGCCGCGAGCCGGAGCACCGAGGCTACCTCCGAGACATCCGCCGGCCGCACCACGACGCACGGCCAGCCCTCGGGCAGGCGGCCCTCGCGAAGACGATAGGTACCGAAGGGAGCCCGGTCCCGTGCATACACGAAGCGGTCGAGATCGGACGACAGCACGTTGCCGGCGCCGACGATGTGGGCGAGACGACGAACCAGATCCTCCGGCGGAGCCGGCGGCGGGGCGATTTCGACCATGAATTCCTCTACACAAACGATTGTGTATCGGCTTCTACAGTCCCTTCGTGTGGATTGCAATAAGGTTTTTCAGCCGGAGATAGCTCCGCCGCGGGACTGGCCTCGGGATTGGAACGCGTCGTGCCTAACGACGTTCGGCGCAGGAATCGCGGACGATGACGCCGTCGGGAGGCAGGACGATCGGCAGGTCGAGCCCCTCGCCGTCGATGCGGGAGCGCAACGCCTGGACCGCGAGGCGCGCCATGCGGCCGACCGGAAAACGGACCGTGGTCAGCCTCGGCCTGCACATCTCGGCGAGCATACCGTCGTGGATGGCGACGACGGACAGGTCGCGCGGCACGTCGATGCCGGCGGCGCCTGCCGCGGCGACGACGCCGACCGCCGTCGTCAACGTCACGCCGACGATCGCTTCGGGCATCCTGTCGCCGTCGATCAGCCGTTGCATTGCAGCGCGGCCGCTGACGAAATCGTAGCCGGCCGTCGCGACCAGCGCCGGGTCGAAGTCGAGATCCGCTTCCACAAGTCCGGCACGGAAGCCGGCCAGGCGCTGGTCGGCGTTGTAGCGTCCGGCGGGGCCGGCGAGGAAACCGATGCGCCGATGGCCGAGATCGGCGAGATGGCGCACGGCGAGCCGTGCGCCAGCGGCGTCGTCGAGAGATACGGAAGCGTCGATGCCGGCGGCGGCGCGGTTGACCAGGACGAACGGGCAGGGCAGTTCGCCCAGCGCGCCGAGACCGGAATCGGCGACGTTGAGGGTGGCCACGATCAGGCCGTCGACCTGGTTGGCCTGGGCCAGGCTGACCAGCGACTGGGCCGGCCGGTGCGTCTCGTCGATGTGGTAGATGATGACCGACTGGCCGTTCGCCGCCGCTTCCTCCTCGGCCGCGAGGATCAGTTCCTGGAAGACCGGGTTGTCGAGCTGCGGGACGACCACGCCGATCGAGCCGGTGCGTTTCAGCCGCAAGCCGCGAGCAAGGACGTTCGGCTGGTATTGCAGGCGGTGCGCCGCGTCCTCGATGCGCTGCCGCGTCTCCGCCGAGGTGGCCGCGTCGGCGGTCCGCCGCAGCACGCGCGAGGCCGTGGAAATGTCTACGCCCGCCTCGCGGGCGACATCTCTGAGCGTTGGCCTCGGGCGATCCAAGATCGTTCACCTCCCCGCCCCACCGGCGGCATCATCAGGGACGAGCGGGCAATCGCCGAAAACAGTCCCCACGGCGGGCCAGAGCAGCCGGCGTGCGCTGACTCGTTTGCCGACACCATTCCCTTCGCGGCCCACCTTCGCAAGGGCGCCGTTTCGATTCACGAACATGTGCGAGGCCATGCGACGCACATGTTGTGCGCCGCCCGCGCGTGACTGTATCGACGGCAAGCCTGAATACCCGAACGAGGGCAGGGTGGCGACACCGGGGTTCCGCATGGCCGCTCGGACCGCAGCGCGCGGCGTCGGGGCGAAACGGACTTCCCTTGTGCGGCGTGGCATGCTGCATATGCCGCCGGTCGGCCGATGACGACGGCGAAGGACAAGCGGTGGCGGGATGCTGCCGGGAGAGGACATGATGGAACTTCTGACCCGGGCGATCGCCCACCCCTGGCTGTGCGACATGATGGGGCATCTGACGACGCGGTTCTATGTCGGCATGTTCGACGATGCATCCTACGTGCTGTTGTCGCGATCGACCGGCTGGAGCGGCGACGATCCCGCGTGGAGCGGACTGGGCTGGGCGGATGTCCGCAACGAGGTCGAATACAAGGACGAGGTTCCCGCCGGGGCTCTCGTCGAGATACTCGGCACCATAACGAAGGCGGGCAACAGTTCGCTGGAGACGCGCTACGAGATGCGCCGGGCTTCGTCGGGCGCGCTTGCGGCCACCCTCGCGGCCAAGACCGTGTTCTTCGACCTGAAGCAGCGCAAGGCCACGCCGCTGACGGACGCGATGCGCCAGGGGATCGAACGCTTCCGCGGTTGATCGGTGCGAGCAAGGCTTCTTGTCCGTCCGTTGAGGCAAATCAACGGCATGGAACGCTTCGCCGACTATGCTGGTTTCTTCCGGCGCGCGAGCCGGGGAGGAAAAGGGCGAGGGGCGTCGAAATGAAGGCGACCGGCTTAAGGGCGGCGGGTGCGGGGCGCCGCGTTGTTTCCGGCATTGCGGCATTGGCGACGGTACTTGCCGCCGGTTCTGCAGGCGCGCAGGACGCCGCCCGGTTCGTCGTCAAGCGGACCGTCGACTTCACCTCCGCCGACTGGGACGGCGATGACGCGGGACGGCTGGAGATCAACGCGGTTCTCGCCAACGAAGGCGGGCGGCTCGGCGGCATCGCCGAGGTGCGGCTCGACTGGACCTGGCCGCACCCGCCATGCGACGGCGACGCGGGATTCCGGAATATCGAGGGACACGGAGCGGTGACCGGCGAGATCGTGGACGGGCGGCTGAAGATGCGCCTCGCCGTACCGGTCTCGGGTTCCTACACCAGTCTCATCGGCGGCTTCCTCGGCATCTACGTCTGCCTGTCGAGGCAGGTCGATTTCGTCTACGACGGCGAAGTGATGGAATGGGGCGAGTTTGACCTGAAGCTCGATGGCAACCGTCACGACAGCACCGTCATGTCGTCCTCGACCGAAGGCGGGACGATCGTCCTGCCCGGGATCGTCAGGACGACCGTGGCGCCGGCCGCGCCCGAGCCCGGCGACGGCGTGATCGCCGCTGCCGAGCCGCCGGAGGCCGGAAGCGATTACTCCATCCACTTCGACTGGTGGGAATCGAGGGCCGAGGCCGCGGGACGTCCGGAGGGGATCCCCGCCGGCACCGAAGTCGAGTTGCCCTTCATCTCGCAGGCCGCCGCCGCGCCGTAGCGGCTCCTTCCGCAGGCTTGCCGTCGCGATCGCCGGCGGGACGGCGGCGGCGATGACGTTGCCGTTCGTTCGCTCAGCGGTGTCCGAGCCGCCGCCCGGGGAAGAGCCGCCCAAGCCCTTCGGCCGACGCCTCGGCGACACCGCGTTCGGTGATCAGGCCGGTGACCAGCCGCGCCGGCGTGACGTCGAAGGCGGGGTTTGCCGCGGGCGACGCCTCGGGCGAGATGCGCACGCGCTCCACTTCACCATTGTCGCTCAGGCCCCAGACCAGCGTCACCTCGTCGGGCGAGCGCTCCTCGATCGGGATCTCGGCGATGCCGTCGGAGACGGTCCAGTCGATGGTCGGCGACGGCAGGGCAACGTAGAACGGCACGTCGTTGTCGCGTGCCGCCAGCGCCTTCAGATAGGTGCCGATCTTGTTGCAGACATCGCCGCGCGCCGTGGTGCGGTCGGTGCCGACGATGACAAGGTCGACGGCGCCGCGCTGCATCAGGTGGCCGCCCGCGTTGTCGACGATGAGGGTGTGCGGGACGCCGTGACCGGCCATTTCCCAGGCGGTGAGGAAGGCGCCCTGGTTCCGCGGCCTCGTCTCGTCGACATAGACGTGGACCGGGATGCCCACCTCGGTCGCCATGTAGATCGGCGCGGTGGCGGTGCCGTAGTCGACGGTCGCCAGCCAGCCGGCATTGCAGTGGGTGAGGATGTTGACCGGCTCGCCGGGCTTCTTGCGCGCGGCGATCGAGCGGATGATCTCCAGGCCGTGGCGGCCGATGCCACGGTTCAACTCGACGTCTTCATCGGCGATTTCCGCCGCGCGGGCATAGGCGGCAGCCGCGCGCTCCTCCGGCGGCAGCGGGCGCAGCAGGCCACGCATCTCGTCGAGCGCCCAGCGCAGGTTGATCGCCGTCGGCCGCGTCTCGTGGAGCGTCTCCCAGGCTGCGTCCAGAGCCGCGTCGGAAGGGTTCTCGCGCATCCGGATCGCAACGCCGTACGCGGCGGTGACGCCGATCAGCGGCGCGCCGCGGACCCACATCTCGCGGATGGCGACGGCGACGTCGTCGATCGAGCGCAAGGTCGCGACGCGGAAGGCGTGCGGCAGCCAGCGCTGGTCGATGATGTCGACGGCGGCGCCGTCCCCGGCGAGCCAGATCGTCCGGTAGTGGCGGCCCGAGACGTTCAACGGCGCGCCTCCCCGCGGATCACTGCGGCCAGCGCGTTGACCTCGTCGATCGAATGCAATTCGCGCCGGGCAACGGTGATCTGCCGGCCGAAGCGCAGCGCCGGCGCCTCGCACGATGCCCGCAGATCCTCGTCCTCGATCGTCTCGAAGTCGGCATTGTGGGCGAGCCCGAGGATGCGCCGGTGGATCTCGATGCCGGCAAAGCCGAGCATGTCGTGCCAGATCGACTGGACCACAGCGCCCAGCGCCTGCTCCGCGCCGATCGTGTCGCCGCGGGCCTCGAACAGGCTGCGGTGATAGAGCATGCCGGTGCGCTCGGTGCGCCAGAGCCGGGCGAACTCGGCGCGGAACGCCGACCAGGTCTTGGCGATGACGCCGAGCAGGTAGGCGCGCATGGAGTCGCGCGAACCGTCGGCCTCGTGGCCGTCCTGGGAGAAGTAGGACATCCAGTAGTTGGCCAGCAGCATGCCGACGTCGAAGGCGATCGGGCCGTAGAAGGCGAATTCGGGATCGATGACGCGGGTCTCGGCGTCGGTCACCATGATCGAGCCGGAATGCAGGTCGCCGTGGAGAAGCGTTTCGGCATTGGCGGCGAACAGGTGCTTCATGCGCTGGGCCTCGACCTTCAGGTCACGGTCGGCCCTGAGCTCGGCCACCAGCGGATCGAGCTGCGGCGAGGTGTGGCGGTTCATCGCCGCTTCGAAATAGGGATCGGTGAAGACCAGGTTCTCGGTGATGTCGCACAGTTCGGCATTGTCGGCGAACAACGCGAGGTCGGCCTTGCGCTCGCGCGTCGGCATGGCGAGGTCGGAGCCGCGGAACAGCGTGCGCGCCATGAACAGGCCGAGGTCGCGGGCGATCAGGGGCAGCTCGCGGCCGGCGATCAGCGCCTTCCTCAGGATTACGTGGGGCGTCAGGAACTCCATGACGATGAGTGCCTGGGCCTCGTCGAAATGCAGGACCTGCGGCACCACGCCGGGCGCCCGCGCCTCCTGCCGGATCAGCGCGTGGTATTCGAAGAAGGAGCGCTTCAGCGGCAGCGGCCAGCTGTCGCCGACGAGGCGCACATAGGGCAGCGCCTGCTTGACCACGACGGCGCCGTTCGGCCCCTCGACGATGAAGACGAGGTTGAGGTTGCCGTCGCCGACCTCGCGCACCTTCCAGGCGGCACTGTCATTGCCGATGCGCGCCGTCAGCGCCTCGATTCCGCCGAGCCGGCCCGGGAGGCTTTCCACCGTCAGGGCTTCGAACGATGTCTCTCGTTTCGTCATGGCATCCTCCCGATCCGCGATTCTCGTTCGGATCATTCATGACCAGGCGAAGCTAGTCAGCCCCCTGTCAATTGTCAATCGAGTTGACATTTGACGACATTGTCCATAGCGTTCAGGCGTAGGGAGGACATGATGGCCGAGGATGCCGTGTTCCGCGTTGCGGGCCTGAGGAAATCCTTCGGCCCGATCCAGGTGCTGGGCGGCGTCGACCTCGAACTGCGTTCGGGGGAGGTCATCGTCCTCATGGGCGCGAACGGCGCCGGCAAGTCGACCCTCGTGAAGATCGTCAGCGGTGTCTATCAGCGCGACGGCGGGCAGATGGTGCTGGCCGGCGTCGACTACCGGCCGGCGAGTCCCGCCGAAGCGATGCGCGCCGGCGTCGTCACCGTCCACCAGAACATCAACGACGGGGTCGTCGCCACGCTCGACGTCGCCACGAACTTGACGCTCGATCGGCTGAACGGCGCGGGCGCCCCGCTCCTCTATAATCCGCGGCGCATCCGCCGAGAGGCGCAGGCGGTCGCCGAGCGCATGGGCCTCGACATCGACCTCGGCGCGGCGATCGCGGACCTGTCGCTCGCCGACCGGCAGATGGTCGCGATCGCCCGCGCCATGGCGCACGAGCCGAAGGTGCTGATTCTCGACGAACCGACCTCGTCGCTGTCGAGCTCGGAAGCCAACCGGCTGTTCGCCCTGATAGATCGGCTGCGCGAGCGCGGCGTCGCGATCCTCTACATCTCGCATCGCATGTCCGACATCAGGCGGCTCGCCGACCGCATCGTCTCGCTGCGCGACGGCCAGATCGCCGGCGTTTTCGTCGAGAAGCCGCTCGACTACGAAGCCGCCGTCAATGCCATGCTCGGCCAGGCGATGGGGCGGCGCACGATCGAGCCGCGCACAGCTGACCGCACCGTCTTTGCCGCGGAAAACCTGAAGCTCGCCGACGGCGCACGGCCGTTCTCGCTCAGCCTCGGCGACGGCGAGGTGGTCGCCATCACCGGCCTCGTCGGCGTCGGCAAGACGGCGCTGGCCGAGACCCTGTTCGGCGCGCGCCGGCCGCTCGGCGGGACGATGACGCTGAACGGCGTCGCCTACGCGCCGGCCTCGCCCGGCGAGGCGATCGCGGCCGGGGTGTATCTGGTCGCCAAGGACCGCTCGGAGAACGGTATCGTCCGCGATTTCAACGTCTACGAGAACATGAGCCTGCCGTTCCTGCGCCGGCTGTCGGCGTTCGGCATCTCGCGGCGTCGCGCCGAGCGCGCGCTGGCGCGAAGGCAGATCGCCGATCTCGGCATCGTCTGCCGCAGCGAGCGCGACGACATGGCGACGCTGTCGGGCGGCAACCAGCAGAAGGTCATGGTGGCGCGCTGGATGGCGCAGGGCGCAGCGCTGTTCATGCTCGACGAACCGTTCCAGGGCGTCGACATCGCCGCGCGCCACGACATCGCCGCCAGGCTGAGGGCGAGCGCGGCGGGGCGCGCGACGCTGGTCTTCGTCACCGAGCTCGACGAGGCGCTGGAAACCGCCGACCGCATTCTGGTGATGTCGGAACACGCCATCGTCGGCGAGCATGTCAACGCCGGCATCGACATGGACCGCCTCCTGGCCGAGGTCGCCGGGCAGGGCGCGCGGAATGCAGCGTGAGGGGATACCGGGAATGACGCAGGCAAGGGAACCGGCAGCATCCGGGCGGCGGGAGGCGCTGCGATGATCCGCGACGTCGCCATCCGTTACGGTTTCCTGGCCCTCCTGTTCGGACTGGTCGGCTTCTTCGCCGCGGCTGCGCAGGGGTTTGCCTCGCCGCAGAGCGCCGTCTTCATCTTCCAGTCGGTCGCGATCACCGGCGTGCTCGCCCTCGGCGTCACCGCCACGCTGGTGGTCGGCGGCTTCGACCTGTCGATCGGCTCGGTAGCGACCAGCGCGATGATGGCGGCCGCCTATGTCATGGTCGTGCTCGAACAGAACGCGCTGGTGGCGATCCTGGTCTGCCTGCTCATCGGGGCCGCGGTCGGACTGATCAACGGCTTCCTGATCGTTTATACGCGTGTTCCCGACCTGCTTGCGACGCTGGGCATGATGTTCCTGCTGGTCGGCCTGCAGCGCATCCCGACCGAAGGCCGCTCGATCGCCACCGGCATGACGATGCCCGACGGCTCGGTGGCCAACGGCAAGTTCAGCGACGCTTTCCTGGCCCTCGGCCGCCACCGCTTCGACTTCTTCATCCCGAACCTCGTCCCTGTATCGGTGGTGGTGCTGATCGTGCTCGCGCTGCTGATCTGGTTCTTCCTCGAATACACGCGCTTCGGCCGCATGATGTACGCGGTCGGAAGCAACGAAAGGGCCGCCGAACTCGCCGGCGCGCCTGTCAAGGCATACAAGATCTGGGCCTATGTCATTTCCGGAATCTTCGCCTCCATCGGCGGGATTCTGCTCGCCGCGCGGCTTGGACGGGGCGACATCGCCTCGGGTAACAATCTCCTGCTCGACTCCGTCGCCGCGGCGCTGATCGGTTTCGCGGTGCTCGGCGCCGCCAAGCCCAACGCCTTCGGCACGGCGATCGGCGCCCTGTTCGTCGGCGTGCTCCTGCAAGGGCTCACCATGATGAACGCACCCTACTACACCCAGGACTTCGTCAAGGGCGCCGTCCTTGTCGTGGCGCTGGTGTTCACCTTTGCCCTGTCGAACAGGGGCAAACGATAGCCCGATCCGGACTACCGGCAACCTTGGAGGAAAACATGGACTTCACACGCAGGACCTTCACGAGACTGACCATGACCTTGGCCGGCGCGACCATGCTCGGCTTCGCCCCCGCCATGGCGCAGGACAAGCCCGCGCCGTTCGACAATCCCGGCAACGTCAAGATCGCGCTGGTCCGCTATCTGTCGACGGGCGACTTCTTCCAGGCGTACCTCTCGGGCGTCGAAGCCCAGGCCAAGGCGCTTGGCGTCGACCTGCGCGTGCTCGACAGCCGCCAGGACGCGGCACTCCAGGCCGACATGGTCGACCAGGCGATCGCGCTCGGCGTGCAGGGCATCATCATCCAGCACGGCCTGACCGAATCGATGAAGGAAGCCGCCCAGCGCGCCGTCGACGCCGGCATCAAGGTCGTGGCCTTCGACGTCAACGTCGAGAACGAGGCGATCCCGCAGATCGAGCAGTCCGACCGCGACCTCGCCCGGCTGGCGCTGGAGCAGGCGATCAAGGACAATGGCGAGAGCTGGAAGGCCGGCTACGTCTACGTCGCCGGCATCGCGCCGCTCGACCGCCGCAACGAGACCTGGGTCGACTTCAAGAAGAGGTACCCGGGCATCAACGAGGCGGCGATGTTCGGCACGCTCGACAACCCGATCGCCAACTCGGTCGCCAACCAGGCGCGCTCGGTGCTGTCGGCCAATCCGGACATCAAGATGATGTTCGCCCCCTATGACGAGTTCGCCAAGGGCGTGAAGATCGCCGTGGACGAGGCCGGCCTGTCGAAGGACATCAAGATCTACTCGGCCGACATCTCGACCTCGGACATCGCGGCCATGCGCGAGACCGACAGCGCCTGGGCGGCGACCGCGGCCACCAACCCGGCCGTCGTCGGCCAGGTCTCGGTGCGGGCGCTGGCCATGCTGCTCGCCGGCGAGAACCCGGGCAAGAACGTCATCGTGCCGCCGACGCTGATCACGCAGGCCCAGCTCAACGAGAACGACATCAAGAACATGGAAGACCTGTCGGCCAAGCTGCCGCAGTTCGCCCACGCCGACGTCGCCATGCCGGCCTGGATGCCGAACCCGAACAAGTGACGATCCGACAGTTGAGTTCTGCGCAGGGGCGGTCCGGCTGGGCCGCCCCTCGTCTTTACAGGTTATCGCGTCCCAAGATATATTCTTGAGCCGAGGAGATATACGATGGCGCTCTTCATACGGGACGACGAGGTCGATGCATTGGCCACGGAGCTCCAGAAAGTCACTAAGGCTGCGACCAAGAAGGAGGCGGTGCGCCTTGCTTTGCGGAACGAACTCGACCGAACGCAGCGCAGTCGGAAGTTGCTGACGGTCGTAGCGGAGCTTCAGAAAAAGGTGGCGGCGCTGGGTCCCAGCGACCCGGACTTCGACATGAAGCGCTTCACGGACGAGATGTGGGGCGACACCTGATGTTTCTCGATGCATCGGCGATCGTCGCCATTCTCGCCGAAGAAGGCGGCTGGCAGGAGCTCGTCGCCAAGCTCGATGCACCTCAGTCGGGCCTGTACATCTCGCCCCTGGCGCGCTTCGAGACCGTTCAGGCTTTGGCCCGCAAGCAATCCGGCTCGTCGACAAGACCTTCCGCCGCAACCATCGATGGCGCACGCGAGATCCTCGACGCCTTCATCAGCCGCCTGCAGATCGAGGAAATTCCAGTCTCAGCGCAGACGGGCGCGCTGGCCCTCGAAACGAGTGCGCGCTACGGCAAGATCGTTGGCCATCCTGCCGGGCTCAATTTCGGCGACTGCTTCGCCTATGCCTGCGCGAAGTCGTTGGGCGTGCCGCTGCTCTACAAGGGCAACGACTTCGCCCTTACCGACCTCGCTTGAGCCTCATCGCAGCGCCGCGGCGATATTGCCGCCGTCCACCGTCGTGACGTCGGCCGTCGTGCGCTCGGCCAGCGCCTGGTGCAGGAAGGCCTGGGCGACGTGCTCGGCGGTCACCTCGAGGCCGAGCAGGTTACCTGCCATGTAATCCTTCTCCGACAGGCCGCGAGCCTTCGAGCGGCTGGCGATCATATCGCCGGTCAAGAGGCCGGACCGGATACGATCGGCGTTGACGGCGTTGGAGCGGACGCCGATTGGGCCGTACTCCAGCGCGTATTGCCGCGATAGAAACAGCGTCGCCGCCTTGGGCAGGCCGTATGCGCCGAACTTCGGCCCGGGATTGACCGCCTGCTTCGACGTGTTGAACAGAAGCACGCCGCCGGTGCCCTGCTGCTTGAAGATACGCACCGCGTTCTGCGCCACCGACTGGTGGGCGAAGAAGTTCAGCTCGAAGCTCTTCCTGAGCAGAGCGTCGTCGATCTCGCCGATGCCGCCCTCCCAGGCCGCACCGGCGTTTGAGACGACGATGTCGACACCGCCGTAGGTTCCGACGGCGCGGTCGAAGGCGGCACGCACCTGCGCGGGATCGGTGACGTCGGCGCCGAAGCCGACGGAGTTGTTGCCGGCGGCCTTGGCTGCCTCGGCCGCCTTGCCACCGTCGAGATCGACCACCACGGCATGCGCGCCGTTCGCCGCGAACAGCCGGGCCGTCGCCGCGCCGATGGCGCCGGCACCGCCGGTGACCAGCACGATCTGCCCGGTCAGCGGCTTCGGCTTGTTACCGGCGAGCTTGGCCTGTTCCAGCGACCAGTATTCGAGCTCGAAAAGCTCGGGCTTGGAGAGCGGACGGAAGCGGCCGATCGCCTCGGCCCCTCGCACCGCCTCGATCCACATCTCGCCGACGTCGGAGGCGATCCTGGCGTCCTTCAGCGTCCGGCCGAAACCGAACATGCCGAGCCCGGGAACGAGGGCGAGCCGCGGCATGGGATCGAGCATCGTCCGTGCGACGGCGTCGCGTGCGTCGTTCGTCCGGAAGTAGTCGGTATAGGCGGCCACGTAGTCGGCGATCGCCTGGCGCGCGGCCGCGGCGAAGCCGGCAACGTCCCCCGACCGCGGCGTCGACAGCACGACGGGGCCGGTCTTGATGCGGATCGAAAGGTCCGGCGTACTGACGCCGGTATCCGCCAGCCGCTGCAGGTCGGAGGTTGCGAGGAAGGCGCGGATCCCGTCCGAGGTGCGGAAATCGGTGACGAAGCGGTCGTATGCACCTTCCCCCCGCGGGAAAGCGACGGAGCCGCGCAGGAGCGGCGCTATGTCGCCCGGCGCAGCCACGTCCGACGCAACCGGGGCTGTGGACAGCGGCCGGCCGTTCGCGGCGACGTAATCCTCGGCCACCGTCACCCAGTGGATCATGCGGCCGTAGGCCTCTTCGGCGGTGTCGCCGAAGGTGAAGATGCCGTGCTTGTCGAGGATCAGGCCCTCGACGGTCGGATCGCGGTCGAACACCTCCGCGGCCGCCTTGGCCAGATCGAAACCGGGCTTGATGTAGGGCACGTAGCCCATGCGCGGGCCGAACACCTTGCGGCTGAGCGCCTCGCTGTCCTCGCCCTGGTCGACGATGGCGAGGATCGCGGTCGAATGGGTGTGGTCGACGACCCTGTGCGGCAGGAAGGCATGGAGGAGGGTCTCCACGGACGGGTTCGGCGACGACGGGTCGATGAGGTTGGCGCGCTGGAGCGCGACCATGTCCTCGTCCGACAGGACCGACAGCGAGCGCGCCTTGAGCAGCGGCGCCATCTTCACCGCCGGCAGGCCTTGCGGCTCGATGACGGCCATGTCCCAGCCGCTGCCCTTGACGCAGAGCACATCCCATTCGTCGCCGAGAAGATCGGTGACGCGGGTCTTCAACGAGGTGTTGCCGCCGCCGTGGAGCACCAGCCGCGGATCGCCGCCGAGCAGGCGCGTCGTGTAGATCCTGAGGGCAAGATCGCGCGAGACGCCCCTGGCGTCGTAGTCGGCGACCATTCTCGCGGCGTCGGCGTCGTTCCAGAGGCTCTTCATGTCAGATCCGTTTGCTGCTTCCATCCGAACCGGGCGCCGCGGCTCCCGATCGTTTCGCGGTGATCACGTCGCCCCGACGGCGAGAGGCTTGTCGCGTTCCGGCGCCAGGTCCAGGAGCCGCCGGGCGAGAGGTGCGGCGACCACCAGATGTGTGACGAAGCCGCCCGCGAGAGCGGCGCACAGGGCATCGAGCTTGACCTCCTCGTGCACGACCATCATTCGCTTCGGGATGGCGCGCAGCGAGGCGAGGTCGGCGGAGATGACGCGGCGGTTGTAGCTGCACGCCAGCGCCGCGCCGTTCCTGTCGATGATCTGACCGGCGATGACGCCTGCGGCACCCTCGGCCCGCAGGGCCCGCAACTCCTCGGGTGTCAGCGCGCCGCACTTCACGACGTGGCTGTCCTCGTCGACCGTGCCGACCGAATAGAGGGCGATGTCGCACGCGGAAATGCCGGCGAGCTGTTCGCGGATCACCGGCTCGTCGCGCAGCTCCGCCGCCAGCCGCTCCGAGGTCAGGACCAGCGGCGCGTAGAAGTTCAGTCCCTTGGCGTTCAGCCGTCGGGCGATTTCCATCGTGCATTCGTCCGGGCGGTAGGAATAGGGCGCGCCGAGATTGCCGCAGAGTTGGACAACGACGACGTCCTGCAGATCGGCAAACGGCATCACGTCCGCGATTCCATAGACGGTGCGGCCCCAGGCGACGCCGATGCGGTCGCCGCGCCTGACCTGCTCGAGAAAGGCGCTTGCCGCGACCAGCGCGACCTCGTTCTCGGTGCTGCGGCCGGCCTCGGGCACGATCCACACCGTGTCCAAGCCAAGCGCGTCCTCGATGCGGCGCGCCAGCACATCGTCGGAGAAAAGCTGGGTCGACGTGGCGATGTTGACGATGCCGGTGTCGCGCGCCTTGCGCAGGTACATCGCGACCGACGCGCGCGAGATATCGAGCTCGCGAGCCACTTCGTCCTGACGCAGGCCATGCGTATAGTACAGCCATGCGGCCTTGTGGATGATGTGGTCCGCCGGTCTGATCGGCATGTCGGCTGGTCTCCTCGTTTAGACAATAGTCACGCCCACTGACAAAAGTCAATTCTGCCTAGTGCTCGGCCAGGGGTAAGGGGGCGCGGGACATCACGCGAGACTGCGGCAAGGAGTCTCACCAGGCGATCGACCGCAGAAAACATGAGCTTTCTAGTTTAGAATAATTCTAACTTATTGATTTAACCTGCTATTTCCGCTTGGGATCGTTGACATCACGGCGAATACGCGACTAAAGAAACGGACCATGCTCAACGATCACCTCGAATGTCGAGGCCTTTTGGCGGCTTCGGTAGGAGATAAAGGCCCATGCCGCTGCGACCGGTAATCCGTTCGGGAAAACTCGCCGCCCTCGTCGCCACCGTTGCCCTGACGGCGGCAGCGTTCGTTCTTCCCGCGAAGGCGGCGGAACCATCGGCGGTTCTCGTCAACTACGCGGACATCGCCCAGGCGAAATACGAGGATTCGCTCGCGACCGCCAAGCAGCTTGAAGGCGCTGTCGGGGCAATGATCGCCGCACCATCCGCGGAAACGCTCAGCGCAGCGCGCGAGGCATGGAAGGCCGCGCGGATTCCCTACCAGCAGACGGAAGTCTACCGCTTCGGCAACGCCATCGTCGACGAGTGGGAAGGCCGCGTCAACGCCTGGCCGCTGGACGAGGGTCTGATCGACTACGTCGACGCCAGCTATGGCACCGAGTCGGACGAGAACACGCTCTATACGGCCAACGTGATTGCCAACAAGACGATCGAGGTCAACGGTACGCCGATCGATGCGTCCGACCTTTCGCCGGAGTTCCTGTCCGGCACGCTGCAGGAGGCCGGCGACATAGAGGCCAATGTCGCCATCGGCTATCATGCGATCGAGTTCCTGCTCTGGGGGCAGGACCTGAACGGGACGGGCCCCGGTGCCGGCGCGCGACCGTACACCGACTACGACGTCGCCAACTGCACCGGCGGCAATTGCGAACGGCGCGCCCAGTACCTGGCCTCCGCCGCGACGCTCCTCGTGTCCGACCTCGAGGAGATGGCCGCCAACTGGCGTGCGGACGGAGCGGCACGCAAGGCGCTGCTCGACGGCGACCCGCAGGTCGGCCTCTCGGTCATCCTGACGGGAATGGGTTCGCTCTCCTACGGCGAGCTCGCCGGCGAGCGCATGAAGCTCGGCCTCCTCCTGCACGACCCGGAGGAGGAGCACGACTGCTTCTCCGACAACACCCACGTCTCGCATCTCCAGGACGCGGTCGGCATCCGCAACGTCTATCGCGGATCCTACAAGCGGGTCGACGGCTCGACCGTTCAGGGTGCGTCCCTCGCCGATCTGGTGAAGGCGGCCGATCCCGCCGTCGACGCCGAGCTGTCGGCGAAGCTCGACGCGACCGTCGCCGCCATGGAGGCGATCGGCGCGCGCGCGGCCAAGGGCGAAGCCTACGACCAGCAAATCGGCGAGGGCAATGCCGAGGGCAATGCAACCGTGCAGGCGGCCATCGACGCGCTCGTCGACCAGACGCGCTCGATCGAACGCGCCGTCGCTGCCCTCAAGCTGGAGAGCATTGCCTTCGAAGGCTCGGAGAGCCTCGACGCGCCCGACAAGGTCTTCCAGTGAGGCAAGTCAAAGAACGGCTGTCGATTTCGTGCTTCTAGCAAACGGACGGCTCCTTGGCCGTCTGTCAGCCCGGACCAGAAGATGCTCATCTGTCACTGCAACCTGATCACGGAAAAGGAGATCGAGGACACGATCGTCCAGCTTCTCGACCAGGATCCGTGGTCGCTGATCGTGCCTGCGAAGGTCTACCATACGCTGCACAAGCGCGGCCGCTGTTGCGGCTGTTTCCCAAATGTGGTCGAAACGATCATTCGGGTAACCGAGGAGTATCACGCGCGCTCGGAGGCGAGGGCGAGTGAGATCGTTTCACATCTGGACCGCGTCAGAGGCTTGCGCGTCCAATACGGGAGCAGGACCCATGAAAGGCGAAAAGCAGATCATCGAGCGGCTTAACGAAGCCCTCTTCCTCGAACTGGGCGCGGTCAACCAGTACTGGCTCCACTACCGTCTCCTGGAAGATTGGGGCTATACGAAGCTGGCAAAGAAGGAGCGTGCCGAATCCATCGAAGAGATGCAGCACGCGGACAAGATCGTCGCCCGCATCATCTTCCTCGAAGGCCATCCGAACCTTCAGTCGGTTGCGCCGCTGCGCATCGGCCAGAACGTGAAGGAAGTGCTGGAGTCGGATCTGGCGGGCGAATACGACGCGCGCACCTCCTACAAGAAGTCGCGCGAGATCTGCGCCGAGGTCGGCGACTACGTGACGATGCACCTCTTCGAGGAACTTCTCGCCGACGAGGAAGGTCACATCGATTTTCTGGAGACCCAGCTCGGCCTGCTGGAGACGATCGGCGAGGAGAAGTACGGCCTTCTCAACGCCGCGCCGGCGAACGAGGCCGAGTAGGCAAGGACAGGCGGCGCAGGCCGGAACTGCGCCGCCGATGGAAAGGACCATGCGGACCATAATACTCGGCAACACGCGCCTCGGCAGGACGGCGCGTGTCCTCCTCTTGACCGGCTTTGCCGGACTGGCCGCCGCCACCGCCGGTTCCGCTCCCACGGGTCTCTCTCCCGCACGTGACGACCTCAGCGCCGAAGACCTGGCGCGCGTGGCGGCGATCACCGCCCCGACGACGGACTTCGCCAGGGCCGAGCCCTTCGAGACCATGCAGGGCGGTGCGGGAACGTCGCGCAAGCGGGTCGACGCCAACGCCTACTCGCACTCCTCGGCCAACATCACCTTCGCCGAGGAGGGCACGTTCAAGCTCGGCAACGGAATCTTCCGCAAGCTCTGGGTGTCGCCGCCGTCGTCGACGCAGGCCTCGGACGGGCTCGGGCCGCTGTTCAACGCCCGCGCCTGCCAGAGCTGCCACCTGAAGGACGGCCGCGGCCATCCGCCGGAAGGCAATCCGGACGCGACCTCGATGTTCCTTCGCCTGGCCCGGCAGGCCTCGACCGCCGAGGAGAAGGTGCTGGTCGCGGAGAAGGCGGTGCTCAACTTTCCCGACCCGGTCTATGGCGGCCAGTTGCAGGACCTTGCCGTGCCCGGCATGCCCGGCGAAGGCCGCATGGTCATTTCCTACGAGGAGATGCCGGTCACGCTGGGCGACGGGACGGTCGTTTCATTGCGCAAGCCGAGCTATTCGGTCGAAGCGCTCTCCGACGGGCCGCTCGGCGCGGACACGACGTTGTCGCCGCGGGTGACGCCGCAGATGATCGGCCTCGGCCTCGTCGAGCAGATCCACCCTGCCGACATACTGGCGCGTGCCGATCCCGACGATCGCGACGGCGACGGCATCTCTGGAAGGCCGCAGGTGGTGCGCGACGGCGCCGCGGGCGAGCTGACGCTCGGGCGATTCGGCTGGAAGGCACAGACGCCTTCCGTGCGGCAGCAGTCGGCCGGCGCGTTCGCAGGCGACATCGGCATCTCGACGCCGGACGTGCCCACCCACTGGGGCGATTGCACCGCCGCGCAGAAGGCCTGCCTGGAGATGCCCAACGGCGTCCAGGCGCGGCTGGGCGACGTCGAGGCGCCGCCGCCGGTCCTCGACCTCGTCACGTTCTATTCGCAGAACCTGGCCGTGCCCGCGCGCAGGAGCGTTGGCGATTCCGCCGTGCTCGCCGGCAAGAAGCTGTTCTACGATCTCGGCTGCGTCGGCTGCCACGCGCCGAAATTCGTCACCCGCCGCGACGCGCCCAACAAGGCACAGGCATTCCAGCTGATCTGGCCGTATTCCGACTTCCTGCTCCACGACATGGGCGAAGGACTCGCCGACGGGCAGCAGGTCGGCGACGCCGGCGGCAGCGAATGGCGGACGGCGCCGCTCTGGGGGATCGGCCTGACCCGGGTCGTCAACGGACACACCTTCTTCCTCCACGACGGCCGCGCCCGCAACCTGACCGAAGCCATTCTCTGGCATGGCGGGGAGGCGCAGGCAGTGCGCGACGGCTTCGCGGCTCTCGACAGGGCCGAGCGCGATGCGCTCGTCGCCTTCCTGGAGTCGCTATGAACGTCCGCATCGCCATGAGCGTCGCCGCGTGGCTCGCACTCTCCGTGGCGAGCGCGGACGCGCAAGGTGCGAACGAAGTCGTGAAGGCGGCAATCGAAGGCTACGTGAAGCCGGCCTATGCCGAGTTCCATGGGCAGGCCGGGGAATTGGCCGGCGCCGTCGGACGGCTCTGCGACGCGCCTTCGTCGGCGGGCCTCGACGGCGCCCGCACTGAATTCGGACGGACCGTCGCCGCATGGTCGCGGATCGAACTGCTGCGTCTCGGTCCGGTGACGGAGGAAAACCGCCTCGAGCGGATCCTGTTCTGGCCGGACCGCAAGGGCACCGGCCTGAAGCAGGTCCAGGCGGCGCTCGCGGCCGAGGACCCATCGGCGGCCGCCGCTGTGTCGTTGGCGGGAAAGAGCGTCGCCATGCAAGGCCTGGGCGCGATGGAGTTCGTTCTTTTCGGCACTGGCTCGGAGTCGCTCGCGGGCGCTGGCGGCTATCGTTGCGCCTACGCTGCGGCGATCGCGGCCAACGTCTCCACCATCGCCGCGGCCGTCGAGGAGGGATGGCGCCGAGCAAACGGCTACGCCGACGAGTGGAGCAACCCCGGGGAGACAACCCCCCATTTTCGCGACGAGACGGAAGCGCTCAACGAACTGCTCGGCGTGTTCGTCGACGGGCTCGAACTCGTCCGCGACCAGCGCCTCGGTTTCCTCGGCGCGTCGGGCGCCGACGACAGGCCGAAACAGGCACTGTTTTGGCGTTCGGGACTGACCGTCGAAAGCCTCGCCGCGGACCTCGCGGGGCTTTCGCGCCTGTTCGAAGCATCCGGGATCGCAGACGATCTGCCTGCCGACCAGGCGTGGATCGCCTCGTCGATCCGTTTCGAGTTCGCCAATGCGGCACGCGCTGCGGAAGGCGTGCACGGGGCGATCGAGGAAGCGCTGCGTGATCCGGCCCGCCGCGACGCGCTCGCCTATCTCCGCATCGTTACCCGCAGCCTGAGCGAGTTGTTCGGGACGCGGCTCGCACCCGCGCTCGGCCTTACGGCCGGCTTCTCCTCGCTTGACGGGGACTGACCGTGGCCATCCTCGATCGCCGGCGATTCCTTCGTGGCGCCGGGGCCGGGTTCGCCCTTTCCCTGCTGCCGCGCGGCGCCGAGGCGCTGGCGAAGAGCGAAGCCGTGTTTGCGACCGCGTTCCAGCGGCGCGACGGGGGATACGGCGTGGCCGTGCTGTCGGAGCGGTCCGAACTGATCCACGCCGTCGCCCTCCCGGACCGCGGCCACGACGTCACCTTCGATCCCGTATCCGGGCGCTCGGTAGCGTTCGCCCGCCAGCCCGGCACGTTCATGACCGTGTTCGATCACTCCGGCCGGTCCGCGCCGTTGACGATCGCCAGCGCCGATGGCCGGCATTTCTTCGGCCACGGGGTGTTCGCTCCGGACGGCGCGCTGCTCTATGCGACCGAGAACGACTTCGACAATGCGGCGGGCGTCGTCGGCGTTTACGACGCGCGTGACGGATTCACCCGGATCGGCGAATTCGCCACCCGAGGCGTCGGGCCGCACGAGATGGTTCTGCTCGGCGACGGCCGGACGCTGGCGATCGCCAATGGCGGGATTGAGACCCATCCCGACTTCGGTCGCGCCAAGCTCAATATCCCCACCATGAAGCCGTCCTTCGTACTCGTCGATCGGCTGACCGGCGACCTGGTCGAGAAGCACGAACTGCCGCCGGCGCTGCACCAGCTGTCGATCCGCCACATGGATGTCGACGCCGACGGCACGGTCTGGTTCGGCTGCCAGCACGAGGGACCAGCGTCCGAAACGCCGCCGCTTGTCGGAATGGCTCGGCGCGGCGAGGCGTTGCTGATGCTCGACATGCCTCGGAAGGACCTTCTCGGCCTGCGCAACTATGTCGGCTCGGTCGCCGCCAACCGGGATGCCGGAACCGTCGCGGTATCGTCGCCCCAGGGCAACAGCCTCGCCATCATCGACGTGCGCGCGGGCAAACTCCGCGAGACGCGCCGCCTGGTCGAGGTCTGCGGCCTGGCGCCGGAGGGCGCGGACTACCTCGCTTCGACCGGCACGGGAGCGCTCGTCGATCCCGGGCATGAGGCGAAAGCCTTCCCCGACTACGCCTGGGACAATCACATCCTGCGCATCGACGCATAGCGAGTGACTGGGCCGTGCGCGGCGACGTGCTGCGCCAAGGCGAGGGGCCTGCGCCGGGAGCGTCGGGACGTCGTCAATCGGTGCGTTCCCCCCTCAGGAAGTCGAAGTCGCAGCCGCGGTCGGCCTGCAGCACGTGATTGCGGTAGAGCAGGTCGTAGCCGCGTCCGGAGGACGCGGCGGCGAGCGGTTCGCCCGCACCGGCACGTTCGCCAAGACGTCGGGCGATCTCGGCTTCGTCGACGAGGAGGTCGATGCGGCGCTCGGCGACGCTGAGGCGGATGCGGTCGCCGGTCCTGACGATCGACAGCGGCCCGCCCACCGTGGCCTCCGGCGTGACGTGCAGCACGATCGTGCCGAAGGCCGTGCCGCTCATGCGCGCATCCGAGACCCGCACCATGTCCTTGATGCCCTGCCGGGCGAGCTTCTTTGGGATCGGCAGGTAGCCGGCCTCGGGCATGCCGGACGGGCTCTTCGGTCCGGCGTTCTGCAGGACCAGCACGTCGTCGGCCGCGACGTCGAGGTCGGGGTCGTCGATACGCCGCGCGAGGTCCTCCAGGCTGTCGAAGACGATCGCGCGGCCCTCGTGCTCGAGCAGCCGCGGGTCGGCGGCGGCGCGCTTGACGATGGCGCCGCCCGGTGCCAGCGAACCGAACAGGGCGACGAGACCACCCTTCGCCGCGATCGGGTCGGAGACGGCATGGACGACGCGCCGATCGGCGGCGATCGCAGGCTTGCGGTCGAGCCGCGCGCCGAGCGTCTCGCCGGTGACCGTCATGCAGTCGAGGTAGAGCAGCGGCTGCAGCTCGCGCAGGACGGCGTCGAGGCCGCCGGCGGCATGGAAGTCCTCCATGTAGTTGTCACCGACCGGCTTCAGGTCGACGAGCACCGGTGTCGTATCGGAGAGTTCGTTGAGGCGATCGAGCGAGAGATCGAGCCCGGCGCGCCCGGCGATCGCGGCGAGGTGGAGGATGGCGTTGGTCGAGCCGGAGAGGGCGAGGATCACCCTCAGCGCGTTCTCGACCGACTTCGCCGTGACGATGCGACGCGGCGTCAGTTCCGAGCCGATCAGGGCGACGGCGCGGCGGCCCGACTGCTCGGCGCAGCGCAGTCGGTCGGCATGGACGGCGGGGATCGCCGCCGAATCCGGCAGGGCCAGGCCGAGCGCCTCGGCGACGCAGGCCATGGTGCTGGCGGTGCCCATCACCGCGCAGGTGCCGGCTGTGGTGGCGAGGTTGCCCTCGACGGCGGCGATTTCGGCGGCGTCGATCTCGCCGCCGCGGAAACGCGCCCAGAAGCGCCGGCAGTCGGTGCAGGCGCCGAGCCGTTCGCCCTTGTAGCGGCCGGTCATCATCGGCCCGGCGACGAGCTGCACGGCGGGAAGGTCGGCCGACACCGCGCCCATCAGCTGCGCCGGAACGGTCTTGTCGCAGCCGCCGAGCAGCACGACGCTGTCCATCGGCTGCGCGCGGATCATCTCCTCGACGTCCATCGACATCAGGTTGCGGAATTTCAGGCTGGTCGGGCTGAGGAACACTTCGCCGAGCGAAATCACCGGGAATTCGAGCGGCAGTCCGCCGGCCGCGAGCACGCCGCGCTTCACCGCCTCGAGCAGTTCGGGGAAGTGGCGGTGGCAGTTGTTGAAGCCGCTCGGCGTATGGCAGATGCCGACGATCGGCCGCTCCAGCATCTCGTCGGAATAGCCCATCGAACGGGCGAAGGAGCGCCTGAGATAGAGGGCGAAATCGCGGTCTCCGTAATTCGTCAGACCGCGGCCGAAGCCGACCGGACGGCCGTTGTCCGAACTCATCGCCGCGCCCCCACGAGCTTCTGCCTGACGAACTTCGGCGACAGGTAGTCGGCGATGCCGAGCGAGCCGCCCTCGCGGCCGAAGCCGCTCTCCTTGACGCCGCCGAACGGCCCTTCCGCCGTCGCCAGCAGCACCTCGTTCACCCCGACCATGCCGACCTCCAGCGCCTCCAGCGTGCGCTGGGCGCGCTCAATGTCGTTGGAGAAGACGTAGCCCGCAAGGCCGAAAGGCAGCGCGTTGGCCTGGACGACGGCGTCGGCCGGGTCGTCGAAGGCTACGATGGGCGCGACCGGGGCGAAGGGTTCCTCGGCCATGATCCGGCTGCCCGGCGCGACGTCGCGGAGCACGGTCGCCTCGAGGAAGTGGCCGGCGTTGAGATGCGCGGGGCGAGCCCCACCGGCCAGCAGCGTGGCGCCGCCGGCGACGGCGTCGGCGACGAGCTCCAGCGTACGGTCGAGCGCGCGCCGCGCGATCAGCGGGCCCATGGTGACGCCCGGTTCGGCGCCGTCGCCGACCACCGCCGCGCGCGCCACCTTCGCGAAGGTCTCGGAGAACTCCGCCTCGATCGAGCGGTGGACGAAGAAACGGCTCGGCGAAATGCAGACCTGCCCGCAATTGCGGAACTTCGCCGCGGCGAGCGCCTCGGCCGCGGACACCGGGTCGGCGTCCTCGTGGACGATGACCGGCGCGTGGCCGCCGAGTTCCATGGAGACGCGCTTGATGCCTTCGGCGGCGAGGCGCAGCACGATCTTGCCCACCCTGACGGAGCCGGTGAGGCTGACCTTGCGCACGGCGGGCGCGGTGACGAGGACTTCGGAGACGAAGGCCGGATCGCCGGTGACGACCTGCACCGCTTCCGCCGGCACGCCCGCGTCGAGGCAGGCAGCGGCGAGCGCGTATGCAGCCGACGGCGTCTCGCCGGCAGGCTTGACGATGACCGAGCAACCGGCGGCGAGTGCGGCGGCCAGCTTGCGCGCCGGCAGCAGCGCCGGGAAGTTCCAGGCGGTGAGAGCAACGCAGACGCCGACCGGCTCGTAGAGGACGGACATGCGCTGGTCGGGATTCCGCCCCGGAATAACCTGGCCGTAGATCCGCCGCGCCTCCTCGCCGTACCACTCGAACTGGTCGGCGGCGGCCATCGTCTCGCCCTTCGCCTCGGCCAGCGGCTTGCCGGTCTCGGCGGTGATACCGGCGGCTATTGCGTCGGCGCGCTCGCGGATCAGCTCTGCCGCCCGGCGCAGGATGCGCCCGCGATCCCAGGCCGGCATCGCCCGCCATTTCGCGAATCCGACCTCCGCGAAACGGACGGCCTCCTCGAGATCGGCGCGCGTCGCGGCGGCGATGGAACCGATCGGAAGCTCGGTGACGGGGCTGATGAGCGGCAGCGTCGCGCCGTCGCGGGAGGGCCGGAGGTCTCCGGCAATGAGCAGTTGGTGTTCGGGCATGGTCTCGTTCGCGGGGTGGATCGAAGGACGCGGCGGCGAGCGATTGACGCCTTGACAGCCGGTGAAGGTCACACTACCAGTTATTTCACCAAGTGCAACACGTGTTGTTAATGGTGAAACAAACGGCGACGCACAGGGCGTCGCCGCACGCTTGCGAACCCCCGGGAGGAACAGAGGAATGTCCTATCACCAACTGTTGGCGAGGACGGCCATCGCTGCCGTGCTCGGCCTGTCGATCATGGCGCCCGCCATGGCGGCGGACGAATTCATCGAAGGTACCTTTCCGCCGCTGAAGGCCGGAAAGCCCTATGCGGGCGTCACCATCAACGTGCCGACGCAGAAGGGCTGGGCAAGCTTCGCGCCCGCCGTCGAACTGACCAAGAACTTCGAGGAAATGACCGGCATCAAGGTCCAGTACGACATGATCCCGGGCAGCGACATTCCGTCGAAGCAGCTGCTCGCCGTGTCGCAGGCGAGCGGCACCTATGACATCGTCACCCAGCACGCCACCTCGTTCGGCAGCTTCTTCCGCTTCCTCACGCCGATGACCGATCGCATCAACGCGACCTGGGGCAGCGTCGACAAGTTCGAGGACTGGCTGTTCCCGGCGCAGAAGGGCGTCAAGAACACCGACGGCCAGCACTACTTCGTTCCCTTCCACGCCAATGCGCAGATCGGCTACTACCGCAAGGACCTGCTCGAGAACGCGGAAGAGCAGGCGGCGTTCAAGGCCAAGTACGGCTACGACCTCGCCCCGCCGACCACCATCCGGCAGGTCAAGGACATCGCGGCGTTCTTCACCCGCCCCGACAAGAACCTCTACGGCCTGACCACCAACTGGGGCGGTGGCCAGGGCTATGCGGCCTTCATCGGCTACTACAGCGACGCCGGCTTCGACCTGCTCGGCGCCGACTACAAGCCGACCATGGCGACGCCCGAGGGGCGCCAGGCCGCGATCGACATCCTCAATTTCATGCAGGGCTCGATCCACAAGGACAAGATCGTCAATCCGGACTCGGCCAACTTCCAGACCGGCCAGGTCTCCGACTTCTTCCTCTCCGGCTCGTCGGCGATGGCCTATGGCTGGCTGTCCGACTACTGGAGCTTCATGCAGAAGCCGGAGAACATCAAGCAGGTCGGCCCGGTCGGCGCCTTCCGCTTCCCCTCCTTCGCCGGCGAACCGAAGGGCGGCTACAGCTCGTGGTGGATGATGGGCATCCCGAAGGACGCCAAGAACCCCGACGCGGCCTGGGAATACATCAAGTGGCTGCTCAACGAGCATCCGCAGATCGACATGGCGGCCGGCCAGCTGCCTCCGATCAAGGATCTCGCCTACCGCACCGCGGTCTCGCCGGGTGGCATCAATCCGCGCGCTCTCTATGATGCCTTCGTCCAGGCCAAGATCACGACGCAGGTTCCCGAGATGTCGCAGCAGCCGCGTACCAAGGGCGTCGAGCTCTACACCGAGGTGATCGCCAACAAGATCACGCCGGAGCAGTTCGTCGACGGCTACGTCGCCGAGATCGAGAAGACCCTCACGGCCGCCGGATACATCAAGTGAGCCACATGGCAAGCTCGGTCGCCCGCACAGACAGGTTCGGCCGTTACCTCCTGGGAGCGCTTCTGGCGCTCCCCTTTCTCTACATTGCCGTCTTCTACGCCTACCCCATCTACAAGGTCGTCTCGCTCAGCCTGCGCGATTTCCAGATCGCCTACGGCATCGACGACTGGATCGGGCTCGGCAACTACGCCGATCTTCTCTCGACCCCGGAGACGTGGTACACGCTCGGCCGAACGCTGCTCTATACGGCGATCTGCGTCAGCGTGTCCTTCGGCCTCGGTCTCGGCATGGCGCTGTTGACCGTCTCGCTCGCCGACGCCTTCTCCGAGCGTTTCGGCCGTGCCTTCCGCCACATCGCCATTGCGCCGATGATCTTCATCCCCGCCGCCGCCGGCGTCATGTGGGCCTTCGCCTATACCGAGCACTACGGCTGGGTGAACCACATCCTGATGGCGCTCGGCCTGCAGGCCTATCCGTGGATGGTCTCGGACGCCGCCTTCTTCCTCGTCATGGTCACCGACATCTGGGGCTGGACGCCGTTCATCTATTTGATCCTGCTCGCTGCGCTGCAATCGCTGCCGCAGGAGCCGATCGAGGCCGCCCGTGTCGATGGGGCCAATGCCTGGCAGGTGTTCCGTCACGTCACCTTCCCGCTCCTGAAGCCGGTCATCGTCATCGCGCTCACCATCAAGACGCTCGATACCTACCGGGCCTTCGACTATCTGTGGATCATGACCAACGGCGGGCCCGGCACCTCGTCGACGACGCTCAACCTCGCCACCTACAAGACCGCCTTCCAGAACCTCGACTTCGGCAAGGCGAGCGCGCTTGCCGTGATCACGATGGTCTTCCCGCTCACGGTGATGATCCTGTTCCTGGCGTTCCGGAGGAGACAGGCCCAATGAACCGCTCATTCGCCTACCGCGCCAGCCTCCTCTTCCTCGCCGCGCTCGCGGCGCTGTGGACGCTGTTCCCGTTCGCCTGGTATTTCCTCGTCTCGCTGACGACGCCCGGCCACATTCCGCGCCGCTTCAGCTTCCCGGACGTGCTGACGCTCGATTCCTACGCCTCGGCCCTGTTCGGCAGCGGTGCCAAGGGCATCTCGGCGAACTACTCGATCCTACCGAACGTCATCAACTCCTTCGTCGTCGCCGGTCTCACCGTCGTCGGCTGCACGGTGCTCGGCTTCGGCGCCGCCTACGTCTTCTCGCGCGGCCGCTCGACGACGTTGAACGTGCTGTTCAACGCGTTGCTCGTCATCCGCATGACGCCGGCCGTGTCGCTGGCCGTGCCGATCTACATGATGATCAACGCCTACGGACTATCCGACACGCATGTCGGCCTGTCGCTGGTCCACATCATGCTGTCGCTGCCGCTGGCGATCTGGCTGCTGAAAGGCTTCATCGACGGCATCCCGGTCGAACTCGAGGAGGCTGCCCTCATCGACGGTGCCAGCGTCCTGCAGGTGCTGCGCTACATCATCCTGCCGCTTGCCGCGCCCGGTGTCGCGGTGGCAGCATGCTTCGTCTTCCTCGCCAGCTATGTCGAGTTCATGTTCGCGTCGATCCTATCGCGCGGCTCGTCCGACACGCTGCCCATCGCCATCGCCGGCTACAACTCCGACCACCAGACCTTCTACAACGAGATGGCTGCGGCATCGTTCATGTCGATGATCCCGCTGTTCGTCTTCTTCTACTTCGCCGGCCGGTACATGGTCAGGGGCCTGACCATGGGCGCGGTGAAGTGACCTCGACTTTCACGAACCATACGGATCGAAATCCATGAGCAGACCCCTACGCGTTGGCATCGCCGGCCTCGGCCGCATCTTCGACCTGAACGGCCTCGGCTACATCGGCAACGAGGACGTCGAGGTGGTCGGCCTGTGCGACATCCGAGAGGATGCCGTCGCCAGCCGCAAGACCCTCTTCCCTGGCGCCACGGGCGTCACCTCCTACGAGGACCTTCTGAAGCTCGACCTCGACCTGGTCGACATCCTGTCGCCGCATCCGCTTCACGAGGCGATGGCGGTCGCCGCGATGGAGGCCGGCGCCCATGTCAGCGTGCAGAAGCCGATGGCCATGACGACCGGCGAATGCGACGCCATGATCGCCGCCTCCGCGCGCACCGGCCGCCGGCTGAAGGTGTTCGAGAACTTCGTCTTCTATCCGCCACTGGTGAAGGCGCGCGAACTGCTGCTTTCCGGCGCGATCGGCGCGCCCAAGCACTTCCGCATGAAGGTGGTGATCGGCGACCGGTCCAGCGCCTGGCATGTCGCGCCGGAAGCCAATGCCTGGCGCTATGCTCTCGGCGAGAAGAAGCAGGGCGGACCGCTGGTGTTCGATCACGGCCACCACATGATGGCTGTCGCGCTGTGGATGTTCGGGGACGTGCGCGACTGCTACGCCCAGATCGAGGAGACCCGCATTCCGGCGGGCCCGCTGCTCGACGCTCCGGCGACCCTGGTTTGGCGGCACAAGGATCCGCCGATCCACGCGATGTGGGACGTCAGCCTCGCCTTGCAGATGAAGGTGCGCACCGACTACTACGCCAGCCACGAACAGTTCGAGATCCAGGGCGAGAGCGGGCTGATCACCGTCAACCGCTGTTCCGACCGCATGCTCGACGAGCCGGCGCTGACGCTCTACCGCGACGGCGAGGTGCGCGCCTGGCACAACATCGAATATGACTGGGGCGAGAGCTTCCGCCTGTCGACGCTGCACTTCATCGACGTGCTCAAGGGGCGCGAGCCGCAGCAGATCCTGACCGGCGAGGAAGGCCGCCGCGTGATCGAACTGTTCCACATGTTCGACCGCTCGTCCCGCGAGGGCCGGCTCGTCTCCCATGGCGAAGCGGGGCGCTGAAAGCATGGACAAGGGCGCGTCCCCTTCGCCCGGCGGCGACACTGCGATGTTCGACCGTGCCCGCGCCGTGGCGCGGGCTGGCGGCGTCGACGAGGCCGTCGCCGCGAAGCTGATCGCCGAGGCGATCGACTGCACGGTCTCGGAGGCGCTGGTCCTCGGGCTGCTGAAACAGGGCGTGCGCAAGTATTTCGCCATCTTCGGCCACGGCTCGACCGACCTTGCCGAAGTGCTGCGCATCTATGCGGCGGCTGGCGTGGTTTCCGTCCATGCCTTCCGCAACGAGGTGGCGATGGCGCATGCCGCGACCGCGCTGCGCTGGCAGTACGGCGAGCAGGCGGCGGTGGTCACCTCGATCGGCCCCGGAGCGCTGCAGGCCATGGCCGGGTCGATCGCCGCGGCGTCGAACGGCGTTGGGGTGTGGCACATCTACGGCGACGAGACGACCCACGACGAAGGCTTCAACATGCAGCAGATCCCCAAGCACCAGCAGGGGCTCTACGGGCGGCTGACTGCCGTCATGGGCGAGAGCTACGTGCTGCACACGCCCGAGGCGCTTCGCGCCGCGCTGCGCCGCGGCTCGATCCGCGTCAACCATCCGCATTTCGCCGGGCCGTTCTACCTGCTGCTGCCGATCAACGTCCAGCCGCAGAGACTGCGCGCGCTCAGGCTCGGCAGCCTGCCGGAGCGCATCCTGCCGCCGGCGACCGTGGTCGCCGACAACCGCGCCCTCGACGAGGCCGTCGAGCTGATCCATCGCCACCGGCGCATCGTCATCAAGGCCGGCGGCGGCACCAGGCGCTTCCCCGCCGAGATCCGCGCGCTTGCCGAGGCTGCGGACGGCGTCGTCGTGCTCTCGCCGGGTTCGCTCGGCGTGCTCGCCGACGACGATCCGCGCAACATGCATGTCGGCGGCAGCAAGGGTTCTCACTCCGGCAACGGCGCCATGGAGGAGGCCGACCTCCTGATTGCCATCGGTACACGCGCCGTCTGCCAGGCCGACTGTTCGGGCATCGGCTATCCCTCGGTGCGCGCGGTGATCAACATCAACGGCGACCTCGCCGATGCGGCGCACTACAACCGCACGGTGATGCTGCCGGGCGACATCGGCAAGGTCGCGGCGCTGCTGACCGAGGTGCTGTCGCGCCGCCGCCCGCCCGCCGCCGGCGAGTGGCTGGCCGCATGCGCGAAACGCAAGGCGCGCTGGCGCGAGATTCGCGCCGAGGCGACCGGC
>CALFXR010000002.1 GCA_937958475.1 uncultured Mesorhizobium sp. | reverse complement strand
GGCAGGTCGAGGAACTCGACGCCGGTCATCGGCGCGCAGGTGACGTGCCTGCCGTCGTGGAACTGCGTGCTCGGATGCGCGTATTCGGCGAGAACGGTGGAGACGCTGTAGGGCGGCACCAGCACCGAGTTCTCCGGCCCGACCAGCTCGGCCGCCCAGTAGAGGTTGATGCTGTCGATCTCGTCCAGCCGGTCGGCGACGGCGCGGCAGATCACGTTGGACATGCCCGGATCGGCGCCTACCCCGATGACCGCCGTGACGCCGGCATCGCGGAAGCGCTCGCGCCATTCGAGCTGCTTGACCGTGAAGGTGCCGAGGCCGCCGAGGTCGATATAGGGCACGCGGGCGTCGAGCGCCGCCTCGAAGATGCGCATCTGGTGGCCGGCGAGCGTCGGCACCGCGTTGATGCACAGGTCGGCCCCGGCAAGCGCCGCCGCGATCTGCCCCGCGTCGGAGACGTCGAGGTCGACGAGCACGATACGCGGATCGCCGAGCTCGTCTCGGAGCGCCTCCATGCGCGGCCGGTGGTTGTCGCAGATGCGGATCTCATCGATCGCGACGATGGCCCGGCCGGAGAGGAGATCGCGGACGATCCCCTGCCCCATCATGCCCGCGCCGCCCAGCACGCTGATCTTCATGGTCTTCTCCAGTCTCGGATTGTCAGGAATGCTTGCGCCCGCCGGCGTCGCGGAACCACTCGTCCGGATAGGGATACCACCAGCCCTGGCGCACCGGCTTGTGGTCGATGATCACCATCTTCGAGCGGCGGAAGGCGTCGAGCCCCTGCCGGCCGAGCTCGCGTCCCAGGCCGGAGGCCTTCCAGCCGCCGAAGGGCAGCGCGTCGTTGTCGATCAGCGGGTTGTTGACCCAGACCATGCCGGCCTCGAGCCGGTCGGCCGCCTCCATCGCCTCTTCCAGGCTCGTGGTGAAGATCGAGGCGCCGAGACCGAACGCACTGTCGTTGGCCAGCCTCAGCGCCTCGTCGAGGTCGGCGACGCGGACGATCGAGGCCACCGGGCCGAAGCATTCCTCCTGCATGATCGCCATGTCGGTCGTGCAGCCGGTCAGGATGGTCGGCTCGTAGAACCAGCCCTTCTGCAGCGCCGGCGGGACGCGGCCGCCGACGACGATCTCGGCTCCCTTGTCGACGGCCGCGCCGACCAGGCGCATCACCTTGGCGCGCGCCGCCTCGCTGACCAGCGGCCCGATCTCGCTGCGCTCCAGCCCGTTGCCGAGGCGCAGCCGCGCCGTCTCGCGGGCGAAGGCCTCGACGAAGCGGTCGTGGATCTCGTCGACGACGAAGAAGCGCTCCGCCGAGGTGCAGATCTGCCCGGTCAGGTGGAAGGCCGCGGTCACCGCGCCGGCCGCGGCGACGTCGACCGGCGCGTTGGCCGTGATGATCATCGGGTCGCTGCCGCCGGCCTCGATGATCGCCGGCTTCAGCTGCGCGGCGGCCGCCATGGCCACCGACTTCGCCGCCGCCACCGAGCCGGTGAAGGCGACCGCATGCGTGCGCGGGCTGTCGATCAGCGCGCGCGCCACGCCCGCCCCGCCCGGCAGGCAGGCGATAAGCCCCTTCGGCAGGGCAGCGAAGCAGCGCATGAATTCCAGCGTCGACAGCGTGGTGGCCGGCGCCGGCTTGACGATGCAGCCGTTGCCGGCGGCGAGCGAGGCCGCCACCGTCCAGCACATCAGCAGCACCGGGAAATTGAACGGCATGATGTGCACCGACACGCCGAGCGGCTCGTAGCGCACGTACTGGAACGACCCCGTCTGCGTGGTGCCGGCGATCTTGCCCGCTTCGTCGCGCGCCATCTCGGCATAGTAGCGGAAGATCGGCGCGCAGTTGGCCAGTTCGCCGATGGCGTCGGGATAGGGCTTGCCCATCTCGCGGCTCATCAACTCGGCGCAGCGCGACAGGTCCGCCGTCTCGATGGCCGTGGCGACCTGGTGCAGGATCTTCGCCCGGCTCTTGGCGTCGAGCTGCTTCCAGTCCTTCTGCGCGGCGTTGACCGCATCGATCACAGCGGCAAGCTGGCCGGCGTCCGGCTCGCCGACGACGCCGACCTTCTCCAGCGTCGCCGGGTCGATCGTGTCGTATACCGGTCCCGCCGCCGACAGGTAGTCGGGGTGCAGGTACCGGGTGGGCTTCTCAGGGTCGAACATGCCGGCGCTCCGGTTCGGGGTTCAGGCGGCCGGCGGCGTCGGGCGCCAGTCGGCCCAGCCGGGCAGGGTCCGGTCGATGAAGGCGCGGATCTCGGTCAGCCCGGCGGCGTCCATTTCCTTGTCGAGCAGGCGAAGCACGCGCGGGATATGGACGAGATAGCCGTGCTTGCCGTCGCGCTTGGACAGCCGCTCGAAATTGCCGGCGATCTTGGTGTGGCGGTGCGCGGCGAGCAGATGGTATTCGCGCAGGAAGGCGGCGCGGTCGAGGCCGGGGCGTGCGGCGAGGTAGCGCTCGACCAGCGCGTCCTCCAGCCCCGGCATCAGGTCGCGCCGCGCGTCCTGGGTCAGCGAGACGAGGTCGTAGGCGGCCGAGCCGATCAGCGCGTCCTGGAAGTCGAGCAGTCCGCAGGCGGCGACGCCCGCGCGGCCGTCGACGATCATCAGATTGTCGACGTGGAAGTCGCGCAGCACCAGCGCGTCGCGCGACCGCTTGACCTCGGCGAGTGCTGCGTCCCACAGGCCGAAGAACGCTTCGCGGAACGCGGCGACGTCGATGTCCGGCACCACCTGCGGCGCGAACCAGTCGGTGAACATCTGCAATTCGAGGAACAGCGGCTCGTCGTCATAGGGCGGTACGTCGATCCGCGCACTGCCGTCGGCCTCGTGGAGCGCGGCGAGCGTGTCCACGGCGAGTTCGTAGAGCACGCGTTCGTCGGCGCCCTCGGCGAGCAGACGCGTATAGGTCCTGTTGCCGAAATCCTCGATGACGGCGAAGCCGCGCTCGAGGTCGGCGCTGTCGATCCCCGGCGCCGAGAAGCCGAGGCCGGTGAGATGCCGGGCTATCCGGAGGAAGGCATGGAAGTCCGGCGCAGGAGCGGCATCCATGAGGAGTCGGGACCTGCCGCCGCCGTGCAGGCGGAAATAGCGCCGCGGCGAGGCGTCGGCCGGCAGCGCCTCCATGCGGTCGGCATCGAAGCCGGCGGCGCGGACGAATGCGCGCCGCTCCTCCGTCCGGGCAGCCTCCCTGGCGTCGCGTTCGGCGCTCATCGGATCATGTAGACCTTCTTGATGGTCTCGTGGACCGTGCACACGCCCTTCCAGTCCTGCGGGAAGAAGGCGGCCGTGTCGGGCTCGATCTCGATCACCTCGCCGCTCTCGTGGACGTAGGTGCAGCGGCCCTCGAGGAAGTGGCAGAACTCGTCGCGGGTGACGTGGCACTCCCACTTGCCCGGCGTGCACACCCACAGGCCGCATTCGGACCGGCCTTCCGGCCCCTTGTGGATCAGCCGGCCCGAGGTGCGCGACTGGCCCTCGATCATCGTCGGGATCACGCCCCAGTCGACCAGGTCGGTCTGCGCCAGCGGCTTCTTCATCAGCGGTGTCGTCGTCATTGTCTCTTCCTTCGCGGCCGGCTCGTCCTCGGCCAGCATGTAGACGTTGCGCATCGTCTCGTGGACGGTGCATTCGCCGGTGAACCCGGCGGGAAACATGACCGCCGTCCCGGCCTCGACCTCGACCCTCTCGCCGTGGTCGCCGAGATAGGTCGCCCGCCCGGAGACGAAGTGGCAGAACTCGTCGCGCGGGATCGACAGGCGCCAGCGGCCCGGCGTGCACACCCAGATGCCGATCTCGGGCCGGTTGCCCGGAC
>CALFXR010000001.1 GCA_937958475.1 uncultured Mesorhizobium sp. | reverse complement strand
CTCGGGCGCACGGTCGCATCGCCCCGCCCGTCCACGCCCCCCATGTCGGCAATTCCGCGCCGGAATCTCCCACCCACTCCAACGAAATCAACGCCTTCCGCGATTCTTGCGCCGATCTGCCGCGGTTTTGTCCCCCTCCCGAAGGCCCGCCGTAGAATAGCCGTGGGCGAAGGAGGCCCGGAGATGGTGGGCATGTTGCAGGACAGGGGGACGTTTCAGGGCATCGCGGCGACGCTGATGGCGCTGGCGCTCCTTGCCGAACGCGCCGCCGGCCGCTCCTTCCCCGTCCGCTTCTTCGTGCTTGCCGTCCTCGGCCGGGCCGAGGCGATGGCGCGGAAGCTCGTCGCCAGGGAAATCGAGGCCGACTGGCCGGACGCGCCCTGCCTCGACGAACCGCCCGTCCGACACTACGGCGCGGCCGACGCCCAACTCCTGGCGCTGCGCCTGCGCATGCTCGCCGCCGTGCTCGGCGCGCTGGCCGACGCGGACGGCTGTTCCGAAGACGGCTCCGTCCGCAGTCCTGCCGGCCTGGTGCCTCACCCCGACGGCGCGGCGAGCCATGCCGGTCCGGTCCTCCTTCTGGTCTTCCCGGCCGGCCGGCCGCGAAGCTGCCGGTCTCCCCCCTCGTGGGATCAGGAAGCGATCCGCATCGCCGCCCCCCCGCTCAGATGAACGGCCGCGCTTTCTGCGCCGACGGTTCCCAGCCGGCGAGGCGGGCGAGCCCCTGCCGGTCGAGCACCTCGCAGCCGCGGTCGAGCCAGCGCACCAGCTTGCGGTCGACCAGCTTGCGGATGGTCTTGTTGGTGTGGACCAGCGACAGGCCGAGCGTGTCGGCGACGTGCTGCTGGGTCAGCGGGATCACCGGCGAGCCGTCGAGCAGGCCGACGCCATCGGCGCGGCGACAGACAAAGGCGAGCAGGTAGGCGGCGCGCTCCAGCGCGGTGCGCCGGCCGACCGAGAGCAGGTTCTCGTCGAGCATCTGCTCCTCGCGCGCGGCGAGCCAGGTGATGTCGAAGGCGAGGCCGGCATGCTCGCGGTATAGGGCCCCCAGTTCGGTGCGCTCGAAGACGCACAACAGCATCGGCGACAGCGCCTCGACCGAATGCTCCATCTCGCCCATCAGGCTGCCCTGCAGGCCGATCAGGTCGCCCGGCACGACGAAATTGAGGATCTGGCGGCGGCCGTCGGCGAGCAGCTTGTAGCGAAAACCCCAGCCCATCAGGACGGTGAACAGATGCGGGCTGCGCGCGCCCTCGGCGAGGATCGTGGCCCCCTTCTGCACCGACAGCTCGCCCTTCTTGAAACGCGCGACGAAGGCGAGTTCATCTTCCGTGAAATCGCGAAAGATCTCGCGCGGCCTGAGCGGACATTTCTGGCAGGGAAAGCGGACGACGGGACGCGGTGCGATCTGCGCGGCCATTGACAAATCTCCCTCGAAGGCGATGTTCTCATCGTCGGCCCAAGACGCATAGTGTCTTCGCGAAGACCACACCACGTCAAAATTACATGACGCAGGCGAAATTGCCGTACATTCATCTGTCGGTTGAACCTTCGATTTTCCTGGCGGGAATACGATCTTGGCAAGTTCCCTTCTGGCGGGCCTGCGGCTGCTCATCGTCGAGGACGAGTTCCTGATCGCGATGGATGTCGAACAGCTGTGCCGCGACCACGGCGCGGCCGACGCCTTCGTCGTGAGCACGGCCGCCGCGCTCGCACCGGGAGCCTTTTCCCGCACGGATTTCGACGCCGCGATCCTCGACGTGATGGTCGAGGGCCAGCCGACGCTCGGTTTCGCCCGCGGCCTCGCCGAGCAGGGCATACCCTTCATCTTCGCCACCGGCTACTCCGATCGCCAGGAGGTGTTCTCGGCCTTTCCCGGCGTGCGCGTCGTCGGCAAGCCCTATGCCGGCGACGAACTCGTCGAGGCGCTGGCGGCGACGCTCGGAACGCACGGAACAAGACCTTCTCTCGCGGATTGAACCGGAGCGGCCCGACCTTGCGGCCGCGCGAGCGAACCGGAGAACCGTCATGCCATCATCCGAACGACCCCGCGGCGCCGTCGAGGGACCGGCGCTGGAACAGCAGGACTGGGACGACCTCGCCGGCGCGGACAAGCCCGTCAGCCGCCCGGAAAACGGCGACCTGCGCTATTCGGCTGGGGAACGGCGCACGTCCGGCGACCTCTCGGGCGAGAACGACGACAACCCCTACCAGCGCAGCGACGAGGCCCTGCCCGACGACCCGGAGGAGGAAGCAATCGCCGAGCGTGACGCGGCCGAAGACGACACGGCGGACCGCGACGGCTCCTGAGCGGCAGTGCGCCGCGGCCGGCGTCAATCCGGCGCCGGCCGGCGCGCGGGGTCGCGCTGGGCTTCGCAGCGCAGCCGGGCACCTTCGAGCAGTGCGGCATATTCGAGCGCGGTCGCGCCGGCGACAGCGAAGGCGGACGAGGTGATGGCGCCCGGATCCTCCTGATGGTTCTGCAGCGGCAGGGCCTGTTCCAGCTCCGTCCACAACCGGTCGGCTTCGGGGACGCTCGCCGCGACGAAGGCGACCAGGGCGACCAGCATCTCGCGCTGTGCATGGATGCGCGCTTCCAGTTCCTCCGGCGACAGGGCGGACATCGGCTGCTTCTCCTTTATTCCTTCGGGGCGCTCTATTGCCGGGCGTCGCCCGGCTGATCCGGGATCTCATCCGGTCGGATGACCGGCGTGCGACCCTCCGGCGGCGGCGGCGCGGCGATGTCGTCGCCGACGCCCGGCGGCGCGAGTACGCCGTCGCAGGGCTCCAGCGTCGCGGTCAGCGAGTCGGGCGCGGCCTCCGGCGCGTCGGTCCGGACCTCGCCGGACGGTGCGCCGGAGGGCGGAGCGGCGGGCGCCTGCGGCTCGGCGCGGCATTTCTCCGGCAGTGGCCTCCCCGTGCCGGTTTCCCCGGCGGCGTCCTGCGCGAATGCGGGTACCGCGGCCAGAAGCCCGGCGAGCAGCATCGGGGTGAGCGGTGTGCGGCGCATGGCCAATCTCCTTTCGTTCGACCCTCGAACGGAAAGCCGCGCCGCCGCCGGAAGGTTCCCGCGTCGACTTATATTCCAGGCATCTAGATCCGCCGGCTGAGCCAGGGCGATCCGCGCAGGGCGAAACGCCAGGGGCGGTCCGTCGCCCGGCTGATGCCGATGCGCGGCCCGGCGATGACGGCGTCGGCGACGCCAAGGGCCTCGCCGCGGCGTAGCGCGAAGGGCGGCTGGTCGAGCGGCAGGCCGTCCAGCGTGCGGTCGACGCCGAGGGCCTGGCAGAGACGGCCGGGGCCGGAACACAGCAGGCGCGGGTCGGCCACGCCGCGCCGCTCATGCATTGCGTCGAGCCCCGACGTCGGCAGGATGGCGCGGATGAGCACCGCGCTGCCCGGCAGGCAGACGGCGTTGAGGCACCAGTGAATGCCGTAGGAGCGGTAGACGTAAGCCGTGCCCGGCGGACCGAACATGGCGCCATTGCGCGCCGTCGGCCCGGCGAAGCTGTGCGAGGCGGGGTCGTCGCGCTCGTAGGCCTCGGTTTCGACGACGATGCCGCCGGCCTCGCCGACGCGGATCTCGAAGCCGACGAGGTCACGCGCGACCGCGACGGCGGGCCTTGCAAAGAAACCCCGCTCGATCATCGCATCCGGTCCCCGATGCGGCCACTCCGGCCGCTGCGTCCGGCTCCGCGCGGGCGGTTGGAACTTCGCCGCGCGGTCGCGGTTGTGGGGTGCAACGTGATGAAAGGAACGCCCATGATCGTCAGGCTATCGGCCCCGCTTCTCCTCGCCGCGGTGGCGGCATCCGCCGCTTCGGCGCAGGAAGAGGACCGGGCGCCGCCGCAGAACGCCCGCTCCCTATCGGAGATCGTGGCTCTGGTCGAGAAGCGCGACGGCTTCCGCTATGTCGACGAGATCGACTGGGACGAGGACGGGTTCTGGGAGGTGACGTACATCACCAGGGACCATGCCAAGGTGGAGATCCGCTACGATCCGGTCAGCGGAGATCCGAAGTGAGAAACGGCCACCCGCCGAGGCCGGTGCCGGATCCCGCACCCCCGTCACCGCCGCCCTTTCCGGGCCCTGCGCCCGATCAGGGTCCCATCCCGAGGACAGGAGCAAGATAGCCGGCGGCGTTCGTCACCGCCGGATCAGGCAGGATCCTTCGGCTTGCCGCCGGCCTCTCTCGACGCCTTTTCGCGCTGCTCGCGCTTGCGGCGCAGCACGTCGTCGGTGCCGACGATTTCCTTGCTGCGTCCGGCGATCGTCGTCGATGTCACGGAAACGGGATCGCTTGCCGGAAAACTATCCTCGAGACCTTCGCGGAGCTGCTCCTCCAGCTGGTTCGGATCCTCCGTCCGTCCTTCGGTGCGCCGTTTGGTGCTGTCCATCCAAGCCTCCTTTCTGCATTCATCTCGTCCGCCAGGCGGCAACATGACCGCGCAGCTACCCACAATCCCCGTGAAGCGGACAGGTTCCGTCGCGACGTCCGATCGTGAACGGGATGCAAGAAAAGTGAGCACCTCGCCGAGCGGACGTCCGCGGAACCGCGCGACGGCCATGGCCGTTCGGGCGGGGCGTCACCGTGGAGCCGATCATGCCGGACAACACCGACCAAACGAGACCATTGCGGGAGCCGGGCGCGGCGGAGAGCGCCGGTCTGGTCCATACCTCCGACGCCGAGCCCGGCATTCGCCGGCGCCGGGCCGGCAAGGGTTTCTCCTATCTCGATGCGGCGGGACGCAGGATCGCCGACGGCGAGACGCTCGCCCGGATCCGCGCGCTGGCCATTCCTCCGGCATGGACGGACGTGTGGATCTCGCCCGCCGCGGACGGACACATCCAGGCAACGGGACGGGACGAGCGGGGCCGCAAGCAGTATCGCTACCATGCCGGCTGGACGGCGTGCCGCGACGAGGTGAAGTTCGGCAGCCTGGCAGCCTTCGCCGGCGCGCTTGCCGGCTTGCGGGAGCAGGTCGAGGCCGACCTGAGGACACGCGGCCTGTCGCGCGAACGGGTGCTCGCCTCGGTCGTGTGGCTGCTGGACCGATCGATGATCCGCATCGGCAACCCGTCCTACTCGCGCGAGAACGGCAGCTTCGGACTCACCACCCTGCGCGGCAGGCATGTGGCGATCGAGGGTTCCACGCTGCGTTTCGCCTTTCGCGGCAAGTCGGGCAAGGAATGGCGTCTGCGCATTGCCGACCGCCGCATCGCCCGCGTCGTGCGCAGCATCCAGGAACTGCCGGGCCAGCACCTCTTCCAGTACCTCGACGAGGATGGCGAGCGGCGGGGGGTACGTTCGCAGGACGTCAACGATTACATCCGGGCCGCCACCGGCGGCGGCTTCAGTTCGAAACATTTCCGCACCTGGGGCGGCACCGTCCGCGCCGCCGGGGCGCTCGCCGAAACACTGCGTCCCGAGGGCGACAGGGCCGCTGCCGCCGTGCTCAACAAGGCCATCGACCGCGTTGCCGCGCGGCTCGGAAACACCAGGACCGTGTGCCGGCAATGCTACATCCATCCGCACGTCATCGAAGCCTGGAACGAAGGCCGGCTGGGCGACGAACTCCACCTGATCCGGGCGCGCATGCGCCGCGATCCGGCTCCGCTGAGCGTCGACGAAGCGGTCGTGCGACGCTGGCTGGAGCGCGCGGAAGGAGGTTGAAAGGCCGCGCGATCAGTAACCGCCGATGATCGGCAGGATCTCCCCGGTGATGTAGCTCGAGCACTGCGGCGAGGCGAGGAAGACGTAGGCCGGTGCGATCTCCTCGGGTTGCGCCGGCCGCTTCATCGGCGTCTTCGCGCCGAAGGTCGCGACATCCTCGGCCTCCTTGTCCGAAGGGTTGAGCGGCGTCCACACCGGGCCCGGCGCGACGCAATTGACGCGGATGCCGCGCGGCACCAGGTTGCCGGCGAGCGACCGGGTGAAGGCGTGGATGCCGCCCTTGGTCATCGAGTAGTCGACGAGGTGGCGGGAGCCTTCGATGCCGGTCACGGAGCCGGTGTTGATGATCGCGGAGCCGGGCTTCATGTGCGGCACCGCTGCCCGGCTCATACGGAAACACCCGTAGAGGTTGGTACGCAGCGTCAGGTCGAAATGGTCCTCGCCAAGATCGACGATGTCCTTCGTGTGCACCTGGAATGCGGCGTTGTTGACCAGCACGTCGAGGCCACCCAGGGTTTCGACGGTCTGCCGGACCACCGCCTCGCAGGTGTCCCGCTCGGTGATGTCGCCGGGCAGCAGCAGGCATCGCCGACCTTCGGCCTCGATGGCCTGGCGGGTGCGCTCCGCATCGGCATGCTCTTCGTCGAGGTAGCAGATGGCGATGTCGGCGCCTTCCCGCGCGAAGAGAACGGCCACGGCGCGGCCGATGCCCGAATCCCCGCCGGTGATCAGCGCGACCCGATCCTCCAGCTTGCCGGAACCGCGGTAGAACGGCGCCTCGTACATGGGCTGCGGTTCGAGACGGCGCTCGGCGCCGGGCTTGGGCTGGTGCTGTTTCGGAAAGGGCGGCTCGGGATAGTCGCGGGCTCCAGCCTGCATGGCGCCATCGGACCGAGGCGCGCCCTTGCGGTCGTCGGCCGCGACCTCCTTCTGCACGTCTCGCTGTCGGCGGGTCGTCGGTTTCTTGTCCTTGCTCATCTCGTCCTCGATTTCGATCTGCTTCGTGCCTTCCGCGAAGGTTCGCGGCCGAACGCGCGGCGCAATTCGTCCTTCGCGGCACCGAGCACCGATCGACGCTCGGCCGGCAGGTTGGCCCCCGCGCGGTTGATGTAGAAGGTCAGCATCGACATGGCCGACCTATAGGGATCGGCCTTGCGCCGGCCGCTGCGCTCCGCCGATTTCTTCAGCGACCGCGCGATGTCGGCCGGATCGTCCAGTGTGAAGACCCCTTCCTTCAGATCGAGCGCGTCGCTGTGTTCGGTAACCTCGGCCGACCATTTGCCGTTCTCGTCGTCTTGCTTGCCGGTCATGCGCCGCTCTTCCATCGCCCGCCGGTTCCGGCGATCGGTGCTCCAACCATCCCGCCGGGCAAAGGTTCCCACCGCCCGCAGCTGCACGGCCGGAACCTTTGCCGCCGAGGTGGATTTCCCTCCGTCGAACCGGGACACGGAGAGGCTTTGTGACACCCCTTCTCGCCCTGCATGAGATCGCGCTGTCGCGGGACTGCCTTCACCCCCTGCTTCTCGCGCATTTCCGGCATCGGTGGGCCATCGCCCACGATCCCGCCGTCGTGTCCCTGGCCGACCGCCGCGGCGACACAATCCGTCAGGCCGGGCCGTTTCCCGGCAGTGTCCATGCCGGGACCGCAGCGCCGGCTGGTGGAGCGGGCGTCGGGGGGTGGCGTCGCGAGGATGTTTCCGACGAACACACGATTTGAAGGAACCGCCGTCGCCGCGTGTTTCTTCAGGTGCATCAACCGGAGAGACGGCGATGGAAATTCTCGCCCGCCGCAGCCTTAGAATGAATGCTGCGTTGTCTTCAATTCTCGCGGCTGCGGCCTTGGGCGCGGCCGATGCGGACGCCCACGAGGCACCCTCGGGGTGGATGTATCCCAAGGCCTGCTGCTCCGACATGGACTGCCGGGCCGTTTCGCGCGATGCGGTATCGGAGCGGCCGGAAGGCTACGTCATCGACCTGACCGGCGAGGTCCTGCCCTACTTGGACGGACGGCTGCGGGAATCCCCCGACGGCGAGTATCACTGGTGCTCGACGGGCGGTTCGGATTCCGGACACACCATATGCCTGTTCGTGCCTCCACACAGCTACTGATCGCCCCCGGTGTCGCGTGGTCTTTCGGCCGGAACCAGCCGGTACGCGGAGGCGTTGTGCGCATGACGCAACCATACGCACCAGAAGCGGAGGCCGAACGATGAGCGAAGCAAGGACGACCACCGACCATGGCGAGATCAGGTCTTGGGCGGAGGAACGCGGCGGGCGTCCCTCACGCGTGAGGGGCGCCGGCGAGGGCGGGATCCTGCGAATCGACTTCGGCGAAGCGGAGGAAGGCCTGGAGGAGATCGACTGGGACGAATTCTTCCGCATCTTCGACGAGAGTCGGCTCGCCTTCCTGTACCAGGATGAACTCGGCTCCGGCGGTACCAGCCGGTTCAACAAGTTCGTGGAGAGGTAGCAATGGCCTATTTGGACAAGACGGAAGACGACGGATCAGAGCGCGTCGCGCCGACGTCCGCGCTGCGGATCGAACCATTCCGCGGAACCGTGACCGTGACCTTCTCCGACGCGATGATCGCCTCGACCGACAGGGCGCTGATCCTGCACGAGACCGGCCACGAGCCGGTTCCCTACATCCCCTTCGAGGACATCTACTTCGAATTCCTCAAGAAGAACCAGTCCGCGACGCGTTGCCCGCTGAAAGGCACGGCGAGCTACTGGCGGGTTACCGCGGTCGGCGAATCCGCCGAGGACTTCATGTGGGCGTACGAGACGCCTTTCGAGCAGGCGCGGGCCATCGCCGGCCACGGGGCCTTCGACCGGCGCCGTGCGCGCATCGAGATGGTCCCCGACAACCGGATGGCGGAGCCGCGGATCCTCTGAGGAGAACGCGATGACGAAGCGGAAGCGGACCGGCCGCGGCAATGACGCGGACGCCATCGAGAAGGACGCCGCGGGCCAGTTCGCCCGACCTCGCGGTGCAAACTGCAACAGCGGCGTGTCCTCCGCCGCGCCGCGTGTCCTGACCGGCGACGAAGATGCGACGTTCGACACCGATCCCGACGATCGGGCCCTGGGCACGCTCGAGGACCAGCGCCGTCCGAACGACGGCCGCAAGCACGAGAAGCCGGGAGGGGGCCGCCGATCATGACTCCGCCTCGCAACCCGCCCCATCCTCGTAACCCGCCCCATCGCGAACGGCGCGTCCTGCTTGTCGCGGCGGCGATCGTCGTGTCTGTCGCGGCCGTCTATCTCCTTGTCGGCATCGCCTTCAGAACCGCACCGCAGGATCCGCCATCCGGCGAATCCCCGGCCACCGAGGCGCCGTTCGGAACCGAGCCTCCCGCGCCGAACCAAGACTGACCCGCCGCCGCGCTCCACCGAAGCAACGCGACAGGCGGAACGACCCGTCATGCTTGAGGAAGCGATCCAAGACTTGCTTGGGTACGCCAGTTGAACACGGCGTCCCTGATCAGTTCGTCCGGCGGCAATGTCGAGCAAGGCGTGGCACCGATCGTCAGGAGCGGCTAGGCGCTGCGCTCGATCGCAGCCGAGGTGGTCGAGAACACCTTGCTGGCGAGCGGCTTGCCAAGTTCAGGCTCGACGCGGGCGACGGGGTGCAGGCGCGCGCCGACGTGGTGCCGCTCCGCCGCGCCGGCTGACGGGCTTTCCGGTCACGAACGACCACCCCGGCTCGCGACCAAGGGCCGAGGGCCGCCGCTCCGTGCTGCGGCCGTTTGCGCTCACGGGGGAACCGGGCCTGCCGCGCGGCGTTGAGCGTTCCGAACAGGGAGCGCCGCATGGCCCCACGCCCCTTCTGGAAAGGCTACCTGAAGCTGTCGCTCGTGACCTGCCCGGTGGCGATGACGCCGGCGACCTCGGACTCCGCCAAGATCCGCTTCCACACCGTCAATCGGGCCACCGGAAACCGGGTCGAGAGCTGCTATGTCGATGCCGTCACCGGCAAGACAGTGCCCGACGACCAGAGCGTCAAGGGCTACCCGACCGGCGAAGGCGAATACATCGTGCTCGAGGAGGACGAGATCGCGGCGGTCGCGCTCGACAGCACCCGCACGATCGATATCGAGATGTTCGTCCCGCGCGATTCCATTCCCTGGATCTGGCTCGACAAGCCGCACTACCTCGCCCCCGACGACAAGGTCGGCGAGGAGGCCTTCGCGGTCATCCGGGAGGCGATGGCCGCGGCCGACGTCGCGGGTATCGCCCGTCTCGTGCTGTACCGCCGGGAGAGGGCGGTCATGCTCGAACCGCGCGGCAAGGGCGTGGTCCTGTGGACGCTGCGCTACGGCGACGAGGTACGCGACGAAGAAGCCTATTTCGCCGCTGTCGAGGACGTGAAGCCGGAGGCCAAGCTGATGCGCCTGGTCAAGTCGCTGATCGAGGAGAGGACGAAGCCCTGGAATCCCGGCATGGCGAGCGATCCGGTCGAAGCCAACCTGAAGAAGCTGATAGCGGCGAGGAAGAAAAAGAAGCCGGCGAAACTGAAAACCGCCCAGGCCCCGGAACCTGCCGATACCGGTGGAGGCAACGTCGTCTCGATCATGGATGCCCTTCGCCGTAGCCTGGACTCGGAGAAGAAGAAGGGGAAGAAGAAGTCACCTTGAGGGCAACGGCCCGTCGGCGCGAACATCGTCGAGATCCCGACCCACCGGCCGGCGACGCCGCGGCCCACGCGTCAACGCGATCGCTTCTTGCCTCCAGCCTTCTTCCCGTCCGCGGCTGCGAGGGGCGCTTCGGCCTTGCGGAAATCGCTCCATGGATCCGCGGCGAGGTTGGCGAGGCGCGCCACCGCGTTGTTGACGGTGAAGTAGGCCGAACCGACCGCCGGCGACAGCTCGTCCCAGGCGAGAGGCATGGCCACGGGAGCCCCGGCGCGCGCCCGCGTCGAATAGGGAGCGACCGCGGTCGCGCCGCGCTGGTTGCGCAGGTAGTCGACGAGGATCTTGCCGCGCCGCTTCGACTTGGTGATCGTCGCCACGAAACTGTCGGGCGCATCGGCCGCCATGGCCTCGGCCAGCCCCTTGGTGAAGGCCTTCACCTCCTCCCAGCCGGCGCCGGGCTTCAGCGGCGCCACGACATGCAGTCCCTTGCCGCCCGTCGTCTTGACGAAGGCTTCCAGGGAGACGCCGGCAAGCCGCTCGCGAACTTCGCGCGCCGCCTCGATGACCTTCTGCCAGGCGACGCCTTCGCCCGGATCGAGGTCGATGACGATCTGGTCCGGCCGTTCGAGGTCAGGCACCGACGACTGCCACGGGTGGATTTCCAGAACCGCCGCCTGCACCAGCCCGATCAGACCGTCGATGCCGTCGATGGCAAGGATGGGTTCGTCCGAACTGTCGTTGGGATCGTCCAGCGTTAGGATCGCCTTGTGGTGGCCCTTCCATGCGTGTTTCTGGAAGAAGCACTGCGCCTCGGCGCCGCTCGGGCAGCGCAGCAGCGCCAGCGGCCGCGACACGACGAAGGGCGCCATGAACGGCCAGACCTGCGCATAGTAGTCGGCGAGGCCTTCCTTGGTGACCCCGGCGTCTTTCCAGTAGACGCGGTCGGGATGGGTGAGCTTCACCTGCGCCCTGGGCGCCGGCTCCTGTTTCGTGGGTTTCGCCGTGTCCTCCCGCACGATCTCCTCCGCCGGCTTGTCTTCGCGCAGGCCGCGGAACGCCGCATGGCGAAGGAGCCGATCCGCCGTCCAGCTGCGGAACTCGACCTCGGCAACGAGCTGCGGGTCCGCGAAGCGGACGCCGCGACGGGCCTCGGCATCGAGCGGCGTCGCGAAGGGGCTGTCGTCGCGCCGGAGCGGCTCGAGCCGGCGGTAGAGGTCCGCCGCGACCTTGCGACTGAAGCCGGTTCCGACCCGTCCGGCGTGAACGAACCCGTCCTTGCCGTGATAGCCGAGCACGAGGGAGCCGATCGCCTTGTCCGACGTGGTCGAGGGAACAAAGCCCGCGACGACGAACTCCTGCCGGTCCGAGCACTTCGACTTGATCCACTCCTTGCTGCGTCCGGAGGGGTACTTGCCCGAGCGGACTTTCGATACGACGCCTTCGAGGCTCAACCGGCAGGCGTGGCGCAGGATGATCTCGCCTTCCTCCTCGAAATGCTCGCTGTAGGCGAGGGCCGCATCAGCACCCTCGACGAGGGCCTTCAACGCGCCCTTGCGGTCGACCAGCGATGCGCCGCGCAGGTCGTATCCATCGAGATAGAGGAGATCGAAGGCGTAGAAGCGGAAGCGGTCGCTGCGACCCTCCGACAGGTCAGCCTGCAAGGCCGAGAAATCGGAGGCGCCGCCGGCCGCCTCGACGACGAGTTCGCCGTCGATGATCGCCTCGCCCGCCGGGAGCGCCGCCAGTGCAGCAGGGACCGCGACGCCGAACTTGGCGGTCCAGTCGAGGCCGCTGCGCGTCAGCAGCCGCGTCTTGCCGCCGGCGACGTGCGCCTGCAGCCGGTAGCCGTCGAACTTGATCTCGTGCAGCCAGCGCGACCCTGTCGGCGCGGACGCGCGCAGCGTCGCCAACGCCGGCGCCACGAAACCGGGATCGTCGGCCTTGCGCGCACCCTTGATCCTGGCGGGCTCCACCTTCGGGTCGTTCGCAGGTGGGTCGCCCGATGGCGGCGGATCGATGCGGCCGGTCTTCGAGGACCAGCCCGGCGCCTCGTCCTCGACGTCGGCGATAACCCGACCGCTGAGCACCGAATCGGGCCGCTCCTCGAGAATGTCCGGCGCCTTCTCGTCACGGGCGAATTCGTCGTCACCCTTGATGAGCAGCCAGTTCTCGCGCTTCTCGCCCCGCCGGCCCGCCATCCGGACGAGATGCCAGCGTCCGCGCAGCTTGTCGCCGTCGAGTTCGAAGTCGAGGTGACCCTTCCGGTAGCCGCGCCGCGCGTCGCCGATGGGCGTCCACGTGCCGCGGTCCCAGACGATGACTGTGCCGCCGCCATATTCGCCCTTGGGGATGGTGCCTTCGAAGCCGCCATATTCGAGCGGATGGTCTTCGACATGAACGGCCAGACGCTTCTCGCCCGGAAGGAGGCTCGGCCCGCGGGTAACGGCCCAGCTCTTCAGCACGCCGTCCATCTCCAGCCGGAAATCGTAGTGGAGCCGCCGCGCGTCATGTTTCTGCACGACGAAGGAGCGGCCATCGGCCTGCGCCACCGCCTTCCCCTTCGGCTCGGTCGTCCGGGCGAAGTCGCGCTTGCGACGATAGGTGTCGAGTGCCACGGGTCAGCCCGCCTTGCGCCGCGCCGGCGCCTTGGTCGACGCGCCCTTGCGTTTCGGCTGCGACCTGGATTTCGGAGCCTCCTTCTTCGAGGCAGCCGCGCTCCGCTTCAAGGCGTCCATGAGATCGATGACCTTGCCCTTCGAAACCGGTTTCGGCGCCTTGATCGCACGCCCTTCCTTCTTCGCCACGACCAGCTCGGCGAGGGCCGCGTCGTAGCGGTCGTCGAAGGCCCAGGGATCGAAGGTCCCCAGCTTCGTCTCGATGATATGGCGGGCCAGGTCGAGCATCTCGCCCTTGATCTTCAGGTGCGGAACCGGATCGAACACCTCGTCCGCCGGGCGTATTTCATAGTCGAAGTTCAGCGTATTGGCGACGAGCCCGGGGCCGGCGGCGCGGATGAACAGCGTCCGCACGCGACGGAACAGCACGCCGCGGGCGAGCGCCGCGACCGCCTTGGCGCGCAAGCCCTCGCGAATGACGGCGAATGCCGTCTGCGCAGAATCGTCAGCGGGGGTGAGGTAGTACGGCCGGTCGAAGAACAGTGTGTCGACCTTGCCGCAGGCAACGAAGGCATCGACAGCGAGTGTCTTGTCGCTTTCCGGTACCGCCGAGGCGATATCCTCCGGTTCGAGGAGGACATACTCGCCCTTCCCGGTCTCGTAGCCCTTGACCTGGTCGTCGGCCTCGACCGGCCTTCCTGTCTCCTCGTCCACATATTCCCGGCGCACACGGTTTCCGGTTTCGCGGTTGAGTGTGTGGAACGATATCCGCTCGGCGGTCGATGCCGCAGAATGCAGCGCCACCGGGCACGTCAGCTCGTCGACCTTCAGATAGCCCTTCCAGATCGCCCGCATAGCCATGGCGCGAACGCCTCAGTCGGAGCCGGTCGAAGCGCCCGGCGGAAGCGGCCGGGCGCTGGGTTGCTGGGGATCGCCGACCTGCTGCTGCGCGGGCGGCTCGATCGCCATGCCGTAATATTCGGCAACCCACCACGCTCCCATCGCGAGGATCAGGCCGACGACGAGGACGATGAGCACGGGAACGCCCCTGCGCCCCTGTCTGGCTTTTTTCGGCGGAAGCGGTTCGGCCATTCGTGTTTCCCTGTGGTGTCCTGGAATCGCGAGGATCAACCCAAACGCCGGCCGGGCCGCCTTCGTTCCCGCGCGACACTTATCGACCGCCACGGGTTCGCAACCAAGTCATGGTCGCCCGAGTTTCTTCGAGGTCGGCAAGCGGGCCGACGGATCGCGCAGCGAAGGAGAAACACATGCCTGCGAAATCGAAATCCCAGCAGAAGGCGGCCGGCGCGGCCCTCGCCGCGAAACGCGGCGACATCAAGAAGAGCGAGCTGAAAGGCGCCTCGCGCTCGATGGAGAAGTCGATGTCGGAGAAGGAACTCCACGACATGGCCTCGACCGAGCGGAAGGGGAAACCAGAACACGATTCGAAAGCCTGAGCGACCCCTCCCGCCCCCGCCTTGGCTGCGGAACCCGTGGGCGGGGCGCGCGTTCCTGCCGCGCTCCGCCGGCCTGTGGGCTGTCGCGGGGATCGACAATCAGGCCCGGCGGCCTCCCTGGGAGAATTCTGATGGCGCTCGCGAACTTCTTCAACTCCGTCGCGACCTCGGTCGCACACACGGCGGGCCGGCCCTCCGCCTTCGTCGCCTGCTGCGCCCTGATCGTGATATGGGCGGCGAGCGGACCGCTGTTCGGCTTTTCCGACACGTGGCAGCTGATCATCAACACCTCCACCACCATCGTCACCTTCCTGATGGTGTTCCTCATCCAGAACACCCAGAACCGCGACAGCGTGGCGGTGCAGGCCAAGCTCGACGAGCTGATCCGCGTCTCGCAGGGCGAAAATCACTTCATCGGCATCGAGCACCTGCCCCAGGAGGAAGTCGAGGAGTTCCGCAAGCGCTGCGAAGACGCCGTGCGCGACCATGTGTCGGACGAGGTCAGGACCAAGACCAGTCTCGCAAGCGACCGCGAGGTGGCCTGAACGCGGGAACGGTTTTCGGGAACGCAGGCGGCTTCGAACCGTTCGTGATGCCGAGGGACCTGCAAACCGAAAGGAACCAAGATGCGAAACATCCTGCTTACTTCCGCTGCCCTGGCGGCAATTCTCGCCGCCGGACCCGCTCTCGCCCAGGAGACGCCCATCCAGCCGCCGAATGCCCCGGCGGCCGAGGGCGCGACGGACACTGATGCCCGCACCACGGGCAGCACCGCCGTCGATACCGGCGTCGCCGTCGGCGGAACCGCCGGTGCCGTCACGGGCGCGATCGTCGGCGGCCCGGTCGGCGCGGTGGTCGGCGGCTTCGCCGGCGCCGTGCTCGGCACGGCCGCCGCCGTGCCCGAACCCGCGGTCGACTACGTGGTCGCCAATCCGGTCGAGCCGGTCGTGATCGAAGGCAGTGTCTCCGCCGGCATGGCCGTACCGGAGGCAGTCGCGCTGACGCCGATCCCCGACTATCCGGAATATGCCTATGTCTACGTGGACGGCCGGCCGGTCCTGGTGCGCATCGAGAACCGCGAGGTCGTCTACTCGCCGGGCTACGTGGTCGCGCCGCAGACTGTGACCTATGTGGAATCGAACCCGCTCGATCCGGTTGCCATCGACGGCGATGTCGCGGTCGGCACGGTCGTGCCGCAGAGCGTCGAACTCGTCGCGGTACCGAGCGATCCGTCCTACGCCTATGTCTACACGGACGCCGGCCCGGTGCTGGTCAATACGTCTTCGCGTACGGTCGTCTGGGTGAACGGCGGCTGACGCCCGGCCTTCGGCTTCCACGAAAAGACCGTCCCGCGCCACGCGGGGCGGTCGCAACGCACCTGCCCTCTCCCGCTTTTCATTTATTCCAAAATCGGTATGTAATGATATGAGCATCGCCGCCATCCCGTCCGGCGGCATGCCGAGGGAGGAACGGACATGCGTCTGAGAGTGATGGACTTCGGCCTCGTGCCGGCACTGCGCAGCCAGGCGGTCTATCATGGACTCGCCGAAACGATCGGGCCGGACAGCGATCCGATCCTGTCGCTGGCCAGCCCGGAGACGCCCTACGTCTGCGTCGGTCTGCACCAGGAGATCGCCCGGGAGGTCGACGAGGACTACTGCCGCGAGCGCGACCTGCCGATCTACCGGCGCCAGGTCGGCGGCGGTGCGGTCTATCTCGACCGCAACCAGCTCTTCACCCACTTCGTCTATCCGCGTGCCAAGGCGCCGGAATACGCCATCAATCTCTACCCGCTGTTCATCGAGCCTGTGGTGCGTACCTACCGCGAGTTCGGAATCAACGCCGCCTACCGGCCGATCAACGACATCCAGGTCGACGGACGCAAGATCGGCGGCACCGGCGCCGCGAGCATCGCCGAGGCGACCGTGATGGTCGGCAGCTTCATGTTCGATTTCGACACGCAGACCATGGTGCGCTGCCTCAAGGTGCCGAGCGAGAAATTCCGCGACAAGCTGCGTCAGACGCTCGACGACTACATGACGACCATGGCCAAGCTCCTGCCCGAACCGCCGGCGCGCGACGCGTTGAAGGCGCGGTTCCTCTCGCATTGCTCCGACGTGCTCGGCGTCGAGCCGGTGGAAAGCACACCGACCGGCGCCGAATGGGCGGCGATCGAAAAGGCCGAGCGCGACCTCGCGGATCCTGAATGGACTTACGCGCAAGGCCGCAAGCTGGTCGAGATGGGCGTCAAGATATCGGCCGGCACGCATCTGACGGAGAGCGCGCACAAGGCGCCGGGCGGGCTGATGCGCGTACACCTTCTCGCCAGGGATGGCCGCATCGCCGACCTGATGATCTCGGGCGACTTCACCTGCCTGCCGCCCGACGGCGTCGACCGGCTGGCGAAGGCGCTCGTGGGAACCGAACTCACGCCCGACGCGATCGCCGCCGCGGCGTCGCAGCGCGCCGGGGAACTGCACATCGAGATGCCGGGCGTGACGGCGAAGGACATGGCCACCGCGATCATGGCCGCCGTCGAGACCGGCGACTGACCGGGCGACCGGCTGCCGACCGATGAAGACGGTTCTCGTCGTCCAGCACACGGAGGCGGAGTATCTCGGCCTGATCGAGGATCATTTCGAAGGCCGCAACATCCGCTTCACCTATGCGCGGCCGTTCGCCCATGGCGGCGGCATTCCCGCCGACCGCGGCGCCTATGACGGGCTCGTCCTGATCGGCGGCGGGCCCTACGGAGTGGTCAGCGGCCATCTCCTGCCGAGCGTCCTGCCGGAGTTGCGGCTGACGAAATCCTTTCTCGACGCCGGCCTGCCGGTGATCGGCATGGAACTGGGCGCGCTGATCCTCTGCGTGGCTGCCGGCGGCGGCGCCGACGAGGCACCGCTGCGGCTGGAGATCGCCGAGGCACGGCGCGTATCGCCGGAGGCGCTGGGCGGCCACCTGCCCGAGCGCTTCCCGCTCGCCTGCTACCTGCGCGACCGCCCGGTGCTGCCCGACGCAGCCGAAGCGCTCGCCACGGACGGGCACGGGACGCCGCTGGTCTTCTCGGTCGGCGCGAACAGCCTCGGCTTCCTCGGTCATCCGGGTACGAAGTCGGGCATGGTCGAGGACCTGATCATGGAATTCGCCGACACGCCGCCCGATACCGCCGAGGCGCTGGCGATCCTGCGTGATCGCCAAGGCGAGATCGCCGCGGCGCTGAGCGACATGATGGTCGGGATCACCCGGCATACGGGCCTGATGTGACGTCGGCCGGCCGGGTGCAGTCGATTCAGGCCATTGCATATTCCAAAAACGGCATGTATCGTTCCCGGCATATGTCGAAAGCGGCGGGCCAGATAAAAAGAACGCCCGCGCCGGCAGGGAGGAGACAAACGACGTGGCCAAGAAGCTGATCATCATCATGGTCAATACCGACCCGCGCAATGGCGAGGAGCTCGGCGCGCCGTTCTTCCAGGCCACGGTGGCGGCGGCGATGGACTACGAGGTCGACGTCATCTGCACGGCGACCGCCGGCCAGCTGATGAAGAAGGGCGTTGCGGAGAAGCTGGTGGTGAAGCCGGGCTCCCCGAAAACCGTCTACGACTTCATCAAGGACGCGCACGAGGCCGGCGCGAAGTTCTACTGCTGCTCTCCCAATCTCGACCTGTTCGACATGAGCGAGGACGACCTGATCCCCGAATGCGCGGGCATCGTCGGCGGCGCCAAGGTGATCGAGGAGGTCATGGAAAACGACGACGCGAAGGTGCTGACCTATTAACCGGCCAACGAATTAGCCAGTCGGGGAGGAAGACGTGTCCGTCCGCGCCCAGATCAGCGACCCGGTCTCCGAGACGGCGCCAGTGCCGCGCGCCAAGCTCGAGGAGATCTTCGACGACATCCGCAGCCACGCGGTCTACGACCACGAGATCCACGGCTGCCTGAACTGCGGCATCTGCACCGCGACCTGCCCGTCGGCGCACTACTACGACTACTCGCCGCGCGAGATCGTCCAGCTCCTGTGGACCGAGAACCTCGAAGGCATCTACGACGCCATGCAGGAAAAGATCTGGGCCTGCGCCCAGTGCTACACCTGCGCGGCGCGCTGCCCGTTCGAGAACTCGCCCGGCGGCCTGGTCATGATCATGCGCGAGGTAGCGATCAAGCACGGCATGGAATCGGCCAAGGAGGTGCTGCGGCCGTTCTCCCGCGTGCTGCTGAAGGTCATCTCGACCGGAAACCAGCTCGCCCCGAACATGATCACGCGCGAGGCCTTCCCCGACTGGGGGCCGAACGTCAGCAAGGTCGACGCGCCGCTCAACATCCTGCGCAAGGCCATCCCCATGCCGACGATGCACACGCTCGACACGGCCTGGGAGGTAAATTTGAAGACCTCTGTCGAACTCTACACGATCTGGGAGGCGACCGGCGTCCTCGACCAGCTCGAGACCGTGGACGAGAACCTCTTCGACGTCGTTTCCGACGTGATGGATGAGAAGCGCGAGGAATGGGAAGAGTGGCTCGAGGAACAGGACGAGGACGAGGACGACGACGCCGACGGCTGAGTAGCCGGCAAATCATCGAGCAGTCGTCGCCGTCGGTCTGGGAGGAACAACATGGCGAATGAGGGAAGCGGAAAAGGAGCCTTCGAGGGCTTCGGCGCCGAATGGCGGGCGGCGAACCTGACGCCCGACGAGGCGCGTCGCGCCACCGACTGGGTCGAGGCGAAGATCGACCGCCGCGCCCTGCTAACGGGCAAGGACCGCAAGGAGGACGTCCGCGACGTCATGTGGCAGTTGGAGAAGGAGGGCGAGATCCTCGTCCACCGGGTATCCGACGGCCACGACCCGGTCATGGCCAAGACGCTTTACGGCTGGGACAAGAAGATCCCGACGAACAATCTCTGGCACCACAAATCGTGCGGCCAGTGCGGCAACATTCCCGGCTATCCGAGCTCTGTGCTGTGGCTGATGAACAAGCTCGGCATCAACTACCTCGACGAGACCGACCAAACCTCGTGCACGGCGTGGAACTACCACGGCTCGGGCATCGGCAACGTGGTCAGCCTCGCCGCCGTGTTCCTGCGCAACTTCCACCAGGCCTACGTGTCGGCGAAGGCGCAGGGACTGCCCGCTGGCACCTATTTCCCGCTCGTCCACTGCGGCACCTCGTTCGGCAACTACAAGGAGATGCGCATCTTCCTGATGCATTCGGCGGAGCTGCGCGCCGAGGTGAAGAAAATCCTCGGCAAGCTCGGCCGCCTCGTCGACGGCAAGCTCCTGATCCCCGAGGAGATCGTGCACTACTCGGAATGGCTGCACGTCGTGCGCCACCGGCTGAAGGAGCACCAGGTCGTCGACGTCTCGGGCCTGCGCGCCACTGTGCATCCGGCCTGCCACGTCTACAAGATGGTGCCCGAGGACGTCATCTACGACGCCACGGTCCTCGACGGGAACCGCGTCGCGGTGACGACCGGGTTGCTGGAGACGCTCGGCGCCAACGTCATCGACTACTCGACTTGGTACGATTGCTGCGGCTTCGGCTTCCGCCACATCATCGGCGAGCGCGAATTCACGCGCTCCTTCGCCATCGACCGCAAGATCCGAGTCGCCGTCGAGGAAGCCCGCGCCGACGTCATGGTCGGCCACGACACGGGCTGCATCACCACGCTCGATAAGAACCAGTGGATCGGCCGCGCCGTCGACAAGGTCTACGCCCTGCCGATCCTGGCCGACTGCCAGTTCGCGGCGCTGGCGCTCGGCGCCCACCCCTACAAGCTGGCCCAGTTGCACTGGCACGCCTCGCCCTTCGAGCAGCTCCTCGAGAAGATGGGCATCGACTGGGAGAAGGCGAAGGCCGAGTTCGAGGCCTATCTCGGCGAGGTCAAGGCCGGGCGGATCGAGACCCTCTACGATCCGAAGCGGGCCATCACTTCAGGCCCCGGCTACGTCAAGCCGCGGGCGCTCGCGGGAGGCGTCTGATGAGCAGGCCAGTCCTCATCGTCGGCGGAGGCCCCGCCGGACTTTCCGCCGCCCACGCGCTGGCCTCGGCCGGCCGCAAGGTGACGCTCGTCGAGAAGGCCGACCGCCTCGGCGGCGCGCCGATCCTGTCCGGCTACGCCAAGCTGGTGCCGTCGCACGAGTGGGCGCGCGACGCCATCGGCGGCATGGTCGACCGCGTCGCCGGCAATCCCCTGGTCGACGTCCGCCTGGGCACCTCCGTCGATGCCTTCGCCGGCGAACCCGGCCATTTCTCCGCCCGCCTGAGGTCCGGCGACGAGGTCGAGGCTGGCGCCGCGATCCTGGCCACCGGCTTCACCCATTTCGACAGCGTCAACAAGCCCGAATGGGGCTTCGGCACGTATCCCGACGTGGTCACCACGGTCCAGGTCGAGCAGATGCTGTCGACCGGGGCGGGCGTCCGCTGTCCGTCGGACGGCCGCGCGCCGGATCGCGTGGCGATCCTGCTCTGCGTCGGCTCGCGCGATCGCCAGATCGGCCGCGAATGGTGCTCGAAGATCTGCTGCACGGTGTCGGCCAACATCGCCATGGAGATCCGCGAGGCGCTGCCGAAGAGCAACGTCTACATCTACTACATGGATATCCGCACCTTCGGCCTCTACGAGGGCGCCTACTACTGGGAGAGCCAGGAGACCCACAAGGTCAAGTACATCAAGGCGCGCATCGCCGAGGTCACCTCCGACGGCAAGCGCCTCCTGGTGAAGGGCGAGGACACGCTGGTCAAGCGGCCGATCTCGATCCCTTTCGACATGGTGGTGCACGCCATCGGCATGGACCCGAACGTCGACAACATGACGCTCTCGGCGATCTTCGACGTCCGCCTCAACAAGTACGGCTTCGTCGACAAGGGTTCCGCCTACGCCAGCCTCGGCCACACCAGCCGGCCCGGCGTCTTCGTCGCCGGTGCGGCGACCGGACCGGAGACGATCGACGATTCGATCGCCCAGGGCCAGGCCGCGGCGATTGCCGCCCTGACCCTCGGCCACGGCGCTGTGCGCGAGGCGGCTGAGTGATGCTGAGCCTGTTCCGCAGGGACCAGAGGAAGCCGCCGCCAGCGGCGGTGGGGCCGGTGCTCGACCTCAGCGGGCCGAGGCTGCGCCGCGCCTTCGAGAACCTCGTCGCGTCGGGGGAACAGACCGGCGGCATCGAGCGCTATGTCAGTGCGCTGGCGCTGAAAGCCTCGCTGTTCCAGGAAGTGCTCGGCAAGGGGCGCGTAGCCGACATGACCGAAGGCGAGTTCCTCGACCTCGCCGCCTTCGTCACCCCGGCGCGCCGACGGATTGCGGCCTCGCTCGGCGAGAGCGCCTTCCTGTCGCTGCGCCGCCGCCTCGTCGCCCTGCTCGACGGCTGGGCGGACGTCGCCACGGCCGATGCGCGTCTTGCCGCCTTCGTCGCCTCCTTCCCCGACGACCGCGGCCATCGCTGGACGCGCGACCTCGCCGCCGAAGTGCTGCATTTCGTTGCGCCCGAGCGCTATCCGCTGATGACCCGCTGGATGTGGGACGCCCGCGTCGGCACCGGCGTGCTGCGCGAGATCTGGTTTGCCGACGATATCGACGCGGCCCGTATCGAGATCGCCGACGACTTCCGCACCTTCTCCGTGCTCGCCGGCGAACTCGCCGAGTTCCTTGCGGAGAACGGCGTCTTCCGCGACCTGCCCTTCTACACCGACCTGCTGTGCGCCCATGTCTACGCCGGCTACATAAACGACCGCGGCGGCCAGTACCTGCGCTCGGACTTCACCAGCCAGGGCGATCCGATGGCCCATACGCGTCGCCTCCTCGGACTCGACGCCGTCGACACCGAGAGCGGCCGCACGCGGCTGAAGCTCATCGACGGCACGGCGCATGTCCTCGGCGCGCAGCAAGCCCTCGCGGCGACGGGAGCGCACTGATGCCGATCCACGAAAAATCGCTGATCCGCCCCGAAAACCTCATCGAACACGACAAGCTCGTCATCGACGGCATCGACGTCTCGGGTCACTGGTCGACCTTCATCGAGAGCCGCGCCCTCACCGACTACAACGAGAACATGCAGGACGAGATCGAGGCGCTGGGCGGCGGCGAGCACATCTCGCGCTGCTGGCAGTGCGGCTCGTGCACCAACGCCTGCACGGTCAACGCCATCAACCCGGACTTCAACCCGCGCTACTGGATCTACCTGATCCGCCTCGGCATGGAGTCCGAACTGATCCGCGACAAGGACATCATCTGGCAGTGCGTCTCGTGCAACAAGTGCACCTATGCCTGCCCGCGCGACGTCAATCCCGAAGGCGTCATGAAGGCCACGGCGCACTGGCTCGAACTCAAGGGCCACACCGAGAAGAAGCCGTCGATGGTCTTCGACGAGGCCTTCGCTCACCAGGTGTTCGAGACCGGCAAGATCGAGGAGGGGCTGGTGCTCCGCCAGTTCCTCGCCCGGACCGGGCAGCCGCTGGCGCAGCCGTGGATCGTTGCCCTGATCACCGGCCTCGTCCGTCGTTTCCCGGTCTTCTACCTGATCCGCCTCGGCCTCGCCGCCGTCTTCCGGCCGCGCACGCGGTCGTGGGGTAAGGCGCAGGCGGCGATCAACGAATACGTCGCCGAACGCGAGGCCGCCAACCGGCGAGCGCTCAATCTCGACGTCAAGGGAGCCGACCGATGACGGGCAAGTACGAGAAGGTCGCCTACTATCCCGGCTGCGCGCTCGAAGGCACGGGTCACGCCTACAACCGCTCGACGAAGGCGGTTGGCGAGGCGCTCGGCCTCGAGGTCGTCGAGCTGAAGAACTGGAACTGCTGCGGCGCCATGGAGGTCAAGAACGTCGACCCGAAGCTGCAGACCTACCTGTCGGCGCGCAACCTCTCGATCGCCCAGGACATGGGCTTCGACACGGTGATGGCACCGTGCAACGGCTGCTACCACAACCTGAAGAAGGCGGAATACGACCTCGCCCGCGACGCCGACTCCAAGGAAGTCAACGCGCGGCTGAGCAGCAAGGCCGGCCACCGCACCTACGAGCCGGGCACGGTCGAGACCATCCATGCCCTCGACTGGATCAAGCATTCGGTCGGCGAGGACGGCATCCGCGAGCGCGTGCGCAACTCGCTCGCCGGGCTGAAGGTGGCCAACTACTACGGCTGCATGTACACGCGCCCGCGCCACATCTTTCCCGAGAAGGACAAGGGCCCAGGCAGCGAATCGACGGCCAAGCCGCACTTCATGGACGACATCCTCGCGGCCGCCGGCGCCGAAAACGTCGAATATCCGCTGAAGACGGCGTGCTGCGGCGGCGCCCACGCGCTGTCGGACAGTGATACCTCGACGAAGCTCGTGCTCAACCTGCTGACGACCGCCGAGGCCTGCGGCGCCGACGTCATCGCCACGGAATGCCCGACCTGCCACACCGGCCTCGAGATGCACCAGGTTCGCGCCGAAAAGGTGCTGGGCAGGAAGACCACCGTGAAGATCCTGTACTTCACCCAGCTGCTCGGCATGGCGCTCGGCCTGTCGCCGCGCAAGGTCGGCGTGCACGAGAACTTCTCCGATTCGCGCGATCTCATCCGCGAGAAGGGGCTGGCATGACGTCCGAACCGGCCTCCCTTGCCATCGACGATGTGACCGCGAGGGCCGACGCCATCGTCGTCGCACCGGAGGCCGTGCTGTCGCAGGACGCGGAGCACATCGCCGAGGAGTTGCTCGCGGCCGGCGAGGCGGTGCTCGAAAGCTGGCTGGCGGCCCATGGGCAGGCGCCGACGACAGGCACCGTCGAGGGCTTCCGCCTGCTTGCGCTGCATCGCCAGGGCGCGCGCGGCGACCCGAGCTTCAACGCCTGCCGCGAGACCTGTCGCGAGATCGTCTACCACCGCAACCTGATCCGCCTGGAGACGGGCGTGTCCGAGCGCGCCCGACGCGTCCGCCTCGCCGCCATGGTGGTGCGCCACCTGGCGCTGTTCGTCGGCGGCAAGCTGGAGACGGCCGGGCTCGGCGAGTTCTGCTGTTCGTCGCGGCCGCTCAGGCAATCAGAATTTTCCGAAACCCGAACCGTGTGAACCAAGGAGGTCCGGCCATGCCGACCGTGCGCGGATGCAATCTTCCCGACGAGCTCTTCTACGACGTCGACAACAATCTCTGGTACAAGGACAACGGCGACGGAACCTTCACCGTCGGCATGACGATGATCGCCACCGGCATGGCCGGCCAGCTCGTCGCCTTCACCGCCAAGAAGCCCGGCAAGACGATCGCCGAGGGCAAGTCCTGCGCGACGGTCGAGTCCGGCAAGTGGGTGGGGCCCGCCAAGCTCGCCTTCGAGGCCGATATCGTCGCGGTCAACGAGGATCTCAACGCTAATCCGAAACTGGCCAACGCCGACACCTACGGCAGCGGCTGGATGGTGCAGATCAGGCCCGCCGACTTTGCCGCCGCCAAGGCGACGCTGACGCCGGGCACCGCGGTTGCGGCTCCCTACGAGGCCAAGATGGCCGCGGACGCGTTCGCCGGTTGCGCGGCAGCCTGAGGCGAAGCGGTGGCGGCACCGCCGTGCCGGCTGAAACGAGATCGTGCCGGCGAGTTCCGGCAAGGAGGAGACCATGAGCAGCGAAGCCAACGCCAAGTCGATGTCCCTGATCGTCACCAAAGGCACGCTCGACTGGGCCTACCCGCCCTTCATCCTGGCCACCACTGCGGCCGCGATGGGACTCGAGGTGACCATGTTCTTCACCTTCTACGGGCTGACGCTCCTGAAGAAGAAGCTCGACCTGAAGATTTCCACGCTCGGCAATCCGGCGATGCAGATGCCGATGATGGGTATGCACATGGCCTTGCCGAACCTCGTCTCGGCCGTGCCGGGCGTCGACGGCATCGCCACGGCGATGATGAAGAACCTGATCAAGAAGAAGGGGGTCGCCTCCATCGAGGAGCTGCGCGAAATGGCCCTCGAGGCGGACGTCAAGATGATCGCCTGCCAGATGACGATGGATCTCTTCGAATACAAGATGGACGACATGATCGAGGGTCCGGCGCTCGGCGGCGCCGCGAGCTACATCGAAGTGGCGACCAAGAGCGACATCAATCTCTACATCTGACGAAAGGACGTCTTCGATGGCCGACAAACTGCTCGACGCCAAGGGCCTCAACTGCCCGCTGCCAATCCTCAGGGCGAAGAAGGCGCTGAAGGAACTGCCGACGGGCGGAACGCTGGAAATCCAGGCGACCGATCCCGGCGCGATCAAGGATTTCGAGGCGTTCTGCCGGACCACCGGAAACGAGCTTCTCGAAAGCCGCGTCGACGGCAAGACCTACATCTTCGTCATCAAGCACACCGGGTGAGGCCGGCATCCTTTGGCGACCGCGCCGCCCAGCGGCGCCCGCTCCATCAGTCGCAGAATTCGTCGTAGAGCGCACCGACGATGCGCTGCGTGCGCGTATCGGCCAGCGAATAGATCACGGAACGGCCCTCTCGGCGGGCGGTCACCAGGCCGTCGTCGCGCAGCCGTGCCAGTTGCTTCGACACCGCCGCCTGCGGCACGTCGAGCAGCGTCTCCAGTTCGCCGACGCTGGCACCGCCCTGCGATAGCCGGCAAAGGATGACCAGGCGGACCGGGTGCGACAGCGATTTCAGGAATTCTCCGGTACGCCGCGCATTGTGCAGCATCCGCGCGGCGTCGGGCGTTCTTGCGGGCTCGGCGGCGGAGACGTCGATCATGGAGGTCTGCATACGGAAAACCGGCGTTCCTGTTGGGAGTCAGCGCCAGTATACTTGGCCGCCGGTCCAATAGGCAAGGCGCGGCCGCAATGGCGGCCGCCAAACCTCGCATGTCTGCCGCTCAGAGCACAGAGGTCAGCTCGTCCAGCCTGCCGATCAGCGTGCGCTTGTCGATCTTGCCGGTCGCCCCGACGGGCAGGCGCTCGGCGACGCGCACCGACTTTGGCACCTTGTAGCGGCCGAGCCGCTCCTCGCAGGCTCCGATGACCTCCTCACGCGTGACGTCGCGCGTTCCGTTCGGCACGATGACGGCGCAGATCGATTCGCCCCACTTGGGATCGGAGACGCCGATGACGATGACGTCCCTGACGCTGTCCAGCGTCGAGATGGCGGACTCGACCTCCGCCGGATAGACGTTGAAGCCGCCGGTTATGATGACGTCGCGCTGGCGGCCGACGACGGAGAGGAATCCATTACGGTCGAAGCGGCCGAGGTCGCCGGTGTGAAGCCAGCCCGCGGCATCGAAGACGGCGCGCGTCGCGGCCTCGTCTCCGAGATAGCCGGTCATCACGGTATCGCCGCGCACGCAGATCTCGCCGACCTCTCCTTGCGGGATCGGCTCGCCGCCCGCGTCGAACAAGGCGAGTTCGGCGAGGCCCCAGGGGCGGCCGGCCGCCGCGAGGCGGGCCTCGTCGCCGCATTCCAGCGCCTCGGCGTATTCCCAAGGTGCCATCGCGGTGACGGGAAGCCCCGATTCGCTCTGGCCGTAGAGCTGCGTGAGCACTGGGCCGAAGGCCCGCAGCACGTCGCGCACGACGTCGACGCGCATCGGTGCGCCGCCATAGTAGACGCGGCGCAGGCGCGAAAAGGAAAGTCCCGCGCCGAGCGCGAGCTTCGCCAGCGGTTCCAGCACCGTCGGCACGCTCGCCAGCGCGGTCGTCTCGCCGCCGGCGAGCAGACCGAGGAGCTCCTGTTCGCTGGCACGGTCGATGATCAGCTGACGCGCGCCGGCGAGGTAATAGCACTGGGAGAACAGCCCGCCGGCATGGCTTTGCGGCAGCGGCATGATCAGGACGTCGTCGGACCGCGCGGCGGACAGCGAGGCCATGCCGCGCGCGATGGCGATCTGCGCAGAGCGCGGATGGGCGACGCATTTCGGCGTGCCGGTGGTCCCGGACGTGAAGATCAGCGTCGCCGTCGCGTCGGGCGTGGTTGCGCGCGCCGAGAAACCGGGGTCGACGGCACTGCTCGCCAGAGTCGGATAGTTCGCGACCTCGATGCCGGCGCCGGCGAAGGCCGTCCGGCTGGACTCGTCGATCTCGTCGAAACAGACGACCAGCCGCAGGCTGGACGCGTCGGCGATGCGGGAGGCGAGTCTCGCGGCCCATTCGGCATCGCAGAACAGCACCGTGACGCCGGCACGCGCCATTCCGGACGCCACCTCGTTCGGATGCAGGCGCTTGTTGAGACCGAGGCGCACGAAGGCCCCGACCGTCGCCGCCATGTCGGAAACGACGTACTCGACCCTGTTTGCGGAGATGAGTGCGACGACGCTGTCCGGCGGGAAGCGCTCGAGCGCCCCGACCAGTCCGCGGATTTCTTCGCCGACCTCGGCGAAGGTCAGTTTCCTGCTTCCATCGTCAAGCGCGACGCGCCCCGAATTGAGGCGCGCGGCTTGAAGGATGGCATTGCCCAACGGATTCCAGGCAGGAGACACGTCGATTTCCCTCGTCGCCAAGAAAGGCTCCGGTGGAGCGGTCGCTTCCACCGGAAACCGGCCTAGTTGGAAAGCGCGGCGGTGTCGACGATCGCGTCGACGGCCGGCGCCTTTTCCAGCGCGCCGTACTTGGCGAACATCGCGAGCAGCGTCTCGATGTTGGCGGCCGTCAGCGTGGTCGAATACTGCGGCAGCTTCGCCCCGGCGATCACCTTGCGGTCGCGGCCGGTGTACTTGACGATGAGGTCGTTGACGGCCTCGCGATTCTCGGACGCCGATGCCCAGGCGACGCCCTTGGCGATGGCGGCGCGCACGCCGTTCATCACTTCGGGATTGGCGCCGACGAAAGCCTTCGAGGAAATGACGGAAATGGCGGGCGTGTTGGCAGGCATCGCCGCGCTGACCGAACCGATCACCTGGATTTCGGGATTGGCCTTCGCCGCGCTGAGGAAGGGGTTGAGCAGGACGCCGGCCTGAACGCTCTTGTTCATGATGAGCTCCTCGATCGTCGGCGAGGCCGCCGCCTGGTACTTCGGCGCCTTGGGGTCGCCGCCGGCCAGTTCGATGGCATTCATGGTGTAGACCATGGTCGGGCTGTTGATCGCCGACACCGCGATCGTGTTGCCGGCGTTGGCGAGGTCCTTCAGCGAAGCGGGACCGTCCTTGCGGCTCAGCACCTGCTGGGACTCGTCTTCCGGCCCGCCGACCACGGTGGCGCCGGACACGACGACGAGTTCGAGGCCCTGCGAGACGGCCTGCGCGATGGTGGCGACACTGCCCATCGCCAGCTGGTACTCGCCGCTGACCAGCAGCGCCGCGGCCTCGGCCGAGCTCGCCGCGGCAGTCGGATTGATCGTGACGTCGAGATTGACCTCGTCGAAATAGCCGAGGTCCTTGGCCGCCCAGATCGGCGCGAATTCGGCGAGCGGGACGCCGACGAACTTGATCGCCGTCTTGTCGGCCGCGTCCGATCCTGCCGTCGCACCGAACATCGCGAACGCCGCGACCGCAGCCATCGCCACGGCCCTATTTGCCTTGCGTAGTTTCATCGAACCTTCCTCCCTCGTTTCGATCGTCCTGCACCTGCAGGGTCATTCGATATCTAATCATATTAGGTCGAATGATTCAATACGGAATCGCGGTCGACAGATTTCAGCGGCGGGACGCCGCGCGTGTCACGCACGGGCAGGAGCGCCGGTTGCGCATCTCGATCCCGCCGCGACGGTCCTGCGACGGGTCATCGGTCATCGGTGGGGCGCCAGCGCAGGATGCGCCGCTCGATGGCGCTGTAGGCGGTGGTCAGGACGTAGCCGATCAGGCCGAGCAGCAGGACGCCCGACCACATGTCGGCGGTCTTGAAGGTCTGCTTGGCCTGAAGAACGTAGAATCCGATGCCGTGCGTGGCGCCGTAGTATTCGCTGCCGACCATCAGCACGAGGGCAATGGAAATGCTCAGCCGGATGCCGACCGTGATGCGCGGGAAAGCCCCGGGCAGGAGCACGCGGAAGACGACGTTGAAGGGCGTGACGCGGTAGGCCCGCGCGCTGTCGCGCTGCTCGGGCGCGATCGAGCGGATGCCGTCGATCGTGTTGAGCAGGATCGGCCAGAGCGCGCCGAAGGCGATCAGGGTGATCTTGGAGCCGTCGTTCGTGCCCATCAGCATCAGCATCAGCGGCAGCAGCGCCACGCCGGGCAATGCCCTGAGGAACTGTGCGTATGGGTTGACCAGCGCATTGGCGAGCGGGAACGAGGCCAGGGCGACGCCGAGGCCGAGGCCGAGGGCCAGCGCGGCCGCGAGGCCGGCGCCGAGGTTGATCATGCTCGGCACGACGTGCTCCATGAAGCCGGCGCCGAACCAGGTGTTGCTGAAGCTCGTCAACACGATCGGCAGCGGCGGGAAGAACGGCGAGCGGATCTGCGTGGTCGCGATCCAGATCACGGTGATGAAGACGAGCGCCATCCAGGCCGACACGAAGAGACGGCGCATCACGTTTCCCGCGTTCATCGCGTTTCCTCCGCCCAGGCGAAGAGCCGGCGCTCGGCCGACCGTATCGCCGCATTCAGCGCGATGCCGAGGACGCCGACCACGATGATCGTGGCGTACATCTCCGGCAGGCGCCGCGCCTGCTGGTACCAGCCGATCAGGAAGCCCAGCCCGTCGCTGCCGGCGAGGAGTTCGGTGCCGACAGCCAGCAGCAGCGTCATGGATGCCGCCAGCCGGAAGGCCGTGCCGAAGGACGGCGCGACGCCCGGCGCGACGATGAAGACGATCTGCAGCAGCCGGCCGACGCGATAGGAGCGGGCGGTCTCGAGGTATTTCGGGTCGAGATGGACGATGCCGTAATAGACCTGCAGAACGACCGGCCAGACTGCCGACGCGACGATCAGCGTGACTTCCATCCGCGTCGTCGGGCCGAGCAGGAGCAGGCCGACGGGGATCAGCGCCAGTGGCGGGATCGTGCGCAGGAAGTCGATCAGGAAGCGGGCGCTGTCGTAGACTCGGGTACTCGTCGCAAGCAGGAGGGCGACGAGCGATCCGCCGACCATCGAGATCGCCAATCCCAGTCCCGCCGCCTTGGCGGTTGCTCCGACCCCCGACCAGAACTGGGGGTCGACGGCCAGGCCGGCGAGTGCCTGCAGCAGCTCGCCGATCGTCGGCAGGAAGCGCCGCAGCCCGGGGTCGAGCACGAGCGCCAGCGAATAGGTTCCGATCACGGCGAGAAAGAAGGCGCCATGGATCAGTACGCCGCGCAGCCAGGCGGAAAGGGGCGCCGGTCGTACGGCCCGCCCTTCGGGCCCCGGCTCGGCCAACGCGCTCACGGGCGGTCGTCCTTGCGCATCATCGCCGACGCTGCCTGGATGCTGCGGAAAACCTCGGAACGGTATTCGGCGAACTGGCGCAGCGCCTTGGTCTCGAGCTGGTCGCGCGTCCGCCCGAGGTCGATGGCGTACTCCTGCAGGATGCCGGCCGGGCGGCCGCCCAGCACGAGGATGCGGTCCGACAGGTAGACGGATTCGTCGATGTCATGGGTGATCAGCACCACAGACAGCTGCGAGGCGCGTTGCAGTTGCATGATCAGGTCCTCGAGCTCGGCACGCGTCTGCGCGTCGACCGAGGCAAAGGGCTCGTCCATGATAAGGATCTCGGGATCGTAGGCGAGCGCGCGGGCGATGGAGACGCGCTGCTGCATGCCGCCCGAAAGCTGCCGGGGATAGAGTTCCTCCGCGCCGGGTAGCCCGACCGCGCCGAGCGCGCGCGCGACCCGCGCGTTCTGTTCGGCGGCGGAAATCCCCTTGCCGCGCAACGGCAGCCGCACATTGTCGCGCACGCGCAGCCACGGCATCAGGGACCGGCTGTAGTCCTGCGCGACCAGCGCCAGCCTGGCGGGCGGGCCCACCACCGGCTCGCCGTCGAGCAGCACCGAGCCGCTGGTCGGCCGCGACAGGCCGGCAAGACAGCGCACCAGCGTGGTCTTGCCCGCGCCCGAAGGCCCGACGATGCAGACGAATTCCTTCGCCGAGATACGGAACGACACGTCGCGGAGAATCTCCTTGGCCTTTCCGCCATCCTCGAAGCTGACGCCCATCCGGCGGACGTCCAGCACGGCGACGGCCGACCCCGACGCTGCCGCCGAGACGCTGCTGGCAGGCCCGGTGCGTCCCTGCACGGTGTTGTTCATTGTCCCTCCACTTGGCCGCGGGTTCATCCCGCCTTGTGTTTTCCCAGTTCCGGGGCCGCCTCGCCGATGGACGGCATCAGGGGTTTCAGTCCCGTCGCCTCTCCCTCCTCGACGAAGGACCACGGTATGTCGCGATGGGCGGCAAAGGCGGCTTGCAATCCGTCGCGGTCGAGACCGGCGAACGCCGCCGTGAGGCCGCGCCTGATCTCCCCGGAACGGCGCACCATCTCCGCCGCGTCGAAGTCGGCCCAGGCGTCTAGGCCGAGCGCCCGGCAAGTGGCCGACCAGAAGTGTTTCTCGTGGACGACGCCGAGCGCGACGCGGCCGCCGTCGGCGAGCCGGAAGACGCCATAGGCGGGCGTCACGTCGCCCTCGCCGACGATCGAGTCGTCGGCCATGATGCCCAGCCGCGCGCATTCGGCGAGAAGACCCGCGATCGAGATCTCGATGAAGGCGCCGATGCCGGTCGCCCGGGCTCCGAACACCGCCGCCGTGATGCGGAAAGCCGCGGCCATTCCTGCCCCCATGTCGCCGAGCGGCAGCCGCGGTGTCTCCAGCGAATCCCGATAGATCCGGGCGTAGGCGCCCGACGCGGCAAGGAAGTTCAGGTCGTGCCCCGGCCGGTCGGCCAGCGGCGAATCCGCGCCATAGCCGGTCATGGCGCAGTAGACCAGCGATGGCCTGGCCGGCAGCAGGTCGGCGCGGCCGAGCCCCAGACGCTCTGCCGTTCCCGGGCGCCACGACGTCATGAAGACGTCGGCCTTCAGCGCCGCGTCGCGAGCGAGGGCCCGCCCCTCAGCGGTGCGCAGGTCGCAGACGATGCTCTCCTTGCCTGCGTTGAAGGCTTCCCACAGCGCCGGCACCGAGCGGCCCGGCTCGCCGCCCGGCGGCTCGAACTTGACGACCCTGGCGCCGAGGCTGCGCAGCAGCACGGTCGCGTAGGGCCCTGGCCCGAAGGTGGAGTGGTCGACGACCAGCACCCCTTCGAGCTGGCGGGACGCGGACATGTCGGCGAGGCCGGTGGTCTTCATGGTCGGTTTTCAGGTCCTGGTGAGGACGTGCATGACGCAGACCGCGCCGAGCCCGACCATGTGGACGAGGCCGGCTCTGGTCCGCGTATGCTGGCGCGATCCCGCCTCACCCCTCATCTGCCTCACCATCTCGACGACCTGCCCGATCCCGGTCGGCCCGACCGGATGTCCCATGCCGATGAGCCCGCCCGACGCGCTGACGGCGCAGCGGCCGCCAATGTCGAAATGGCCGGCGCGCGCGTCCTTCGCGACACGCCCCGGTGCAGAAATGCCCATGGCGTCGAGATAGGCAAGCTCCTCGATGGAAAACGCGTCGTGCAGCTCGACGAGGTCGATGTCGTCGATGTGCAGGCCGGCGCGATCGAGCACCTCATCGGTCGCCTGCCGGGTGATCTCGATCTCGGCCAGCTCGTCGCCGCCGTTGTGGACCTCCGTCACCGACACCGAGGCGGCGATGCGCACGGCACGGTCGCGGTCGAGCCCGAGACGGGCGATGGCGTCCGACGAGGCGAGCACGACGGCGGCGCCGCCTTCGCCCACCGGGCAGCACTCGAACTTGGTCAGCATGCCGGCGATCGGCGGGGCCGCGAGGATGTCGGCCTGCGAGACCGGACGCTTCGACTGCGCGGCGGGATTGAGCGACGCGTTGGCGTGGTTCTTCGCCGCGACGCGGGCGAGATCCTCGCGCGTCCAGCCATACTCGCGCGACAGGCGCTCGGCCATCAGGGCAAACAGGATGATCGGCGGCGCCGCCGGCCCCGGCCATGCGCCGTCGCCGACCAGCTCCTGCCCGGTCGGCAGCATCGCCGGCTTGTCGACGCCGACCACCAGGACGACGTCGGCGAGGCCGGCGGCGATCTTGTCGCGGGCGAGGCCGATGGCCGAGGAGCCGGACGCGGACGCGTTCTCGACATGGACGATGGGCGCGGCGTTGATGCCGAGATGGCGCAGCATGGGCCGCCCCACTGCGACGCCGAGGAGCGCGGTCGACACGAAGGTCGATTCGACGCCTCCCCAGGCGACGCCCGCGTCCGTCAGTGCCATGCGGATCGCCGGAAGTCCGATGTCGGCGTAGGCGCGGTCCGATGCCGGCCGATAGGCGTCGATGCCCGCGCCAACGATGAAGACGTCACGCATCCCGACCTCCCGAAACCGGATGGAAGCAGACCTGGGAACGTTCGGAAACGAAGCGCCCCTCGACGCGCGACCCGCGCGCCACCTCGCCGACGCAGATACCCTTTACGACAGGCCCTGCGTCGAGCCGCACCTCGCCCAGCAGATAGGGCGCCGCTTGCCCGGCCAGCGGCCGGTGGACCGTGATCACGTCGAGCACGATGCCGGTCGCCGCGATCTCGAGGATCTCGATGTCCTCGCCGACGGCGCCGCAGGTCCTGCACCCGCGCCGGTCCGGCGGCAGGGCGAGCGTGCCGTCGCGGCGGCACCGCGACATGGTGAGAAGTGCCGGCGACTGCCCGGCTTCGGCCTGTGCCATTTCCCTGTTCCTCCCAATCCCGGCTACTGGTTCATCGAGTAACCGCCATTGACCGGATAGGTCTGGCCGGTGATCCAGCTCGCCGCATCGGAAGCGAGGAACAGCACCATGTTCGCCGCGTCCTCCGGCTCGCCGAAGCGGCGGATGGCGTAGCGCTTGAGCTGCGCCGCGGCTGCCTCGCTCTCCAGCGCGGCGGCGACGAAGGGCGTGCGCGTCGCCGCGATCGCCACCGAATTTGCCGTCACGTTGAAGCGGCCGACGCTCTTGGCGAGGCTGCGCATCAGCGCGGCCGCGCCCGCCTTGGCGGCGGAGTAGACCTCGAGGCCGGCCTCGCCGACGCGGGCCGCGTCGGAGATCACGGTGACGATGCGGCCGTGCTTCGCACCGACCATGTGCGGCAGGGCGAGGCGCGTGCAGTTCATGACGCCGTACAGATTGACGCCGATCCACTTCGGCCACATGTCTGGCGACTGCGTCCAGAAGGGCGGGTCGAAGTCGGAGACGCCGCGCGCGCCGGAATTGCCGGCATTGTTGACGAGGATGTCGATGCCCCCGAACTTTTCGGCAGCCGCCTTGAACATGCTCTCGACGCCGGCGAAGTCGCTGACATCGGCGCGCACGGCGATGGCCGGTACGCCGAGCGCCTCCACTTCCGCCGCGACAGCCTCTGCGCGCTCGGCCTCGAAGTCGTTGACCACCACCGCACCGGCGCCGTGCGACGCCAGGTGAAGGGCGATGGTGCGCCCCACGCCGCGCCCCGCGCCGGTCACGAGTGCCTTGCGCCCGCGCAGATTGAGCAGATCGCCGTCCGTCATGCATTTCCTCCTGCATCGAACGTGCCCAGCCACTGGACCGTTCGCCTCATTTAAGATAATTAGAGATCACATGATCTGAGGCTAACAGATTCATCGCCGACATCAAGGGGAGAATTCGCGAATGAACGACAAGAGCGTGTACGAGACGATCGCGGTCAGCGACGAGGGCGCGGTCAGGACGGTGGCGCTGAACAGGCCGCAACGCCACAACGCGCTCTCGCCCGTCGTGGTCGCCGAACTCCGCGACGCGCTTTCAAGAGCCGCCGAGGACGAGGGGGTGCGGGTCCTGCTGCTCTGCGGCAACGGCAAGAGCTTCTGCGCGGGGGCCGATCTCGGCGGGCCGGACGACAGCCCCACGGTCGAGGTCCTGATGGACAGCACGGCGCTCTTCAACCAGCTCGAGGACTTCCCGAAGCCGACGATCGCGGCAGTCCAGGGCGTTGCCTGTGCCGGTGGCCTGGAACTCGTGCTCGCCTGCGACCTGGTCGTCGCCGAGGAGGATGCGCGCATCGCCGACATCCACGCCAATGTCGGCCTCCTGCCCGGCACCGGCGGCACCTACCGCCTGGTGCGAAGGGTCGGACCGGGTGTCGCCGCGGCGATGATCCTGACCGGCGACTTCATGCCCGTCGCCGACCTCAAGGCTGCCGGCCTCGTCAACTACATCGCCGGCAAAGGAGCCGCGCGCGCCGATGCGACCACGCTCGCCCTGCGTATCGCCGCCAAGAGCCCGCTAGGCCTTTCCCAGTCGAAGCGCCTCATCAGGAAGGCGCAGGAACTGGCCCGCGAGGAAGCGCTGGAGGACGCACTCGAGGCGAATCGCCGCCACATGCGCAGCCACGACTACGCCGAGGGCCTGACCGCCATGTTGGAGAAGCGTCCGCCGCAGTTCATCGGGCGATAGCCGTCGGCACCGGGAGGCGGATCGGCCGGGCGATCGTGCCCGCGGGTTCGCCCGGTCTTCAGTCCCGGCCGTCAGTCGCCGTGGCTGCGCGGACGCTTGCGGATCAGCTTGTCGAGCAGCGTCACCATGGTCTCGCATTCGGCCGGGGTCAGCGCGGCCGCCCAGCGGCGTTCGCGCGCATTGTGGTGCTCGAAGGAGTCGCGCCACAACTGCAGGCCCTTCTCCGTCAGCCGCACGGTGACGAGCCGACGGTCGGCCGATTCGCGGGTGCGCGCGACATAGCCGTCGCGCTCGAGCGTGTTGATCACCGCCGAGACCGTGGCGCGGCTGACGCTCGCCAGTTGCGAGATGGCCCTGGGCTCCAGCGGACCCATCACCCACACGGCGAAGATGACGCGGAAGCCGGCATAGCTCACGCCGAACGGGCGCCAGACCTCGGAGTCGAGATCGGCAACCAGCAGGTTCGCGGCGCGCACGAGCGTGGACAGCAGCCTGTTGGCTTCGACGTCGAACTGGGCACCCGTCGCTTCGATGCGAAGCTTCACCTGGTCCTGGAAACTCGTTTCGTGCATCGTGACGGCCGCCGTTCTTGGCGCGAGCCCGTCGGTACGGCTTGCGCGGATTGCCATGGAGTTCTGCCTCGACAGAAGGCCAATGGCAACAGGTCGTTCGAGATTGGATCATCTTGCGATGATATCTCGTCACGGAACGGCGGTCCCGGAACGGGTCTCGTCGCGCCGCGCAGTTGCGCGACGCCGGTGGGGGGCTGGCCTCCTTGCGGCCGGGCACGATAGAAACGTCGGATGGCGTTTCGATTCATCCATTCCAGCGACCTGCATCTCGGCAAGCGCTTCGGGCAGTTTACCGGCGACCTGCCGGCCAAGCTGCGCGAGGCCCGGCATGCGTCGATCGGCAAGCTCGCCGGGCATGCGATGTCACAACGCGCCTCGACGATCCTTCTCGCCGGCGACACGTTCGATACCGAGACTCCCGCGCCGGACGTGCGCCGCCAGGCCCTCAGCGAGATGGGCCACCATGCGCCGATTCGCTGGGTGATCCTGCCCGGCAACCACGACTCGCTGCAGGCGGCGCAACTCTGGTCGACGCTGCGCGCCGAGGCGCCGGAAAACGTCATCCTTGCGGTCGAGCCACGTCCGACGGAACTCGCGCCGGACGTGATCCTGCTGCCGGCGCCCTGCACGACGCGCCGGCCGGGACGCGATCTCACCGAATGGATGGATGAAGCGCCGACCCCCGACGGGACGATCCGGATCGGGCTCGCACACGGCGCGGTACAGAGCTTTTCCGAGGAGGGCACCGGGCTCGACGTGATCTCGCCGGACCGGGCGCGACGCGCGGGACTGGCCTACCTCGCGCTGGGCGACTGGCATGGCGGCGTCGCGATCGATCCGCGCACAAGATACAGCGGCACGCCGGAGCCCGACCGCTTCAAGCACGACCGTCCCGGCGAGGCGCTGCTGGTCGAGCTCGAAGGACCGTCGGCGCTTCCGCAGGTGATGGCGGTGGAGACCGGTAGCTTCGTCTGGCGCACCGTCGCGCTCGACCTCTTCGACGGCGAGGACGCGGTTGCGCGCATGGAGACGCTGCTGCCGGAGGCGCGGCTGAGGCGGCAGGCGCTGATCACGCTCATCGCGGGCGGGCGCGTGCGGCTGGAAGCGCGCGCGGCACTGGCGTCGGCCATCGCCAATGCGCGGCCCGACTTCGCGCATCTCGATTTCGACGACCGCAATCTCGCGACCGAATGCCAGGCCGGCGACCTCGACGCCATCGACCGGGCCGGTGCGCTGCGCGAAGCGGCCGAGGCCCTGCTGGCCGAGGCGGACGATGCCGGCCGCCCCGCGGCGGAGCGAGCGATCGCACAGGCCGCACTCGCCCGCCTCTACGCCTATGCACAGGCGGTCGCCCCATGAAGATCTCGGCGCTGCGCCTGTTCAACGTCAAGCGCTTCGCGGGCCGCGGCGTCGCCCTGGAAGGGATCGGCGACGGCGTCAACGTGCTCTGTGCCGCCAACGAGTTCGGCAAGTCGACCAGCTTCGAGGCCCTGCACGCGCTGTTCTTCCTGCCGCATTCGAGCACTGCCGGCGACGTGCGCAGCCTGCGCCCGTATTCCGGCGGGAACCCGCTGGTCGAGGCCGACATCTCGACGGAGGCCGGCCGTTTCCGCGTCACCAAGCAGTTCTACGGAGGCCGTTCGGCCCGGATCGTCGATCTCGCCAACGGCCGGCTCGTCGCCCAGGCCGACGAGGCCGAAAACTTCATCGCGGGCCTGGTCCGGGACGGATCGGCAGGACCGGCGGGGCTGCTCTGGGTGCGGCAGGGCGTGACCGGCATCGAGAAGCGCAGCAGGTCGGAGGAAGAGGGCGACACCAGGGTGCGCACCAGCCTGCTCGAATCCGTGCAGGGCGAAGTGGAGGCCGTCACCGGCGGACGCCGGATGGCCGAGATCATGGCCGCCACCGAAGAAGCGCTCGGCAAGCTCGTCACCCCGACCGGCCGGGCGAGGACGGGCGAAAGCTATGCAGCGGCTCTGGAGGCGCGCGAGCGGCTGGAGGCGGAGGAACGGCGTCTCGCCGCCGAGGTCACGGCGCTTCGCGAGGCGCTCGACGGACGCGCAGCGGCAGCCAGGCGGCTCGCCGAACTCGACCGGGCCGAAGATCGCGACGGGCGGCGCAAAGCCGTCGATGCCGCGCAGGCGGCGTTCGACGCCGCCAAGACGCAATCCGAAGCCCTCCGGGCGAACGAAGCCGAACTCCGGCTCATGCGCGAGCAGCGGGATGCCGCCGAGCGCGACCTCGTGGCGTTCCGCAACTCGCTGGAACGCGCGGCGGACCTCGAGGGCAAGCTGGCCGAAGCCGAGAACATGCGTAGGGAAGCCGTTATCCGGCGCAACGAGACGGCAGCGGCCGCCGCCAGTGCCCGGGCCGAGAGCGACGCGGCGGAGGCGAAGGAGCAGGATTCACGCGCCTTGCTCGCGCGCCTGGACGTCGCGCTGAAGGCACGCGAAGCCGCCGAGCGGCTGGCCCACCTGGAGCAAAGGCTGGACGCGGCCGAAGCCGCGCGCAGGCAGATCGAGGATGCGGAAGCGGCCATCGCGCTGCTCCGCATGCCGCAGGATTCTGTCGAGGAACTCGAAGCGTTCGACGTCGAGATCGCCAGGCTGAGGGCGATCGCAGAGGCCGGCAGGCCGGCCGTCTCCGTCGCATACGAGCCGCAGGCGCCGATGATCCGGCTCGACGGCAGTCCGCTGAACGACGGCGAACTGCGCAGCTTCGAGGGGAATGCCTCGCTGGCCATTCCCGGCATCGGCGTCGTCACGCTCAGGTCGGGCCCGGCTTCCGGCCAGGACGAGCGGTTGCGGCAGGTCGAAGAACGCCGCCGCGTCCTTCTCGGCTCGCTGGGCGTGGACGATCTCGCGGCCGCGCGCAGGAGGCTGATGGCGGCGCAGAGCAAGGAAGGCGACCTGCGCGAGCTCAAGGCGCGGCTTTCGCTGCTCGCACCCGACGGGCTGGCGAAGCTTCGAGAAGAGGCGGCGGCTCGGCGGGCGGCGGCCGGGGACCATCTCGAACTCAAGGAAGATCCCGCTCAGGTTCGCGCCGCGCACAAAGCGGCCGAGGCGGAACGCCTCGCCGCGCGGCAGGCGCTGCGCGAAATCGAGCCGATGCAGATCCGCGCCGCCGATGCCTTCGTCGCCGTGCAGACTGCGCTGGCCCGTCTCGATGCCGAACGCACGCAGATCGACTCGGTACTCGGGCCGCCGGACGCGCGCACCGCGCGTGACCGACTGCTTGCCGACCGGCTCGCGAACCTCGAGGCCGGCCTCTCGGAGAAGCAGACGGTCGTCGACGGGATGAAACGCCGGGAAATCGACCTCGCTTCCGCCGAGGCGGCCTTGCGCCGGGTCAGGTCCGTCGTCGAGGCGGCGGAAAAGGAAGCAGCCTCGCTGCGGGAACAGATTGCCGGCCTCGCCGCCGAGATCCGAGCCCGATCGGAAGATGCGATCGAGGAAAAGTGGCGCGAGACGGCCGACGCCCTCGCCGCCGCGAAGGAGCGCGCCTCCGCCTGCGAGAAGGAGGTTGCTATCCTGCAGCGGCTTCGTGCCGCGCTGGACACGGCACGCGGACATGCGCGCGAGACCTACCTCCTGCCGGTGATGTCCGAACTGCGGCCCCTGCTCGGGCTGCTCTTCGACGACGTCTCGATCACCTTCGACGACAAGACGCTGCTGCCGCACAAGATCCTGCGAAACGGCCAGGAAGAGGACGTCGAGCGCCTGAGCGGCGGCATGCGCGAACAGCTTTCGGTGCTGACACGTCTCGCCTTTGCCCGTCTTCTGGCGAAGGACGGACGGCCGACGCCCGTGATCCTCGACGATGCCCTGGTCTACTCCGACGACGATCGCATCGAGAAGATGTTCGATGCGCTGCACCGCCAGGCGCGCGACCAGCAGATCATCGTGTTCTCGTGCCGCCAGCGCGCCTTCCAGGCGCTGGGGGGAAATGTGCTCCGAATGGAAGAGTGGGTTCCCGGCTGAGCAATGCGCCGGCCGGGATCACGGCTCCAGGACAAATCTGTCCGCCGGATCGTGCGCGCTGCAAGCGGGACGCCGGGCGAAGCTACCGGAGGATTCCTGGAAACCCGCGCCCGTACGCGGCAGCCACATCAAGGGAAAGTCGAAGGACTCAGCCGCTCTCTGGGCGGAGAATTGGTGGAGCCAATCGGAATCGAACCGACGACCTCTTGAATGCCATTCAAGCGCTCTCCCAACTGAGCTATGGCCCCACTCCGGCCGAGGCCGGCGCCGTTTCCGGCGTATCTAGGGCCGGGCTTGGGAACCCGGACCGTTGTCGAGGCGGCTTCTAACCCCGCCCCGTGAGAAGATCAAGCCCGCCGTCGGCTTTTCTGGCGGGCGAAAAAGCCGGCCTGCGCGAGCGCAGCGGCCGGCGGGCGCTCAGATTTCCTCGTCGTCGTCGCCGAGGCCGATGATGTCGGCGACATCCTCGTCCTCCTCCTCCTCGTCGGCGAGGAAGGTGTCCTCGTCGTCGCCGAGATCGACGTCCTCGTCGACGTCGATGTCAGGGAGATCGTCCGCGCCCTTGGCCTCTTCGTCGGCCTCCTCGAGAGACACGACAACGGCGCCGGCCTCCTCGACGTCGACTTCCTTTTCCTCGATTTCCTCTTCTTCGCGCCCGGTATCGCTACCGGCGTCGAAATAGGAACGCGGATAGCTCTTGCCCGTGTAAGGGGAAACGATCGGATCCTTGTTCAGATCGTAGAATTTCCGACCCGTTTCCGGGTCGATGCGCTTTGTGCCAAGCTCTGGTTTCGCCACGTCAGCCTCGTCAAAGAAGTTTGGTCCCCTTAACCACAGTTGGCGGCCCTGTCAAAGCCTATCGGACCGCCACGGGAACAGGCCGGCAGCGGGGGTTGGACGCGCAGTCCGCCGGGGATGACCGAACCGCCAAGCCGTGATAGGAAGCCGCGCCATAAAGGCTCCCGGCGCGCCGCCGGTTGCCGGCCCTGAGGCGAGGAAGCCATGTCCAGTCGCGCCACGCCGCGGCCCGCCGTCGGCCGCAGATCCAGTCCGCTCGGCGGCGTCGCACGGGTTCCCGGCGACAAGTCGATCTCGCACCGTTCGTTCATGTTCGGCGGCCTCGCCGCCGGCGAGACACGCATCACAGGCCTGCTCGAAGGCGAGGACGTGATGCGCACCGGCGACGCCATGCGGGCCATGGGTGCGAACATCGTCAAGTCGGGCGACACCTGGATCATCCAGGGCACCGGCAACGGCGCGTTGCTCGAGCCGCAGGCGCCGCTCGACTTCGGCAATGCCGGCACAGGCTCGCGCCTGACCATGGGGTTGGTCGGCACCTATGACATGAAGACCACCTTCGTCGGCGATGCCTCGCTGTCGAAGCGGCCGATGGGCCGCGTGCTCGACCCGCTGCGCCTGATGGGCGCGCAGGTGCTCGACGCAGCGCCTGGCGACCGCATGCCGCTCACGCTCCACGGCCCGCGCGTCGCCGTGCCGATCGTCTATCGCGTCCCGATGCCTTCGGCACAGGTGAAGTCGGCGGTCCTGCTCGCGGGACTCAACACGCCCGGCGTGACCACCGTCATCGAACCGGTCATGACCCGCGACCATACGGAAAAGATGCTGAAGGGGTTCGGCGCCGCCGTCGAGGTGGAAACCGCCGCCGACGGTGTCCGCACGATCCACATCGAGGGACAGGGCCGCCTCGCCGGCCGCACCCTCGCGGTGCCCGGCGATCCCTCTTCCGCCGCGTTCCCGCTGGTCGCCGCGCTCGTCGTTCCCGGCTCGGACATCGTCATCGAGAACGTGCTGATGAACCCGACGCGCACCGGACTGATTCTGACGCTGCTGGAGATGGGTGCCTCGATCGACATCCTCGATTTGCGCGACGCCGGCGGCGAGGACGTTGCCGACCTGCGCGTCCGCGCCTCCGATCTGAAGGGCGTCCGCGTGCCGCCCGAACGCGCGCCGTCGATGATCGACGAGTATCCGGTGCTCGCCGTCGCCGCCGCCTTCGCCGAAGGCGAGACGGTGATGGACGGCCTGGAAGAACTCCGCGTCAAGGAATCGGACCGACTGGCGGCCGTCGCCGCCGGCCTCGCGGCGAACGGCGTCGACTGCACCGAGGGCGAGGCTTCGCTCGTCGTGCGCGGCCGGCCGGGCGGAAAGGGACTGGGCGGCGGCACCGTCGCCACCCGTCTCGACCACCGCGTCGCCATGAGCTTCCTGGTCATGGGCCTCGCCGCGGAGAAACCGGTGTCGGTGGACGACAGCACCATGATCGCGACCAGTTTTCCGGAATTCTCCGGCCTGATGGCGAGGCTCGGCGCCGAGATCGAGGACGTCGTCCAGGCGACTTGAAAGGGCGTCGTTCAGTGCGTCCTCAACTCCGCGGCGACGTCAGCCGCGAGGGGGATCGAGGGCTGCGCGCCGGGCTTCAGGCAGGCGAGCGAACCGGCCGCCGCCGCCCGGCGCATCGCTTCGGCCAGCGGCCGGCCCTCGGCGAGGCTCGCCGCGAGGTAGCCGCAGAACGTGTCGCCGGCGCCGACGGTGTCGACAGGGGTGACGCGCAACGCCGGGGCATGGACGATGCCCTCCGGCGTCGCCGCGACGACGCCGTCGCCGCCCAGTGTCACGATCACCGTTCGCCCCGTCTTCGAGCAGAAGTCGCGCATGCGCGACTCGCGGTCCGGGCCTGCGAGCGCCAGCGCCGCGGCATAGAGGTCGAACTCGGTCTCGTTGGCGACCACATAGTCGGCCTTCGCCAGAAGTGCCGCCGCCTCGACGCGGTACGGCGCGGTGTTGAGGAGCGATACCGCTGCGGCCTGCCGCGCCGCATCGAGCGCCCGTTCCACCGTGGGCAGCGGAATCTCGTGCTGCAGAAGCAGATGTTCTCCCGTCGCGAACAGCAAGGCCTCCACCGCCGCCGCGTCGACCATACCGTTGGCGCCGGGAACGACGGCGATCATGTTCTCGCCGTCGCCGCCGACGAGGATCAGCGCCGTTCCGGTCGGCTCGCGGGTGCGGGCGACGCCGGAAAGATCGACGCCGCCCTGGTCGAGCAGTGCCAGCGCCTCGGCGGCGAAGGCGTCGGCGCCGACCGCGCCGATCATGCGAACGCTTGCGCCCGCCCTGGCGGCCGCAAGCGCCTGATTGGCGCCCTTGCCGCCGGCGGCCGTGCCGAAGCTCGATCCCGGCACCGTCTCGCCGGGCTTCGGCAGCCGTTCCACCGTAGCGATCAGGTCGAGGTTGATGGAGCCGATGACGGTGATCAAGACGAAGCCTCCAGGCATGTTCCCGCGGAAGCTATCGCGTGCCGCCGCCGCATTCCAGAGCCGCGGCGGCAAGTCGGCTCAGCGGCCGGAGGGCAGCTGGCCGGCTTCCCAGCCGAGCATGGCGCGCTTGCGCGTGATCCCCCAGTGATAGCCGGTAAGCGCACCCGACTTGCCCACGGCGCGATGGCAGGGCACGACGAAGGAGATCGGGTTGGCGCCGACCGCCGCGCCGACGGCGCGGCTGGCCTACGGCATGCCGATGCCAGAAGCGATCGCCGAATAGGTGCAGGCGCGGCCCATCGGGATCTTCAGCAGCGCTTCCCAGACGCGCACCTGGAAATCGGTGCCGATCAGCACGACGCGCAGCGGCTGGTCCGAGCGCCAGCGCGCCGGATCGAAGATGCGGCCCGCATAGGGCGCTGTCGCGGAAAGGTCCTCCACGTAGCCGGCATTCGGCCAGCGCCCGGTCATGTCGTCCAGCGCGGCGCGCTCACCGCCGGGGTCGGCGAAGGCGAGGCCGGCGAGCCCGCGGTCGGTGACCATCACCAGCGCGATGCCGAACTGGGTGACGTGGAAGCCGTAGCGGATGGTCAGGCCGGCGCCGCGGGTCTTGTAGTCGCCCGGCGACATCGCCTCGTGGGTGACGAAGAGGTCGTGCAGGCGCCCGGGCCCGGACATGCCCACCTCGAGTGCCGCCTCGAGGAGCGGCATGCCCTGGTCGAGCAGCCGGCGCGCATGGTCGAGCGTCACCGCTTGCAGGAACGCCTTCGGCGAAAGCCCGGCCCAGCGGGTGAAGAGCTTCTGCAGGGCCGTCGGCGTCTCGCCGACCTCGGCCGCGAGCGCGTCGAGCGACGGCTGGTCGCGATAGTCCTGGCTGATCTTCTCGATGACCCGGCGGACGATCTCGTAGTCGCTGCCGCCGGGCGTGATGTCGCGTTGGAGGATGGCTGTCTGCGCGTTCATGGTCGTCTGTCTCCTTGCCGCGACTATCGCGCCGCCGGCCGCCCCGCGCCACCCGATTCATGACGCGAGCGGTACAGCCCCTTCAGCGCGCCTTGACGGTCGCCAGCGCACGGGAGAAGGCCGTGGCGAAGCTCTCGCGGTCATCGGGATTGAGGAAGCTGCCGATGGCGACTGCCTTGCCCTGGCCTTCCACCGCCATCCGCGTGATGCCGATCTCCTCGTGTCGGGCGACTTTGAAACGTGCCCATAGCGGGTTGAAGCGATGGTCCTCGGTGCGCCCCGACGGTGCCGTCTTGCGGATATCGAGCGCAATGCGCGAAACCGACACCTCCTCGCGCGCCCGTGCCGCCCGGTAGTTCACGCGGAAGGCGATGTAGATCGCCAGGACGTCGAGGCCGAAAAAGCCGAAGATCGGCCAGGCGCCGCGCGACAGGAAGATCACGCCGGTGACGGCCCAGACGGCGAGCAACGCCACCATCAGGGCCATGAAACCCGAGCGCCCGAGCGACCGGTACGGCGTTAGCAGGGCGCGGAAGATCGGCGCGTCGGCATCCGGCAGGGCGTTTGTCTCGGTCATCGGCGAGGATTATAGAGGGCCGATGCAAAAGCCCAAGAGCAAATCAGCTGCCGGAACCGCCGCTTCCGCCGGGCGCGACGCCCCGTCGCGCCTCCGCACCACGGCGCGGCGCCCGCGCTACAGCGCGGCGGAGGTGCGCGAGATCTTCCGCCGGTTCGCCGTCCAGCGGCCCGAGCCGAAGGGCGAACTCGAGCACGTCAACGCCTTCACCCTGCTGGTGGCCGTGGTTCTGTCGGCACAGGCGACCGACGCCGGTGTCAACAAGGCGACGCGGCCGCTCTTCGCCGTCGCCGACACGCCCGAGAAGATGCTGGCGCTCGGCGAGGTCCGGCTCGGCGACTACGTCAAGACGATCGGGCTCTGGCGCAACAAGACCAAGAACGTGCTGGCGCTGTCGGAGGCGCTGATCCGCGACCACGGCGGCGAGGTTCCCGCCGACCGCAACGCGCTGACGAAACTGCCGGGCGTCGGCCGCAAGACCGCGAACGTCGTGCTCAACATGGCCTTCGGCCAGCCGACGCTCGCCGTCGACACGCATGTCTTCCGCATCGGCAACCGGCTCGGCCTCGCTCCCGGCAAGACACCCGACGAAGTCGAGGCCGCCTTCCTGCGTATCATCCCCGACGAATACCTGCGCCACGCGCATCACTGGCTGATCCTGCACGGTCGCTATGTCTGCAAGGCGCGCAAGCCCGAGTGCCAGGCCTGCGTCATCGCCGACCTGTGCAAGGCGGCCGAGAAGACCAGCGCCATCCCCGCGCCGCTGGTCGAACTGGCGCCGCTGCCCGCGGACGGCACGGTCGGCGGAGACTAGCCCGCCGCCACCTTATGTGCCGATGCCGCGCGCCATCGTCGCGGCGAAGGCGAGGACGAGCGTGAACAGGGCGATTTCGGCCGTCACCACGCGGCGCGTGCTCGCGATCTCCGCTTCGGGCACCACATGGCCGGCGTCGAGCCTTGCCGCCCGCCGCCAGGCGAGGATGCGCAGCGTAGGCGGGATCGAGGCGATGCCAACGGCGGCAAAGGCGGTCATCTTCGCCCAGAAGCTCCAGGAGCCGGCGTAGTACTCCCAGCCCTTCAAGCCCCAGATCACGCGGCCGATGCCGACCATGACGATCGCCGCAGCGACGCCGCCGTAGAGGCCGTCGACCCTGGCGAGCAACGCCAGCCTTTCCCCCGAAAGGCCGGGGCGGAGCAGCACGGCTTCCGCCGCGAGCAGCCCGAACAGCGCGAAGACGAGCAGATGGTGGATGATCGCCAAAGCGAGATCGGCATGCATGGGGGCCTCCGCGACGACATATGTTGACGACGTAAAAATATAAATAGCTCACTATTTTACACTGTCAAGATAGGCGTGCGACTCGGCGATGACCCGGGATGCGGCGCCGGCGGGAAAGCCGGAAATGCCTGGACGTCAGCTCTTCGCGGGCGAGGTCTTGATGGCCGGCATTGCAAGCTTCGCCGGCATCATGCCGCGCCGTTCCAGTTCTGCGCGGATCGAGGCCGGCATCTCGCGGCAGGCGCAGTTCGCGGCGTGGCCGGCATGCCAGGCGAGCCGCTGGTCGAGCGTGGCGTTGGCCGGCATGCGGTGGGTGGCGTGCCATTCCCGGTTCAGGATGGACTTCGACATCGGCTGCCCCGTCCTTTCGGGTGAGATCTTCAGTATCGCGCCGGGGCGGGCCGACCGCCAGTCTCGGCGCGCGCGACCAACTTGTGCAGGTGCACCATCATCGCCGCGGCGAACAGCGGTGTCAGCAGGTTGACCAGCGGCAGCGCCAGGAAGCCGGCGATCACGAGGCCGCCGAGGAAGACGGTCACGGCATTGCGCCGACGCATCGCCTTCGCCTCGGCTTCCGTGCGGAAGCGCATCGCCGCGAACTCGAAGAACTCGCGGCCGAGCAGGTAGCCGTTGACGAGGAAGAAGGCGGCGATGTTGACGCCGGGCACCAGCAGCAGGATCAGCGCGACGAGGTTGCCGAGGACGACGACGCCGAGGAACTTCAGTGACAGCATGAAGGCCGTCAGCGCCGGCAGGGCACGCCCGGGCGGATCCTGCGGATAATCCGTGCGCTCGACCACTTCGGCGATGTCGTCGAGGAAGATGCCGGCGACAAGCGCCGTCACCGGCGAGACGAGCAGCGCCAGGCCGACGGCGAGCCCGATCCCGGCGAAGACGGCCGCCACCAGCGTCAGCCAGCCGGCCCATGACGGGAACCCCGGCAGCAGCGCGTCGATCCATGGCAGCGCCAGCCAGTCGAATACTTCCTTCAGGCCGAACCACGCGCCGACCAGCAGGAGCAGCGTCAACCCGAGCGACTTCAACAGGACGGCGCGGAACTCGGCCGAGAAAAGGCGGGACAGCGCGGCGCCGGCGGCTTCGATGATCACGTAAAGTCTCTCCTTGCCGCAACGAGATAGGCGGGGCGACGCCCGGCCGCAAGGTCATGCGACGTTCGTCCGGTTGGCGACGAGAAAGCTGGACCACGTGCGCCCGCTCGTGGCAGATAGCAACGAATCCAGGACCCCATCGGAGAGCTTGATGGCCGCATACGACGTGCTCTGCATCGGCAACGCCATTGTCGACATCATCGCGCAATGCGACGAGGCGTTCCTCGAGGCGAACGGCATCATCAAGGGTGCGATGAACCTGATCGACACCGAGCGGGCCGAACTGCTCTATTCGCGCATGGGCCCGGCCATCGAGGCGTCCGGCGGCTCGGCCGGCAACACCGCCGCCGGCGTCGCGAGCTTCGGCGGGCGCGCCGCCTTCTTCGGCAAGGTCTCGCGCGATCCGCTCGGCGCCATCTACACCCACGACATCCGCGCCCAGGGCGTCGCCTTCGACACCAGGCCGCTCGACGGCACACCGCCGACCGCGCGTTCGATGATCTTCGTCACGCCCGACGGCGAGCGCTCGATGAACACCTATCTCGGCGCCTGCGTCGAGCTCGGGCCGGAAGACGTCGAGGCCGACAAGGCCGCCGGCGCCAAGGTCACCTATTTCGAGGGCTACCTCTGGGATCCGCCGCGCGCCAAGGAGGCGATCCGGCTGACGGCAAAGCACGCGCACGCCGCCGGCCGCGAGGTCTCCATGACCCTTTCCGACCCGTTCTGCGTCGACCGCTATCGCGACGAGTTCCTCGACCTGATGCGATCCGGCACCGTCGACATCGTCTTCGCCAACGCCCACGAGCTGAAGTCGCTCTACCAGACCTCGTCCTTCGACACGGCGCTCGAAGCGATCCGCAAGGATTGCCGGCTCGCGGCGGTGACGCGATCTGAGGAGGGATCGATCATCGTGCGCGGCGACGAGACGGTCGAGATCGAGGCGATCGAGATCGAGCGACTGGTCGACACGACCGGAGCCGGCGACCTCTACGCCGCGGGCTTCCTGTTCGGCTACACGACGGGCCGCAGCCTGAAGGAATGCGGCGACCTCGGTTCGCTGGCGGCGGGCCTCGTCATCCAGCAGATCGGCCCCCGCCCGCACAAGAACCTGCGCGCCGAGGCCGAGCAGGCCGGCCTGCTCTGAGCGTCGCGAAAATACCCTCGGATCGCCGCGATCGAGGTCCGGCGATCACGCTCACGGTATGTCTTCCGGCCGGCGCCCGGGCCGGCTGCGGTACGGCGGAAAGGTCCAGCCGTATTTCAGCGCGCCGCCGCGCACGGTGAAGGCCGTGGCAGCGGCGATCAGGGCGGCGGCGAGCAGCGGGAAGCCCGCAAGCGTCGCCGCGGTGTAGACTGCGGCACCCGCCATCGCCGCCGTCACGTAGATCTCCGGCCGCAGCAGCACCGAGGGTTCCCCGGCGAGCAGGTCGCGCAGGATGCCGCCGAACGTCGCCGTCAGCATGCCCGTCACCACCGCGACCGTCGGCGATCCGGTGGCGGCAAGCCCTTTCGCCGCGCCGAGCACGCAATAGGCCGACAGGCCGACGGCGTCGAGCCAGAGCAGCAGCCTGTAGCGGGATTCGACCAGATGCGCGGTGAAGAACACCACCACCGCCGCCGCTGCGCAGATGATGACATAGGCCGGGTGCACCACCCAGAACACCGGCACGCCGAGAATCAGGTCGCGGAAGGTGCCGCCGCCGATGCCGGTGACGCCGGCGAGGAACAGGAAGCCGATGATGTCGAGCTGCTTGCGCGAAGCCGACAGCGCCCCGGTGGCGGCAAACACTGCCACGCCGGCATAGTCGAGATAGAGGATCGGGTTCATGGCGGCCTCCCGTTTCAGCGATAATGGAATGCCGGGCCGGGCGATAGGATCGCAAGCCGCCGCTCAGTCGGGGAAGTCTTCTTCCCTGGTCAGATAGGGCCTGAATCCCGCCTTGAGGTAAGCCGGTATAGCGGCCGCGCTGTCGTTGGTGTCGGTGTGCAGCCAGATGCGCGCCGGCGCATGCGACCAGACGGCGCGCAGGGCGCGGTCGAGGAAGTAGCCGCCACGGCCGCCGCCTTGCGCCCCCGCGACGAGCCCGAAATGGAGGAGTTCGACATCGGGTCGACCGACGCCGATGAACTCGGCCAGTCCGACCGGATCGCCGTCCCGGCGCAGAACGTAGCAATGGTTCGACGGTCGCGTCAGCGAGGCTTCGAGCGCCGCAGCCGGCATCCGCAGGCGCGAGTCCCACTGCAGCGGTGCGCCGATCGCCGAGTAGAGCGCGACGTATGCTTCGCGCGGCAGGGATTCCCGCGCGAACGACAAGGTCCCGTCCGGCGATGGTCGCGGGGGAGACGACGGCGGCGCCGTCATTTCCATGTAGGTGACCGTCAGCCGCATCGGATGGGGTGCCCGTCCACCCAAAGGCGACGGGCCTAAGCTCCGCCTAGGCGCCTGCCGGCCCCGCATCGGCGGTCCGCGCCGGGCCGCCCCTGGAGACGCCGACCATGGCCGGCCGCAGCACGCGTTCGCCGATCGAGTAGCCCGGCTGCACGACCTGGACCACCGTGTTCGCCGGGATGTCCGGATTGGGCACCTCGAACATCGCCTGGTGGAAGTTCGGGTCGAACTTCTCGCCTTCCGGGGTCAGCTTCTTCACCCCGTGGCGTTCCAGCGCGCCGAGCATGGAGCGCTCGGTGAGTTCGACGCCTTCGATCAGCGCCGTGAAGCCGGCATCGCCGGCGGCCTTCGCCTCCTCGGGGATCGCGTCGAGGGCGCGCCGGAGATTGTCGGAGACCGACAGCATGTCACGGGCGAAATTCGCCATCGCATAGGCACGGGCGTCCTGGAGCTCGCGCGCGGTACGGCGGCGCAGGTTCTCCATCTCGGCCGCCGCGCGCAATGCACGGTCCTTCAGTTCCTCGTTTTCCTTCATCAACCTGACGACGACCTCGTAGTCGCCGCCCACATCGTCGGCCGGGGCCGCTGCATTGTCGTCGATCGTCTCCTCGGGCGCGCGTTCTTCTTTCGCCTGGTCGCTCATCGCCGTTTCCCGTCATGTCCGTTTGGTCGGAAGTTGCGCCCGATATCGAGGTTCGGGTGCCAAAAATCAAGGGTCGGGAGATGCTTCCGCGGTCAACGAAGCATCCGGCTGATCAGCTGCGCCGTATAGTCGACCATCGGCACGATGCGGGCGTAGTTCAGCCTGGTCGGCCCGATGACGCCGAGCGCGCCGACGATGCGCGCGTCGGCGTCGCGATAGGGAGCCACCACCAGCGAGGATCCCGAAAGCGAGAACAGCTTGTTCTCCGAGCCGATGAAGATGCGCACGCCCGACCCCTGTTCGGCCAGGTCGAGCAACTGCAACAGCCCGTCCTGGTTCTCGAGATCCTCGAACAGGTGCCTGAGGAGGTCGATGTCGGCCCGGGCGGTGACGTTTTCGAGCAGGTTGGCGCGGCCGCGCACGATCAGCCGCGCGGCGGCGCCGACTGAGTCGCCGGCCCATACGGCCAGCCCCCTCTGCACGAGGTCGCGCGACAGAGAGTCGAGCGCGGTCTGCGTCTCGATCTTCAGGCGCGCGATCTCCGTGCGCGCCTCGGCCAGCGTGCGGCCGCGGATATGCGCGTTGAGGAAGTTCGACGCTTCGTGCAACTGCGAGGCGGTGACGCCTGCGGGCAGGTCGAGGACGCGGTTCTCCACGTCGCCCGCCTGCGAGACGAGCACGGCGAGCGCCTTGGTCGGTTCGAGCTGGATGAACTCGATGTGCTTCAGCGCCGTCTCGGTCTTGGCCGCGACCACCAGCCCCGCGCCGCGCGACAGGCCTGACAGCATCTGGCTCGCTTCGGTCAGCATGTGCTCGAGCGACGATGCGCTGCCCGAGGCCTTGACCTGAGCCTCGATCACCCGACGCTCGTCGTCGGCCAGGTCGCCGATCTCCATGAAGGCGTCGACGAAGAAGCGCAGGCCCTTCTGCGTCGGCAGCCGGCCGGCCGAGATGTGCGGCGCGTAGATCAGGCCGAGCTGCTCGAGGTCGCTCATCACGTTGCGCACGGTCGCCGGCGACAGCGACTGCGGCAGCAGCCGCGACAGGTTGCGCGAGCCGACCGGGTCGCCGTCCTTCAGGTAGGAATCGACGATTTGCCGGAAGATCTCGCGCGAGCGCGAATCGAGCGACTGCAGCGTCTGGTCAGTGACCGGTTTCGTCATCGGCGGACCCATGGAAGCACTGATATAGAATGGCCCGCGCGGAACACAACGTCCGCCGCCGCGGCGACCGCCCTTTTCCTTTGCACCGCCGCGCCGGTGACGGTACAAGCCGCCACGATTTGCGGCATCCGAAAGGGACCATCATGCGGCCTTCCAAGCGCCAGTTCGACGAAATGCGCGCCATCTCCTTCGAGCGCGGCGTGTCGAAGCACGCGGAAGGCTCCTGCCTGGTCAAGTTCGGCGACACCCACGTGCTGTGCACGGCGAGCCTCGAGGAGAAGGTGCCGGCCTGGCTGCGCAACGGCGGCAAGGGCTGGGTGACGGCGGAATACGGCATGCTGCCGCGCTCGACCGGCGACCGCATGCGCCGCGAAGCCTCGACCGGCAAGCAGGGTGGCCGAACGCTGGAGATCCAGCGCCTGATCGGCCGGTCGCTGCGCGCCGTCGTCGATCTCCAGGCACTCGGCGAACGGCAGATCACCGTCGACTGCGACGTCATCCAGGCCGACGGCGGCACGCGCACCGCCTCGATCACCGGCGGCTGGATCGCGCTCCACGACTGCCTGCGCTGGATGGAAGCGCGCAGCATGATCAACCTCGGCAAGGTTCTGAAGGACCACGTCGCCGCCATCTCCTGCGGCATCTACGAAGGCATCCCCGTCATCGATCTCGACTATCCGGAGGATTCGGCGGCCGCCACCGACGCGAACTTCGTCATGACCGGCAAGGGCGGCATCGTCGAGATCCAGGGCACGGCCGAGGGTGAGCCCTTCAGCGAGGAGCAGTTCGCCGCGCTGATGGCACTGGCGCGCAAAGGCATCGCCCGGCTGGTCGACCTGCAGCAGATGGCAGTGGGATGAGGTTCCGGCCCGCGGGCGGACGGGCCTCGGCGAGGCGAATGCCATGACACCATCTGCGATCCTCGAATCCGCGCTCTACGTCGACGACCTCGAAGCCGCCGAGCGTTTCTACCGCGAACTGCTCGGGCTCGCCGTCATCGCCAAGGTGCCGGGCCGCCATGTCTTCTTTCGCTGTGGCGACGGCGTGCTTTTGCTCTTCGTCGCCGAGGCGACGACGGTCCCGCCGGCGGCCGGCGCGCGGTTTCCCGTGCCGCCGCACGGCACCACCGGCCCCGGCCATCTGTGCTTCGCGGCGACGTCCGCGGAGATCGACGCGTGGCGGGATCGCCTCGCCGCTTCGGCGGTCGCGATCGAGGCCGAGATCGAATGGCCGAACGGCGGCCGCTCGATCTACTTCCGCGACCCCTCCGGCAATTCGCTCGAATTCGCCGAACCGCGCATCTGGGGAATCTGATGGAAACCGCGACGCATGATTTAGCCGGCAAACGTATTGTCGTGGCGAGTCACAATGCCGGCAAACTGCGCGAGTTCGCCGACCTGATCGGCCCCTTCGGCCTCGAGGCACGCTCGGCCAGGGACTACGGCCTGCCCGAGCCGGAAGAGACCGGAACGACCTTCGAGGAGAACGCCTACATCAAGGCGCTGGCGGCGGCCAGGGCCACCGGCCTGCCGGCGCTCTCCGACGATTCCGGCCTCGTCGTCGACGCGCTCGGCGGCCAGCCGGGCGTCTACACCGCCAACTGGGCGGAATTGCCGGACGGCAGCCGCGACTTCGCCATGGCGATGAAGAAGACCGAGGACGCCCTGCAGGCGGCCGGCGCGACCGAGGCGAAGGACCGCACCGGCCGCTTCGTCGCCGTCATCTGCCTCGCCTGGCCCGACGGCTATGCCGAGTATTTCCGCGGCGAGGCCGAGGGCCGCCTGGTCTGGCCGCCGCGTGGCGGGCTCGGTTTCGGCTACGATCCCGTGTTTCTCCCCGAAGGCCACGAGCGCACCTTCGGCGAGATGCCGGCGGCCGAGAAGCACGGCTGGGTACCCGGCCAGCCGACTGCATTGTCGCACCGCGCCCGCGCCTTCCAGAAATTCGCCCGCGCCCGGCTGGGATCGCCGTGAGACCGGACGACGTCGGCGCGCCGGGCTTCGGCGTCTACATTCACTGGCCGTTCTGCGCGGCCAAGTGCCCGTATTGCGACTTCAACAGTCATGTGCGCCATCAGCCGGTGGACCAGGAGCGCTTCGCCCGCGCATTCGCCGCGGAGATCGCCACGATGCGCGAGCGCACCGGCCCGCGCACCGTCACCTCCATCTTCATCGGCGGCGGCACGCCGTCGCTGATGAAACCGGAGACGGTCGGCGCCGTGCTCGACGCGGTAGCCGCCAGATGGACGGTCCCCGACGGCATCGAGGTGACGCTGGAAGCCAATCCCTCCTCCGTCGAGGCAGAGCGCTTCCGTGGCTACCGCGCCGCCGGCGTCAACCGCGTCTCGCTCGGCGTCCAGGCGCTCGACGACCGCGACCTTAGGTTCCTCGGCCGCCTGCACAATGTCGATGAGGCGCTGCACGCCATCGGCCTGGCGCGCGACATCTTCCCGCGCCTGTCGTTCGACTTGATCTACGCCCGCCCGGAGCAAACACCGGACGCCTGGGAATCCGAACTCGAGCGCGCCATCGGTTACGCCGCCGACCACCTGTCGCTCTACCAGCTGACCATCGAGGAGGGCACGCCGTTCTTCGCCCTCCACGCCGCGCGCAAGTTCGCAGTTCCCGATGCCGACCACGCGGCGGAACTCTACGCGCTGACCCAGTCGGTGACCGCGGCGCGCGGCCTGCCGGCTTACGAGATCTCCAACCACGCCCGGCCCGGCGCCGAGAGCCGGCACAACCTCACCTACTGGCGCTATGGCGAGTATGTCGGCGTCGGCCCCGGCGCGCACGGCCGCTTCGTCGAGGATGCAACGCGCGTCGTCACCATCGCCGAGCGCAGGCCGGAATCGTGGCTCGCCATGGTCGAGCAGGCCGGCCACGGCATCACCGGCGGCGAAAGCCTGACGCGGGAGGAGGAGGCAGACGAGTTCCTGCTGATGGGCCTGCGCCTGGCCGAAGGCATCGACCTCGTGCGCTACGAGAGACTGGCGGGCAGGCCGCTGTCGTCGCGTCGCATCGCACTCCTCCAGGACGAAGGGCTGGTCGCGCCGGTCGGCAATTCCCGCCTGCGCGCCACACCGCAGGGCATGATCGTGCTCGACGCGCTGGTGGCCGACCTGGCGCGCTGAACCCTCAGTCGCCGCCTGTCCCGGCCACGGCCGGCTTCCGCCGTCGCACCGCCATATCGTTCATATCGGGTACGAACCGATCCTTTCCAGGCAAGGCGGTGGCAGCCGGCGCCGGACGATTCGTACCGGCACACGCGAAGGGCGCGCGGCCATCATAATAGGGCTCGAACGCGTCGATGATCTCAAGGCAGCTCATCATTTCCTCCCGGCCGGCCTCCTGCCGGCGCGCCGATCAACGTTCCGGCAGGAGCCCGGTTCCGTTCCGCTTGCGGAACGATCGGCGTCTCGCTTCACGCAACATTTCGCTTGCCATCGGCACGCCGGCCGTGGCCTTTCGGTTCTGCGGCGCCGGGCCGGGAAGCCGGCGGCCGTCATTGTCCTGACTTCCCATCGGACAGCCGGGTGACGACGAACGATCGATGGCGCTCCTTCATGGTCGGCCAGGCCGAGGTTCCGGCGCGCCCGCTCGATCCGGCGCTCTATCTTGTGGCCACGCCGATCGGAAACCTCGCCGACATCACGCTGCGCGCGCTCGAAACCATCGCCGCGGCCGACGTCCTCGCCTGTGAGGATACCCGCGTCACGCGCGTGCTGCTCGACCGCTACGGCATCCGCCGCCGCTCGACGTCCTATCACGAGCACAACGCCGAGGAGGCCGGACCGCGACTCGTCGAGGCGCTGCTGGCCGGGCAGTCCGTGGCGCTGGTCTCGGACGCCGGCACGCCGCTCGTCTCCGATCCGGGCTACCGGCTGGTCGAACATGCCCTCGAGGCCGGCATCAGGGTCGTGCCGCTGCCCGGCCCCTCCTCCGTGCTCGCCGCGCTCGCGGCGTCAGGCCTGCCTTCCGACACGTTCCTGTTTGCCGGCTTCCTTCCTGTGAAAGACGGCCAGAGGAGGAGCCGGCTGGAGGAACTGAAATCCGTACCGGCGACGCTGGTCTTCTTCGAATCCCCGCGCCGCCTGGACGACACGCTGGTCGCCATGGCGGACGTGCTCGGCGCCGGTCGCCGTGCCGCCGTCGCCCGCGAGCTGACCAAGACGTTCGAGGAGTTCCGCCGCGGTACGCTCGCCGAACTCGCCGAACAGTATCGCGACGCGTCGGCGCCGAAGGGTGAGGTCGTCGTCTGCGTCGGGCCGCCGCTGGCGCAGGAGGCGGCCGCCGGCGAAGGCCTCGATCGCCTGCTCCTGTCGCTCGCCGGCGAGATGCCGGCGTCGAAGGCTGCCGCGGAGGCCGCGCGCATGACCGGGCTGAAGAAGCCCGACCTCTACCGGCGCCTGCTCGAACTCAGGGACGCGGCGGATGGGGAGAGGCGCTGACGCTCGCCTGAAGGCCTACCGCCGCGGCCACCGCGGCGAGTTCCTCGCGTCGCTCGCCCTGATCCTCGAGGGCAATCGCATCATCGCCCGCCGCTACCGCACGACGCTCGGCGAGATCGACCTGATCGCGCGCCGCGGCGACCTCGTCCTCATCGTCGAGGTCAAGGCGCGTCCGAGCCTGACCGAGGCGATGGAGGCCGTCGCGCGCTCCTCCGAGCGTCGCATCGAGGGCGCCGCCGACCTGTGGCTCGCCCGCCAGCCCGATCACGCCCGGCTTTCGCTCCGCTTCGACCTCGTCGCCGTCCTGCCGTGGCGATGGCCGGTGCATGTCGAGAACATTTTTTTCGCGCGCGGCTGATTCCCCGATCGCCATCCCCTTGCGCGGCTACCGCACGCGATCCAGCATGGCAGCGTAAGGCATCACTTACTCCGGGGAGACAAGTCATGTGCCATCATTGCGTGATCGAGAACGTCAAATCCAACATGCTCAGCCGCCGCGGCTTCTTCACCGGCGGCATCGCCGCGGGTGCGGCGGCGATCGCCGTGGCCGCCACGCCGGCGCCGCTGTTCGCGCAAGCGGCGCCGACCAGGGCCGCCGACCTGACCCACGAGCTGTTCGAGACGTTCCCGACCTATTTCGGCGCCCAGCAGCTGTTCATCGAGCAGAAGTTCAACCACAAGGAACACACGTTCAACCTGAACGAATGGCGGCTCTCCGAGCACACCGGCACGCATATCGACGCGCCGCTGCACTTCACCCCGGACGGCAGGTCCGTCGCCGAGCTGCCGGTCGAAGATCTCGTCGCACCGCTGGTGGTCATCGACATCCGCGCCAAGGCCGCGGAAAGCGCGGACGCGCAGGTGACCCCGGACGACATCAAGGCCTGGACCGCGGCCAACGGCGACATTCCGGAGGGCGCCATCGTCGCCATGCTGTCGGGCTGGGGCGACCATGTCGCCAGCGACAAGTTCCGCAACCTCGGCGCCGACGGCAAGACCATGCACTTCCCCGGCTTCCACATCGAGGCGGCGAAGCAGCTGCTCGAAACCTCGACCAAGGCCATCGCCGTCGATACTCTGTCGCTCGATTTCGGCGCGTCGCCGGATTTCATCGTCCACAACACCTGGCTGCCGTCCGGCCGCTACGGCATCGAGGGCATCGCCAATCTCGACAAGGTGCCGGCCAAGGGCGCCACGATCATCGTCGGCGCGCCGAAAGTGCGCGGCGGCACCGGCGGGCCGGCGCGCATCTTCGCCCTGGTCTGATCGCGGCAGACCGCATTCGATCCAACGGTGCGGCCTCTCGGGGCCGCGCCCGCGTCTCAGCGCCGCGACACCATCATCGGCAGGCCGCCCTGCGGCTGCGTGGTCAGCTTCTGCACCGGCCATGGCTTGGTTTCGGCGACCGAGTCGAAGCGCAGGCGCGACATCAGCACGGCCAGAGCGATGACCGCCTCCTGCATGGCGAAGGCGGCGCCGATGCAGACCCGCGGCCCGGCGCCGAAGGGGATGTACTGGTAGCGGTCCAGGCGCTCGCGGTTCCCCGGGTGGAAGCGCTCGGGCATGAACGCGTCCGGCCTGTCCCATAGCCCGCGATGACGATGGATCGTCCACGGCATGGCGAGCACTGTGGCGCCCTTGACCAAGGTCAGGTCCTTGTAAGTATCCGTCTCGATCGGTTCGCGGTTGATCGACGGCGCCGGCGGGTAGAGGCGCATCGCCTCCTCGAAGGCGGCGCGCGTCTTCGGCATGGCGTCGAGCCACTTCGCCGGGTCGCGTTCCTGCGACAGCACCGCGTCGATCTCCCGTTCGATCGGCTCGCGTTCCCAAGGCGCCTCGGCAAGGCAGTAGAGCGTCCAGCCGAGCGCGCGAGCCGTCGTCTCGTGGCCGGCGCCGATGAAGGTGATGATGTTGTCCTCGACCTCCGCACGCGTCAGCCCATCGGGACCCTCGGCGCGCAGGAGCAGCGTCAGGAAGTCTTCGGGAACGTCGGTGCTGCCCTTCTTCAGCCGCGCCTCGCGCATGGCGATCGTCTCGGCGACCAGCCGGCGGAAATAGGCGAGCGTGCGGCGTCCGCGCAGCCGCGTGATCCGCGGCAGCCAGTCGGGCGCGCGTAGCAGGTCGAGCGGATCGACTCGACCCATCGTCTCGAACAGATGGTCGACCTGCTTGGCGAAGCCGCCGGGCGTGCCGGCGATCTCGCCGGAAAACAGCGTCTCGGCGAGGATCTCGTAGGTCAGCACGGTCATGTCGCGGGCGATGTCGGAAACGCCCGGCCCTTGCTCGTAGTGTTCGGCGAAGGCCACCGAACGGCTCAGCATGGCCGGCGCGAAGCCGGCGATGTGCCGCGGCGTGAAGACGGGCGCCATCGCCTTGCGCGAGCGACGCCACACCTCGCCCTCGGCGGTGAGCAGGCCGTCGCGCAGGATCGGCCGGAGGATCTTCTGCCGCACCGCCGCCATGCGGTAGTTTTTCGCGTTGTCGACCAGAATGTGGCGGATCAGCCCCGGATCGTTGGCGATCACCAGCGGCCCGCCGAACCCGCTCACCGAGACCCACGGCTTGGTGTAGGACGGCTCGCCCCACAGCTCGAGCGGGTTGCGATAGACGACGCGTATCAACTCCAGCAGCGACGGGGGCGAGCTCCGTGGCGTCGGCGCGGGCGGGACGAAGGGTGCTGGCGTGGTGTCCATGAACGGGCCTCCGCGGTGAATCTAGGTGCGCGCGTGCCCGGCGGCAAATGAACAGTCGGTCATCGAGCCGGGCGGCGACCGGGCAATGAAGGCCGGGGCGAAAGCGGGCGACTTGCGGCGGCCACATTTCTATGGACAGCTTCGCCGCAGCTTTGGGCCGGGCTTCCTCGATGCGCTGCATCCTCGCTTTCCTGTTGTCGATGCTGATCGTGGCGCCGGCTCTCGCCGAGCGGCGCGTCGCGTTGGTCGTCGGCGCCGACGCCTACCGCTCGCTGCGACGGCTGGACAACGCCGTGTCGGACGCGGTCGCCATGCGCGAGACGCTGGAGGCGCTGGATTTCGAAGTGACGCTCGAGACCGACCGCGACCTGAAGCGCCTGCGCCGCGCGCTCGACGATTTCCGCGAGGAGGGTGCGGGCGCCGACGTCGCGCTCTTCTTCTACGCGGGCCACGGCGTCGAGATCGCCGGCGACAACCGGCTGCTCCCCGTCGACGCCGACGCCGCATCGGTCGCGCGGCTCCGCGAGACGAGCCTGGCGCTGGAGGACGTGCACACGCTGCTGCGCGGCATGGCGCGCGCCTCGCTGATCGTTCTCGACGCCTGCCGCAACGATCCGCTGGGCGGCGGTTCGGGTGACGGCCGCGGCGCCGTCGCCATCGCCGGCGACGACAACGGCGCGGTGCGGCCGGGCCTCGGGCGGGTCGGCCGGGCCGAGGGCGCGCTGTTCGCCTTCTCCGCCGCACCGGGCGAAACCGCGTCCGACGGCACCGGGGCGAACTCGCCCTTCACCACGGCGCTGGCGAAATACCTGCCCAGCGACGGGCTGGAGATCCGCTCCGTGCTCACCCTCGTCCAGCAGGAGGTCTACGACCTGACCCGCGGCGCGCAGCTGCCCTATGTCGAAAGCGGCCTGCCCGACCTGTTCTTCGCCACGCAGCGCAGCGAGGACCTGCCGGAACGCGAGCGCCTGCTGCTGGCCATGGCCGAGGTGACGCCCGACCTGCGCGCCGAGGTCGAGGCTGTCGCGTCACAGGCCGACATGCCGCTGGCGCCGCTCTATGGCGCGCTGATCGAGTCCGGAGGAGCGAACGAAGGCGAAGAAGAGCGCAGCCGCAGGCTGCACGCGGCGGCTCAGGCCTTCGTCGAGGTACGGGAACAGCTGCGCAGCCTCGGCGCCGCCGATCCGGAAGTCGCGAAGCTGCGGTCCGAGGCAGAGGCCCAGCTTTCGCTCGGCGCCGTCGATGCCGCCCGCGCGCGCTTCGCCGAAGCCGCCGCGCTCGACGAGCGCTCCCGCCAGGCGCTGAAGGCCAATTTCGACCAGCGCACCCTTTCGGAGGCCGCCACCCGCCTGCTCAGCGGCGGCGCCGCGCGCACGGCGCTGCGCTACGACCTCGCGATCGGCGACTACGAAAAGGCGCTGGCGCTCTACGACGAGGCCGGCGACGCCGCGCTTGCGCCGGAGCATGCCGACCGGCGGCTGGCGGCGCTGGAGGTGCTCGGGCTCCTCAACGAGACGACCGGAAACGTCGCCGCCGCGCGCGACGCCTACGACGCGCTCCGCCACTGGGCCGAGCGCCGCGCCGCGACCGATTCCGATCCTTCGATTCGCCGCGACCTCGCCAAGGCGCACACGCGGCTGGGCGACACGCTGGTGGCGATGGGCGACCTCGACAGCGCTGTCGACGCCTATGGCCAGGCCCGCGACATCCTCGCCGCCCTGACCGGCGCGCCGTCCGGAGAGCGCTGGCTGCGGGACCTCGCCATCGCTCATGACGGCATCGGCGGCGTGCGCTTCTCCCAGGGCGATGTCCGCGGCGCCATCGAGGCCTTCGCCGAGAGCCTCGCGATCAAGCAGCGCCTCGCCGACGCCGCGCCCGGCGACCCGAAGGGCCTTCGCGACCTGACCGTCACTTATGACGACATCGGCAATGCCGCGCGGGTTCTCGGCGACCTCGACGGCGCGCGCGAGGCCTTTTCCGCCAGCCTCGCCATCCGCGAGGACCTGCTCGCCGCGGAGCCGGACGCTCCGGGCCGGCAGCGCGACGTCTCGGTTTCCCGCGACAATGTCGGCGACGTGCTGCGCGACGCCGGCGACCGCGACGGCGCCCTTGCCTCCTACCGCGCCGCGCTCGACATCGTCCGCGCCATGGCGGAACGCGATCCCAACGACACGCAGCTGATGCGCGACATCAGCGTCAGCACAAACAAGATCGGCAACGTACTGCGCGACGCCGGCGATCTCGATGCGGCCGGCAAGGCATTCGCCGACAGCCTCGCCGTCGCACGGGCGCTCGCCGCCCGCGATCCGGCCAATGCGGACTGGCAACGCGACCTTTCCGTGACCCTGGAGAAGGTCGCCGACGTCGAGCGGCAGAAGGGCAACCCGAAGCGGGCGCTTGCCGGTTTCGAGGAGAGCCTGGTCATTGTCCGCCGCCTCGCCGCCAGCGATCCCGGCAACGCCGACTGGCAACGCGACCTCTCCATCACGCTCGCCGAGATCGGCAACCTGCATCTCGACCTGAAGGATCGCGCCGCGGCGCGCGCCGCGCTCGAGGAGTGCCTCGCCATCCGCGAGGCCCTCGTCTCCAGCGACCCGGGCAACGCGCTCTGGCAGCGCGACCTGATCATCGCCTATGCCGACATCGCCATGGTTTCGCGCACGCCGCGCCAGCCGCTGGAGAGGGCGCTCGCCATCGCAGAAGCGCTCGACGCCGACGGCCGGCTGCCGCCGCGTCATCGCTGGATGATCGACCAGCTGAGGACCCGCCTGGCGCGGCTGAAGAACTGAGGCGGCGAAGCTGCCGTTTTCCCCATGCCGGTGCTGCCTAAATTTGGAGAATCGGCCCCGAACGCCTATATCTCGACCATCCTGCGGCGCGCGATTCGGCTGGATTTCGCCGCGCCAATCCAGCGGCATCACGAGAAAGAACTTCATGAGCGATCACTCCGAGAACCCTCCCGGCGCGGCGGCCGAATACGGCGCCGATTCCATCAAGGTTCTCAAGGGCCTGGATGCGGTGCGCAAGCGCCCGGGCATGTATATCGGCGACACCGACGACGGCTCGGGCCTGCACCACATGGTCTACGAGGTGGTCGACAACGCCATCGACGAGGCCCTGGCCGGCCATGCCGACCTCGTTTCGGTCACCCTCAACCCGGACGGCTCCTGCACCGTCGCCGACAACGGCCGCGGCATCCCGACCGACCTGCACCCTTCGGAAGGGGTCTCGGCGGCCGAGGTCATCATGACCCAGCTCCATGCCGGCGGGAAGTTCGACCAGAATTCCTACAAGGTCTCCGGCGGCCTGCACGGCGTCGGCGTGTCCGTCGTCAACGCGCTCTCGGTGTGGCTGAAGCTGAAGATTCGCCGCGACGGCCGGATCCACGAGATGAGCTTCACCCACGGCAACGCCGACGCGCCGCTGCAGGCAACCGGCAGCTATACGCCGAAGAACACGCCCGGCACGTTCGAAGGGCGCAGCGGCTCGGAAGTCACCTTCATGCCGTCGACCGACACCTTCACCATGGTCGAGTTCGACTACGGCACGCTGGAACACCGGCTGCGCGAGCTCGCCTTCCTCAATTCCGGCGTGCGCATCATTCTGACCGACGCGCGCCATGCCGACGTCAAGGTGCAGGAACTGCACTACGAGGGCGGGCTGGAAGAGTTCGTGCGCTATCTCGACCGGGCGAAGAAGCCGCTGATCGACCGCCCGATCGGCATCCGCGCCGAGCGCGACGGCATTTCCGTCGAGGTCGCCATGTGGTGGAACGACAGCTACCACGAGAACGTGCTCGCCTTCACCAACAACATCCCGCAGCGTGACGGCGGCACCCATCTGGCCGGTTTCCGCGGCGCGCTGACCCGCCAGGTGACCGGCTACGCCGAGACCACGGGCGTCTCCAAGAAGGAGAAGGTGTCGCTCACCGGCGACGATTGCCGCGAGGGCCTTACCGCCGTCCTCTCGGTAAAGGTTCCGGACCCGAAGTTCTCCTCGCAGACCAAGGACAAGCTGGTCTCCTCGGAAGTGCGGCCCGTGGTCGAAGGCCTGGTCAACGAGGCGCTCGGCACGTGGCTCGAGGAGCATCCGGGCGAGGCCAAGGTGCTCGTCGGCAAGGTGGTCGAGGCCGCCGCCGCCCGTGAGGCGGCGCGCAAGGCGCGCGAGCTGACCCGGCGCAAGGGCGTGCTCGACATCACTTCGCTGCCCGGCAAGCTCGCCGACTGCCAGGAGCGCGATCCCGCCAAGTCGGAGATCTTCATCGTCGAGGGCGACTCGGCCGGCGGCTCGGCCAAGGGCGGCCGCTCGCGGCAGAACCAGGCGATCCTGCCCTTGCGCGGCAAGATCCTCAACGTCGAGCGCGCCCGCTTCGACCGCATGCTGTCGTCCGACATGATCGGCACGCTGATCACCGCGCTCGGCACCGGCATCGGCAAGGACGAGTTCAACGCCGACAAGCTGCGCTACCACAAGATCATCATCATGACCGACGCCGACGTCGACGGCGCCCACATCCGCACGCTGCTTCTCACCTTCTTCTTCCGCCAGATGCCGGCGCTGATCGAACGCGGCCACCTCTTCATCGCCCAGCCGCCGCTCTACAAGGTGACCAAGGGCAAGAGCGCGCAGTATCTCAAGGACGAGAACGCCTTCGAGGACTTCCTCATCGACACAGGCCTCGACGACGCCTCGCTCAACCTCGCCTCGGGCGAGGTGCGCGCCGGGCAGGACCTTCGCGCCGTCGTCGACGACGCCCGCGCGGTTCGGTCGCTGATCAACGGGCTTCATTCGCGCTACAACCGCTCGGTCGTCGAGCAGGCGACGATCGCCGGCGGGCTCAATCCGTCCGTCGCCGCCGATCCGGCGCGCGCGGCGGCGATGGCCGACGCGGTCGCGCGGCGGCTCGACACGATCGCCGAGGATACCGAACGCGGCTGGCAGGGCCGCGTCAACCCGTCCAACGAGGGGCCGGGCGGCTACGTCTTCGAGCGCACCGTGCGCGGCGTCAAGGAAGCCGCCGTGCTCGACATGGGCCTGCTCAACTCGGCCGACGCGCGCGCGCTCGATCGCCATGCGCCGCGGCTCGCCGAAGTCTACGCGGCGTCGCCGGTCCTGCGCCGCAAGGATGTGTCGGAGACGCTGACCGGGCCGCTGGCGCTCCTCGAGGCGGTGTTCGCGACGGGACGCAAGGGCCTGACCATGCAGCGCTACAAGGGCCTGGGCGAGATGAATGCCGAGCAGCTGTGGGAAACCACGCTCGATCCGAACGTCCGCTCGCTGCTGCAGGTCAGGGTCAACGACGCGACGGATGCCGACGCGCTGTTCGCCCGCCTGATGGGCGACGAGGTCGAGCCGCGCCGCGAGTTCATCCAGGACAACGCCCTGTCGGTCGCCAATCTCGACGTGTAGTCATCTGCGAGGCGCGCCGATCGACGCGCCGAAAATCGCGAAAGCCATCGGACTGCGGAGGGGGAACTGCAGATCGAACCGGTCGGAGTCTCGGACCTCGCGCCGCATCCCGGCAGCAGTCTCGAATGGTGGTATCTTCAGGGCGTCCTCGACGTCGAGGGCCTCGGACGCACCCACGTCATGGCCGCCTTCTTCCGGATCGGCGCTCTGGACGGGCGGGGTGATCCCGGCCACATGCTCATCCACCAGGTGATCGACGCCGGCGGCAACGCGCTGAGCGGCAGCCGGCTCAGCGGGCGCGGGCTCGAGGTGCATGACGACGTCGCCGAACGCTTCGCGCGCAGCAGGCTCCCTCCGGTCGTCCGCGGCATCCTGCTTCGACAGTACAAGGACGCCATGCGCCGCCACGCCGACGAGACGGGCATCGTCGTCGACAGTCAGGCGCCGCTATGTACGGACGACCGGCTGGCGATCGACTGGGCCGGGTTCGCGATGGAGAGCACGGAAGACGGCCTGCGCTTCCGCCTGCCGCTTGCGCCGGGCGAAACGCTGGAGGCGGCGCTTCGTCCGGCCGCGTCCTGGATGCGCGTCGACGGGTCGAGCCTCGATCGCTTCTACGGCGGCGTTTTCGACTATGTGAGTTGCCCACGTATGGAGGCGAGCGGTAGCGGCGGCCGCCGCGTATCCGGTACCCTTTGGTTTGATCACCAGTGGGGACGTTACGAAGGCTGGCTGTTGCGCCGTGTCGCCGGCTGGCTGCCGGGCCTTGGTTCCGGGCGCCTCGAGGCCCTGCGCTGGAATTGGTTTGGCATCAGCCTTGACGATGGTCGGGACTTCATCTTCCAGCGCCATTGGCCGGAGCGGGGCGATAAGCTGCTGGCGAGCTTCGTCGTCCTGTTCGAGGGCGACGGTGCGCGCCCGCTGGAGGGCGGCTTCGGTGCCGAGGCGTTGCGCCGGTGGTACTCCGAGCGCAGCGGCACGGAGTATCCGGTCGACTGGCGGCTGACCCTACCGGCGATGGATCTGGTCCTCGACGTCCGGGCGCTGATCGACGACCAGGAGATCCCGGTCTACGGCATCGGCGGTGTCTGGGAGGGTGAGGTTGTCGTATCCGGACGCCAGGGCGACCGCGTGGTCTCCGGCAGGGGCCGGCTCGAACTGATGGGATACGCGATGCTCGCCGTCGCGCGCCGGCAGCTCCTTCGCCGATTCCGCGCGCTTCTGCGCGGTGCGGCGGATCAGTGACCGCGCAGGACGGCGGCCGGGCTCTGGCGCGCGCCGCCCCATGCCGGCACGAGCGAGCTGACCATGCCCATCGCCAGGGCGATCAGGAACGCCTCGGCGAGCAGTACCGCGGTTATGTCGGGCACGACGAAGCCCGAGACGTTCGGCGATCCGGATACTGTCCACGCGATGGCGGTCCCCGCAGCACAACCGATCGCGCCTCCGATCGCCGAGAGGAGGCCGCCTTCGATCAGCAGGCAGGCCACGATCCGCCGCTTGGGCCACCCCACCGCGCGCATGATCGCGATCTCGCGGCGTCGTTCGTTGACCGCCATCGTCATCGTGTTGAGGATGCCGAGAACCGCCGTCAGCAACGCCACGGTCGATATCGACCACGCCAGGACCCGGGCGACGTTGACGTGCATCGAACTGCTGATCAGCGCCTCGGTCGTGTCGACCGTATAGGTCGGCAGCATGGCGCGCAGCCGCGCGACGGCCGCCTCCCGTCCATCGTCTCCGGCTTCGGGCGAGAGTTGCGCGACGATCGACGTCGCCTGACCGGTCCGATAGGTCAGCGTCTGCATGTCGCCGAGCAGCCCGACGACGAGGTTGCGATTGATCACGTTGCCGGAATCGACGATTCCGACGACGCGAAAGGGGCTGAAGAATACGTCCACCGTGTCGCCGACATGAATGCCGAGGCGTTCGGCGAGGCTTACTCCGATCACCACGGCGCCGCCATCGACTGTGGTGGGCAGCCGGCCTTCGACGAGCGTCAGGTTCCGCCAGCCGAACGCGCCTTCGGGCCACGCGACGACGAAGACGTTGGTCCCGTCCGCCAACGTCGTCATTCGATCGAGCTCGGGCGCGGCGGCAGCGACCAGGGGCTCCTCTCGCACGCGTTCGACCAGTTCCTCCGGAACGACGCTCGACAGATAGTCTTCCGAGACCGATTCCACGATGATGATGTCGGCGCCGCGAGTGTCGAGGCTGTGGCGCAGCGTGTTCTCGATGCCGCGAGACAGGCCGATGAATGCCACGAAAGCGGCGATCGCGATGGCGACGCCGCCGACGGTGAGCAGGCTGCGGACGCGGCGCTGGCGGAGATTGCTGGCGGCGACGCCGACGATGTTCATGGAAGGCGTGTCCCTTCAATCGACATAGGTTCCGGTCCCGTCGACAACCTCGTACCGCCGGTCGCAATAGGCCGCCATGCGCGGATCGTGCGTGACGATCAGCATGGTCACGCCTCTCTCCGCTCTCAGCTTCGCCATCATCTCCATGATCCGGGCGGAGTTCGCGCTGTCCAGTTCGCCCGTCGGCTCGTCGGCGAGCAGGATGCGCGGCCCGTTGGCGAGACTCCGCGCCATGGCGATTCGCTGTCGCTCGCCGCCCGAGAGGCTGTCTGGCATGCGCCCGGCGAAACCGGCCATCCCGACGGTTTCCAGGAGTTCCTCGACCCGGCGGGTGCGGACGCGGGCGGAAGCCTCGACGCCGACCATCGGCAGTTCGATGTTCTGCGCCGCCGTCAGAGTCGGCAGCAGCCACGATTCCTGGAACACCAGGCCGATCGTGGAGGCGCGCAGCCGCGTCCAGTCCGCTTCACCGCCAGGCCGCCGGCCCTCGATGACGATCGTGCCCACGTCGAGATCGACGAGCCCGGCGAGCGCGTAGAGGAGCGTCGATTTCCCGCTGCCGCTCGGGCCGACGAGCGCAATCATGGCGCCCTGCGCCACGTCTATGCTCAGCCCGTCGAGCGCCTTGGCTCGTCCGCCGTCGTAATGCTTCACCAGGCCTATCGCCGAGATAGCCAGGTCGATCCGGTTCATCGCCAGACATCCTCGCCGGGAGAACCGGTGAAACCTGAAGGTCCCTTCTCCAGGGCGGCGACGAGCCCCGACATGCCTCCTCGCGCAAGGACCCGCGCGAAGCGTTTTCGTTCGTTGGCAGACAGGAGAATGCCGCGGATCGCCGCGTCGACGATCCGCGGCGCGGCGCCGGGCGTGACGAACCAGTCGCCTTCCCGACGGTTGCCGTTGGGGGCTTCCCCCACAGTATGGACGATGATCCGTCCCGTGGCATGGTTCCTCGAACCCGCGACCCTCGTCTCATAGAGCGGCGCGCGGGCCGCCTCTTCGAGGAAAGCCTTCGTCAGGTAGACGACGAAGGCCGACCGGTACTTCGCGAGCGATGCAGCGTCTGCACTTTCACTCACCTCTTCCGGCAGCGACGCCATGGCGAGCGTCGAGGCATCGAAGTCTTTGGCAAGCAGGCGTCGGAACGCCGCATCCTGACCGCCCTTGCCCTCCTTAACCGCCCGCGCGATCTCCGTCATGACGGACATGGCCTCCGCGACATGCTGCTCGGCCGCGGCCGTTCCGGCAAGGAGCGTTCTGGGCAGAAGCGCCAGGAACAGCGCGATGACGATGGCCGCGACCGGCGGGACGCGCCCCGCGACAAGGCGGGCCCGACCGGATGAACGGGGTCGGCGGATTATGCGGCGCATGGTATCCTAGGAAAACGAAGACAGCCCCGTCTCATTCTCGCAAGATGCCGTCAGGAATGGCAAGGTGGCTTTGTGGCGACCTCGCATCACGCCGCCGGCGTGATCGCCTGGACGAGGCCGCGAATCCCGCCCAGTCCGTCAGTGCGGCGCGATGCGTCACCTTGGGCGCGACGAGGGCGCCGCGCAGGCCGAAGGTGGGATCGTTCGACGCCCGCGATGTTGCGATCGCATAGCGGAAGACAGGATACCAACACACCCGGCCGGACGACCTCGGACCACCAGGCAACAAAAAAGCCCGGAAAACCGGGCTTTTTTTTTGCAGTTCCCGGGCCGTCTCGGACGATCCGGCAAGGGAATTTGGTGCCCAGAAGAGGACTCGAACCTCCACGCCTCGCGGCACACGGACCTGAACCGTGCGCGTCTACCAATTCCGCCATCTGGGCAGCGCGCCGCTGATGTAAGCGGGTGAACCCGCGGTGTCAACGCGCTTTTTCGATCGTTCTCCGGCAAAGGCGCGGCGGCACTCTCAGGCGAGGATGTCCTTCGACATGACGGTCGAATCGGCGTTGAGCCGGTAGACGATGGGGACGCCGGTGGCCAGTTCGGTCTTGACGATCTGGTCTCCCGTCAGCCCGTCCAGCGCCATGATCAGGGCGCGCAGCGAGTTGCCGTGGGCGACGACGAGCACGGTCTCGCCGCGCAGCACATGCGGCTGCAGCACGTGGATGTAGTAGGGCCATACGCGCGCTCCGGTGTCCTTCAGGCTTTCGCCGCCGGGAGGCGCGATGTCGTAGGAACGGCGCCAGATGTGGACCTGCTCCTCGCCCCATTTCGCCCGCGCGTCGTCCTTGTTCAGCCCCGACAGGTCGCCGTAGTCGCGCTCGTTGAGCGCCTGGTCGCGGATCGTCTCGAGGCCGGTCTGGCCGAGTTCGCCGAGGATCAGGTCGCAGGACGCCTGCGCGCGCGTCAGCGCCGAGGTGAAGGCGATGTCGAAGTTGAGCCCCAGCGCCTTCAGCCTGGTGCCGGCGCTCTTCGCCTCCTCGCGGCCGAGGTCGGTCAGGCCGACGTCGCGCCAGCCGGTGAACAGGTTCTTCAGGTTCCATTCGCTCTGGCCGTGGCGAACGAGGACGAGGGTTCCGGACATGATTTTCCTCTCGGTTGGAGTGCGGCCCCGACGGATCAGCCGAGGCCGAGCACGTCGCGCATGGAATAGAGCCCCGGCTTGCGCCCGCGTGCCCACAGCGCGGCCTTCACCGCGCCACGGGCGAAGATGGTGCGATCCTCGGCATGATGCGACAGCACGATGCGTTCGCCGCTGCCGGCGAGGATCACCGAATGGTCGCCGACCACCGTGCCGCCGCGCAACGTGGCGAAGCCGATCGACCCGGACCGGCGCGGGCCGGTGTGGCCGTCGCGCACGCGCACGGCTTCCCTGTCGAGGTCGGTGTCGCGGCCATGCGCGGCGGCGGCGCCGAGCAGCAGCGCCGTGCCCGAGGGCGCGTCGACCTTGTTGCGATGGTGCATTTCCAGAACCTCGACGTCGAAGTCGGCCGGATCGAGCGCTCGCGCCGCCTGCTCCACCAGCACGGCGAGCAGGTTGACGCCGAGGCTCATGTTGCCCGACTTCACGATCGCGGTGTGGCGGGCGGCGGCGGCGATCCTGGCGTCGTCGTCGGCCGCGCACCCGGTGGTGCCGATGACGTGGACCACGCCGGCCTGTGCGGCGTAGCCGGCGAACTCGACGGTCGCGGCGGGCGAGGTGAAGTCGAGCACGCCGTCGGCCCGGGCGAAGACCGGCAGCGGATCGTCGGTGATGGAGACGCCGCAGGGGCCGGCGCCGGAGAGTTCGCCAGCGTCGCGGCCGAGTTGCGGCGAACCGGGACGCTCGATGGCGCCGGCGAGCCTGACGCCATCGACCGCGGCGATGGTGCGGATCAGCGCCTGCCCCATGCGGCCGGCGGCGCCGACCACGACCAGTCCCATGTCGCTCATGTCCTGCTCCCGGTAGCGGCCTCGTGGCCCTCGACGTCGTCGACGAGGTCCAGGCCGGAATCTCCCTGCATGCGATGATAGCGGGCGTAGACACCGTTCGGATCGGCCATCAGCGCGCGGTGCGTGCCCTGCTCGACCACGCGGCCCTGCTCGATGACGACGATGTGGTCGGCACCGATCACGGTCGACAGGCGATGGGCGATGACAATCGTCGTGCGCCCCTTCATGACGGTGGCCAGCGCCTCCTGGACGCGCGCCTCGGATTCGTTGTCGAGCGCCGATGTGGCCTCGTCGAGGAGCAGGATCGGCGCGTTGCGGACGATGGCGCGGGCGATCGAGATGCGCTGGCGCTGGCCGCCCGAAAGCGTCGCGCCGTTCTCGCCGACCGGCGTCTCGTAGCCCTGCAGCTGCTCGCGGATGAAGCCGTCGGCCTGGGCCAGGCGCGCCGCCGCCTCGACTTCCGCATCGGTGGCTTCCTCGCGGCCGTAACGGATGTTGTCGCGGATGGTGCCCTCGAACAGGTAGGGCTGCTGCGAGACATAGGCGATCGACCTGCGCAGCGAGTCCTTGGTGACGGTGGCGATGTCCTGGCCGTCGACCAGGATGCGGCCGCCGTCGAGATCGTAGAAGCGCTGCAGGAGCGCCACGAGCGTCGTCTTCCCGGCGCCGGAGGCGCCGACGATCGCCGTCGTCCGCCCGGCGGCGGCGACGAAGCCGACGCGGACGAGGACCGGCAGGTCGCGGGAATAGCCGAAGGAGACGTTGTCGAAGCGGACCTCGCCGGCCCCGACGGCGAGATTGGGGGCGCCCGGCACGTCGCCCTGGCGCGGCTCGCGGTCGAGGATCTCGTAGATCATGCGTGCGTTGACCAGCGACCGCTCAAGGCCCACCTGGACGCGGGCGAGGCGGCGCGCCGGATCGTAGGCGAGCAGAAGCGCGGTGATGAAGGCGACGACGCCGCCGGGCGGCTGGTTGTAGTAGGCCGCCATGTAGCCGGCGTAGCCGATGACGCCGGAGATGGCGAGGCCGGCGAGCACCTCGGCGATCGGGCTGACCCGCTCCGAGACCCGGGCGATCTTGTTGGCACGGTCCTCGGCATCGTCGACCAGCCCCGCCATCTTGCGCGACAGCTGCTCTTCCATGGTGAACGCCTTGACGATGGCGATTCCCTGGACGGCCTCCTGCATGGCGCCGATCAGGCGGGAGTTGATCTCGACCGATTCGCGCGTGATGCGGCGCAGACGGCGCATCAGGTAGTTGACGGCGTAGATCAGCGGCGGTCCGAACACCAGGATGACCAACGACAGGAGCGGGTCCTGGAACACCATGACGCCGACCAGCCCGATCAGCGAGACGCCGTCGCGGGCGATCGAGGTGAGCGTCATGCCGAGCAGGTCGCGAATTCCGGTCACGTTCTGGTTGACCTGCGCCGCCAGGTAGCCGGAGCGGTTGTCGTTGAAGAAGTTGATGCCGAGCTTCATCAGGTGGCCGAAGATGCGGCGCTGGTAGCGGGCGACGAGGTTGTTGCCGATCCTGGCGAGGATGACCGCCTGGCCGTAGGTGGCGAGGCCGCGGATGGCGAAGGCCGCGAGGATCGACCCGCAGATCACGAAGAGCAGGTCGAAGCGCTGGTTGAAGAGAAGCTCGTTGACGATGTCGCGCATCAGCCAGGCATAGAACGCCGTCGTCGCCGCGATGGCGATGAGGAACAGGGCCGCCAGCGCGTACAGCCAGACGTAGTCGCGACCGTTCTCCGCCAGGATGCGCCGGATGACGGCAACGATCTCGCCCGGATCGGATGCGGTCCCTGTCTCGTCGATAATGCTCAAAGTCCCGTCCGCTGCGCCGTGAAAGCCGGCCGAGCCGCCGTTCGGCGCTCCTCATAGCGGCATCGGCCGGGATTGCCTATGGCCTCGGGGCAACTTTCGTGCCGCTCGTGCGCCGCTCCCGTCGCTCTCAGGCGTAGCGCCAGCGGCGGCCGGCGGTCTCGACGCCGAACAGTGCGGGGGTGCGCGCATAGGCCGCGAGACCGGCGAGCGCGGCGAGCGGGTGGGTGATGACGTAGACCGGCATCGAGCGCAGCAGCTCCCTGTGCGGCGCCTTGTCCTCGAAGGCGGCGCGGAAGGTGCCGTTCTTCAGCGCCGGGACGATCTTCTGCGCGATGCCGCCGGTGAGATAGACGCCGCCGCGGCTCATGAAGACCAGCGCCAGATCGCCGGCCGTCCGACCGAGGCAGGTGACGAACATCGAGAGCGCTTCCTGCGCCACCGCATCCGACTTCTCCAATGCCGCGCCGGTGATCTCGGCGGGAGTGGTGAAGCGCGGCGTCACGCCGTCCGCCTTCGCCACCGCGCGATAGGTGTTGACCAGGCCGCGGCCGCACAGGATCTGCTCGCCCGAAATGCGTCCCTCGATCGGTTCGATGTGGGGGAAGACCTCGCGGTCGCGCGCCGTGCGCGGGCCGATGTCCATGTGGCCGCCCTCGCCGGGCACGGGGATCCAGCGATGGCAGGCATGGATCAGGCCGGCGACGCCGAGCCCGGTGCCGGGACCGAGCACGACGCGGCTGCCGAGCGGTTCCGGCTCGCCCGGCCCGATCTTCTCCATGTGCTCCGCGCCCAGCGCGACGACGGCCAGCGCCTGGGCCTCGAAGTCGTTGAGCACGACGATGTCGGAAAGCCCGAGTTGCTCGAACATGACCCGCGGCCGCACCACCCAGTCGCAGTTGGTCAGCGCGATTTCGTCGCCGTCGACGGGACCGGCGACCGCCAGTACCGCCGAACGCGGCTGCACCGAGGTGCGGTCGAGGATGGCCGTCTGGATCGCCTGGTCGATGGTGGCGAAGGCGGCCGTCTGGACGATCGGGAACTCCTTCGGCTCCGCGTAGGAATCGACGAGGATGGCGAAGCGCGCATTGGTGCCGCCGATGTCGCCGATGAGGATCGGGAACCTCAGTGCGGTGTCTTCGTCCTGGCTCACCGGCATGCGCCTTTCCTCACGATCCTGCGTCCGCGGCGTCGCCCCGCGTCCCCACGAGCACCCGTGCCGTCGCGAGATTCAGTGCTAACGGGATATTGTAAACGATTGCAAGGCGCATCAGTGCCTTCACGTCGACGTCGTGCGGCATGGGCGTCAGCGGGTCGACGAAGAAGAAGACCGCGTCGATGGCGCCTTCCGCGATCAGCGCGCCGATCTGCTGGTCGCCGCCGAGCGGACCGCTCTTCAGCCGGCGTATCGCCAATCCCGGGCAGGCTTCGGCGACGCGGCCGCCGGTGGTGCCGGTCGCCACGATGTCGCACCCGGCGAAGAAGTCGCCATGGGCGGCGACGAAGGCGACCATGTCGTCCTTCTTCTCGTCGTGCGCGATCAGCGCGATGCGGGTTCGTGCTGCCATGACCGTCCGCCGAGGAGCCGCGATTCGCGTGGGCGAGGCGCTAAATCGGTTGAAGCGCTATAGCGCATGGCATGCCGGGACGAAAGCGCTTCCGGCCCCGCGCGAAGGTCAATCGGGCCGGGGCCGCGGTATGGGAACGCCCATGTCGGGCGTCGCGGCGAAGGCATTCTCGGAGATGGCCGGCGGGGCGGCGGGCGCCTGCGGCGCCACGGAGACCGGGGCGGGCGCCGCCGCGGCGGCCGCGGTCATGTTCGCGCCGCCCACCGTGACGGCCGCCTCCGAGGCCGGATCCGGAGCTTCGAGGACGGCCCGGCACTCCTTCGGCAGGCTCGACATCGTCATCAGGTCGCGGGCCTTCGGCGCGTCGGGGTTCTTGTTGGGGCGCCACGGCTCCTCGGTGAACCACCATGCCAGCGACTTGTCGCAGCCCTCGCCCGCCGGAACCGGGTCCTGGCGCTTGCAGCCGGGCGAACCCGCCTGGCAGCCGATGCGGACGTGGAAATGGTAGTCGTGGCCCCAGAAGGGGCGGATCTTGCGCAGCCAGCTCCTGTCGCCGGTGACCGTGTCGCAAAGCTTCTTCTTGATGCCGGGATGGACGAGGATGCGCTCCACCTCGGGATAGCTGGCAGCGCGCCTGAGCAGGCCGGCATGGGCGGGCGTCCACAGGCGGTCGTCGACGGTGAGACCGCCCTTCCTGATCATCGAGGTCGCGCTCATGTTCTCGCGCTCGGTGGCCGACAGGCGGCGGTCGGGCATCGGGGTCAGCCAGATGTCGGCGTCGAGGCCGATCTGGTGCGAGGCGTGGCCGGTGAGCATCGGCCCTCCGCGCGGCTGCGAGACGTCGCCGAGCAGCAGGCCCGGCCAGCCGTCGGCGACGGCGTCATGCGACAGCTTCTCGAGCAGCGCGATCATCGTCGGATGGCCCCACCGCCGGTTGCGGGACAGGCGCATGGCCTGCCAGGTGGGACCGTCGGTGGCGATGGCGACGCCGCCGGAGAAGCAGCCCTTGCTGTAGAAGCCGTATGATGCCGGCCTGGTCGCGGCCGGCAACGCCTTGCCGCCGAACAGGACCTTGGCCAGCGGTTCGGCGCCCGCGGGCGCGGCGAACGCCGAGGCCAGCGCCGCAACGCCGGCGACCAGCGACGCCAGCCGTCCCGTCCGTTGCATCGTCCTGGCCATCCCGTCTCTCCGCAGCGTCTTTCCTTCGCCGACTCTCGGGTCGCGTGGTTAACCGGACCTTAACGTGACCGCGCTTCGGTATCCGTCAGCGCCGCCCGTTGCCCCGCCATTCGCCCGATTGCCACATCGCCGTCAGCGCGCCCCGGTAGTCGGGGTGGCGGAAGACGAAACCGGTTGCTTTCAGGCGCCGGTTGGCGACTCGCTTGTTCTCTTCATAGAAGGACCGCGCCATGGGCGAAAGTTGGGCAGCCTCGAAGGGAATTTCGGGCGGCGGCGCGACGCCCATCAGCCCTGCGGCGAAAAGCACCACGTCCTGGGCTGGCGCCGGCTCGTCGTCGGTGACGTTGAAGACCCCGCCGATATCCGTCGCCGCGAGGTGGCGAAGCGCGCCGGCGATGTCGTCGACATGGATGCGGTTGAACACCTGCCCCGGCTTCACCAGCCGCCGCGCGGTGCCCGCCGCCAGGTTGGCCAGCGCGTTCTGGCCCGGACCGTAGATGCCCGACAGGCGCAGCACGGCGACCGGAACGCCCCTTTCGGCGCCGAGCGCCTGCCATGCCCGTTCGGCATCGAGGCGTTCGCGCGAGCGCGGCGAGACCGGGCGGCAGTCGCTTTCCTCGTCGACCCAGGCGCCGCCATGGTCGCCGTAGACGCCCACCGTCGACAGGTAGCCGATCCAGCGCAGCGCCGGCATGGCCGTGCGGATCGTCTCTGCCGCCGTGCCGAGAACCGGGTCGCCCGCGGCCGTCGGTGCAGCACTCACCACGACATGCGTCGTTTCCGCCAGGCGCTCGCGGACGGCGTGGGAGAGCGCCGCCCCGTCGAAGAGCAGCGGCTCGACACCGGCCGCCTCGAGCGCCGCAAAGCGGTCCGGCGAGCGCGTCGTCCCGGCGACGGGCCGCCCTTCCAGCAACCGGGCGAAGGCAAGCGCCGAGTAGCCTGCGCCGAAGAGGAAGTACCGTTCGTTCATGGGATCGACTCTTTCGCTTTTTCCGCGAGGGCCAGCGCGCCGCGCCATTCGGCGCGGACGCAATCATCGCCTTCGCCGTCCATGAGCCCGGCCGCCGCGCGTTCGAACGCGTCCGCATCGAGCAGCCGCGACAGGGCCCATACCGCGGCGCCCCGGACCAGCGGCGAGGGATCTTCGGCGAGCGCGCGGCATCGGGTGGCGAGGCTCGCCTCGCCCGAATTGCCGGCCGCCACGAGCACGTTGCGCAGGAAGCGATCGCGGCCGATCCGCTTCACCGGGGAGCCGGCGAACAGCGTACGGAAGGCGGCGTCGTCCAGGTCGAGCAGATCGGCGAGCCGCGGCTCCTCGAGGTCGGCGCGGGCACGGAACTTCATCTCGGCCGCCGAACGGGCGAACTTGTTCCACGGACAGGCCGCCAGGCAGTCGTCGCAGCCGTAGATGCGGTTGCCGACGGCAGCGCGGAATTCGTTCGGGATCGGTCCCTTGTTCTCGATGGTGAGGTAGGAGATGCAACGCCGCGCGTCGAGCCGGTATGGCGCCGGGAATGCAGACGTCGGGCAGGCGTCGAGGCAGGCGCGGCAGTTCCCGCAATGGTCGGCGGCGGCCGCGTCGGGCTCCAGCGCCGCCGTCGTGAAGATGGCGCCGAGGAAGAGCCAGGAGCCGAAGTCGCGGCTGACGAGATTCGTGTGCTTGCCTTGCCAGCCGAGACCCGCGGCCTCGGCGAGCGGCTTCTCCATGACCGGGGCCGTGTCGACGAACACCTTGACGTCGCCGCCCGAGCGCGCCGCGATCTTGCCGGCCAGTTCCTTCAGCCGGCCCTTGACGACGTCGTGGTAGTCGCGGTTGCGCGCATAGACCGAGATCGCGCCGCGGTCGGGCCTTGCCTGGAGCGTGCGCGGGTCGGCGGCCGGGCCGTAGTTCATGCCGAGCACGACGATCGAGCGGACCTCCGGCCACAAGGCAGACGGGCTGGCGCGGCGCTCCAGCGTCTCGGCCATCCATGCCATCGAGCCGTGCCATCCGCGCGCGACGAAGTCGCGCAGCCGGGCGTCGGCCTGGGGGATGGAATCGGGCGTGGTGAAGCCGACGGCCTCGAAGCCCAGCCTCGCCGCCTCGCCGCGGATCATGGCGCGCAGGTCGGGGCGGCCGGCGGCCTTCTCAGAAGTCGAGGTCCGCATAGTTCGCAGCCGGTGAGACGCCGCGCACGCGATCGGCAAGCAGCGGCCTGAAGGACGGCCTCGACTTGACGCGCGCATACCATTCGCGCGCCGCCGGATACTCCGACCAGCGGACTTCGCCGAGGTAGTCGAGCACCGACAGCGTCGCACCGGCGGCGAGGTCGGCATAGGTGATGCGCGGACCCGACAGGTAGTTGCGCGTACCGGCCAGCCAGTTGGTGTATTTCATGTGCTGGCGGATGTTGGCGCGGGCGGCGCGGATGGCGGCCGAATCGGGCGAACCGCCGCCCTGGGCGCTCGGCATCAGCGGCTTCAGCGCGCGCTCGCGCACGAGATGGCGGGTCACCTCGCCCTCCGCCTTGACCAGGTACCATTCGACGAGGCGCCGGATTTCGGCGCGGTCGATCGGGTTCTCGGCGAGCAGCCGCCGGTCGCGCTTCAGCGCACCGCGCGTCTCGTCGAGATACTCGGCGATGACGGCGGCGCCGACGACCGGTACGTCGCCTTCCGCCAGCAGCACCGGCAGCGTTCCCGCCGGGTTCAGCGTCAGGAACTCCTTGCGCCGGGTCCAGGGCTTCTCCTCGATCAGTGCGAGTTCCTCGCCGTACTCGCCAAAGGCCAGTCGGACGAAGCGGCATGATGCGAACAGGGGGTGGTGGAAAAGCGTCAGCATGGTCCAGCAATCGTCGGGAGGGGCACTGGTCAATCCAGGTGCGCGCCCGTAAGTCTTGGCCGCCCGATTCAGCGGGCCTTCGCGGGCCTCGACCTATAGGGGTACTTCGACGCCATGACAAGCAAGGGGCCGGCCGACGCGCCGGCCGGAACGGACGATGGAACAGCAGACGATCGTTGAAGCCCTCCTTCTCGGCATTCTCGAAGGGCTGACGGAGTTCATCCCGGTGTCGTCGACGGGACACATCCTGCTCGCCGGACATTTCCTCGGCTTCCGCTCGACCGGGCGCGCCTTCGAGGTCCTGATCCAGCTGGGCGCCATCCTCGCCATCCTCAGCGTCTATTTCGGCCGGCTGTGGAAACTGCTGGTCGACCTGCCGCGCGACGCGCGCACGCGCCGCTTCGTTGCGGGAATCGTGATCGCCTTCCTGCCGGCGGCGGTCATCGGCGCGCTCGCGCACTCCTTCATCAAGACGGTGCTGTTCGAGACGCCGATGCTGATCTGCGTGACGCTGATCGTCGGCGGCGTGATCCTGCTCGTCGTCGACCGCGCCACGTTCACGCCGCGCTACCGCGACGTCATGGATTTCCCGCTGCCGGTCTGCCTGGGCATCGGGCTTTTCCAGTGCCTGGCGATGATTCCCGGCACGTCGCGCTCGGGCTCGACCATCGTCGGTGCGCTGCTGATGGGTGCCGACAAGCGTTCGGCGGCGGAATTCTCGTTCTTCCTGGCGATGCCGACCATGGCCGGTGCCTTCGCCTACGACCTCTACAAGAACCGCGACATCCTCTCGGCGGCGGACCTGCCGATCATCGCCGCGGGCTTCGTCGCCGCCTTTTTCGCGGCAGTCATCGTCGTGCGCTTCCTGCTCGACTACGTGTCGCGCCACGGCTACGCGCTGTTCGGCTGGTGGCGGCTCGTCGTCGGCGGCGCCGGAATGGTCGCGCTGCTCGTCTGGGGCTGACCGGAACGGCCGCCGCCCGGCGGAGTCGGATCAGGCTTCGGTCCTGTGGGTGAACTGCCCGGCGGCGCGGTAGCGCCACAGATAGGTCGGCAGGATCGCCGTCGTCGTCTGCGGCTGGATGCCGAAGGCGGCCAGCGTGCGACCGGCCTTTTCGGCTTCCTCGGAGACGACGTTGTCGGTCTCGAGCAGCTTCACCTGGTCCGTGGTCAGCAGCGGGTTGGGCAGGAGGCCGAGCACGCTCGCCTTCATCCTCGCCAACCACCACGGCACCGGCGCGAGGATGCGCTTGCGGTCGATGACCTCGAGCATTTCCTCGAGGCATTCGCGGAAGGTCATGATCCTCGGTCCGCCCAGTTCGTAGACGCCACCGCGCGCGACGGCACCGTCGACCGTCCGGGCGATCGCCTCGGCGACGTCGCCGACATAGACCGGCTGGAAGCGCGTCGTGCCGCCGCCGATAAGCGGCAGCACCGGCGAATATCGGGCCATGTTGGCGAAGCGGTTGAAGAACTCGTCCTCCGGGCCGAACACGATCGACGGCCGGATGATCGTCGCGTCCTTGAGCGTGTCGAGCGCAGCCTTTTCCCCGCGCGCCTTGGTCTGGGCGTAGAGCGACTGCGACCGGGCGTCGGCGCCGATCGCCGACAGATGGGTCAGTCCGGCGCCCGCGCCGCGGGCGGCCTCGGCGACGGCGCGGGCGCCGAATTCCTGGACCGCGGCGAAGCTCTGCCGGCCGCTCTCGTGCAGGATGCCGACGAGGTTGACGACCTGGTCGGCGCCTTCGACGGCGCGGTCGACCGACCAGCGCACGCGCAGGTTGGCCTGGATCGCCTGGATCTGGCCGACATTGCCGAGCGGCTGCAGATGGCCGGCGAGATCGGGCCGGCGGCAGGCGACGCGGATGCGGTAGCCGCGCTTGGCCAGCGCCCGCACGAGATGACGGCCGATGAAGCCCGACCCGCCGAACACGGTAACGAGCTTGGGCGTCTCGAGGATCTCGGTCATGATGTGCTCCGGAATCGGATCGGTGCGCGGGCTTTCCGCGCTTCATAGTCGGTTTTGCCGCGAAGGCAAAGGCGCTGTTTTGTCTCGCCCCGGGCGGTTCGGGCGTTCAGTCCGCCGCGCCGCCGTCGGCCGTCGCCAGCGCCCCGTAGAGTTCGGGCCGCCGGTCGCGGAAGAGACCCCAGGCCGCGCGGTCGGCGCGCATCCGCGCCCGGTCGAACGCGGCGGTGAGCACTGCCTCCCCTGTCCGTTCCGCTGCGGCGACGAGCACGCCCGTCGGCCCGGCGATGAAGGAGGAGCCGTAATAGGTCTGCTCGCGGCCGGCGACATGCTCCGTGCCGACGCGGTTGGCGGCGGCCACCGGCATCAGGTTGGCGCCGGCGTGGCCGCGCATGGTGATGCGCCAGTGCTCCATCGAATCGAAGTCCGGCCGTCCCGGCTCCGATCCGATCGCCGTCGGGTAGAGCAGGAACTCGGCTCCCGTCAGGGCCATGGCGCGTGCGGCTTCCGGGAACCACTGGTCCCAGCAGATGCCGACGCCGATCATGCCGAACCGCGTCTGCCAGACCTTGAAGCCCGTATCGCCCGGATTGAAGTAAAACTTCTCCTCGTAGCCCAGTCCGTCGGGGATGTGCGACTTGCGGTAGACGCCCAGCGCCTTGCCCCGGTCGTCCACCATGACGACCGAGTTGTAGTAGGCCTGGTTGCGCCGCTCGAACAGCGAGACCGGGATGACCACGCCGAGCTCGGCGGCCAGCGCGCGCATGGCGGAAAGCGTGGGGTGCGCGTCGTCCAGCGGCTTCGCCCGGGCAAAGTGCACGGCCGCCTGCTCCTGGCAGAAGTAGTGCCCTTCGAACAGTTCCTGGACCAGCACGACGTTGGCGCCGCGCTTCGCCGCCTCGCGCACCAGCCGCGACGCGGTGGCGAGGTTCTCGCCAGCGTCGTCACTGCAGGCGAACTGGACGACCCCGAGCGTGACCTCGTTCAGCTCCGGTCCCGCCATCTCAGGCCCCCTCGAAACCGGTCAGCACGCCGACCGCGTTGACGCCGATCTCGTCGACCGCATAGCCGCCCTCCATGACGAACAGCGTCGGCAGGCCGAGCTTCGCTATGCGCGCGCCGATCTTCGGATAGTCCTCGCTGACGAGCTTGAAGTGGCTGATCGGGTCGTTCTCGAACGTATCGACGCCGAGCGAGACGACGACGACGTCGGGCGCATAGGCCGCGAGCTTCGTGCAGGCATCCTCGAGGGCGGCGCTCCATTGTGGCCAGGCGGTGCCGAAAGGCATCGGGTAGTTGACGTTGTAGCCTTCGCCGGCGCCGGCGCCGGTCTCGTCGGCATGGCCGAGGAAGAACGGGTACTCGGTCATCGGGTCGCCGTGCAGGTTGAGCACCTGGACGTCGGCGCGCGAATAGAAGATCTCCTGGGTACCGTTGCCGTGGTGGTAGTCGACGTCGAGGATGGAGACGCGCGCCGCACCCTGGTCGCGGAACCACTGCGCGGCGACCGCGGCGTTGTTGATGAAGCAGTAGCCGCCCATGAAGGCGGCGCCAGCATGATGGCCGGGCGGGCGGCAGAGCGCGAAGGCGGCGCGCTGGCCACCCTTCACCAGCGCGGCGGCGGTCAGCGCCGTCTCGTAGGACGATTTGATCGCCGCCCAGGTGCCCTTCACGAAGGGCGCGCCGGCGTCGAAGGAGTAGTAGCCGAGCTTCGCCTCGATCGCGTCGGGCACGACATCGCCGCGCAGGCCGCGCGTCGGCCAGGTGAAGGGCAGCGCCGAGCCGCCGCGCCCGGAAGCTTCCCAGGCGGGCCACACCGTCGGCAGGAAGTCGATGTAGTCTGACGTGTGGACGCGCTTGGCCGCCGCCATGTCGTGGGGCTTCGGCTCCTCGATCGGGCCGAGGTTCACCGCCTCGACACGCGCCTTGATGATCTCCGCCCGCGACGGCATCTCGAAACCGGGCACGATGGCGCCGGCGACCAGTTCCATCTGTCCCGAATGGCCCGCATGGAGGGGAGAAAAGACCGTCTTCATCGTCTGCTGGCTCGCTGTTCCCGGTTGTCGTGGCTCGTTGACCGGCGGGTTTTCTGACAGACAGTTCCGAAGCCGCCAAGGGGGCAGAGCGGTCGCCGGAGCGGGCCACGCGGCTTGCCGGAGGCGATCTCCCGGCATAGCCTTGGACGACCAACCGGGGAAACGCCATGCCGCACGCGGATCTGATCGTCGAGAACGCCAGCATCCTGACGATGGATCCCGATACGCCACGCGCCGAGGCGATCGCGCTGAAGAACGGGGAAATCGCCGCGGTCGGCGATCACGCGGCGATCCGCGACCTGAAGGGTCCGGGCACCCGGGTCATCGACGCGGGCGGCGCTTCGGTCGTTCCCGGCTTCGTCGAGGCGCACATGCACCTCTTCGCCGGCGCCGCCGAACTCGATCATCTCCAGCTCATGGGCGTGCATGGCCTCGACGCGCTCGGCGCTGCGGTGCGCGCCTATGCCGCAGATCGCCCCGAGCAGGCGATCCTGCAGGCGCAGGGCGCCGACTATACGATCCTTTCCGCCGCCGAACGGGTCACCCGCCACCATCTCGACCGCATCATTCCCGACCGGCCGTTCGTCATGGCGGCACCCGACCATCATACGATGTGGGCGAACACCAGGGCGCTGGAGATGGCCGGGCTGCTGCATGGCCGCCAGCTCGGGCCCGGCAACGAGATCGTCATGGGCGCCGACGGGCTCGCCGAGGGCGAGCTGCGCGAGGGCGAGGCGTTCGGGCCGCTGATCGCGCTCGCCGGCGAGGACCGTGTCCGCCTCGGCCTGTCGACCGGCGGCGAGCCGGACCCGAAGCCGACGCCGGAACAGCAGGCGTCCGACCGCGCCATCATGCGCCGCGGCCTCGAATGGTGCGCCCGCCACGGCATCACGTCGATCCAGAACATGGACGGCAACCTGCACCAGCTCGAGCTGCTCTCCGAGATCGAGGCCGAGGGCAATCTGCTCTGCCGGACCCAGATCCCGTTCCACTACAAGAACTTCATGAAGCCGGAGATGCTCGCCAAGGCGTCGCTGATGGCCGAGCGCTACGACAGCGAGTGGATCTCCTCGGGCATGGTCAAGGTGTTCATGGACGGCGTGCTCGATTCGTGGACCGCGGTCATGGTCGAGCCCTATGCCGACCGAACCGACTGGGTCGGAGAGCCGCTGTTCACCCAGGAGCATTTCGACGCCGTCGCCACCGAGGCCGACCGCAGAGGCCTGCAGATCGCCGTTCACGCCATCGGCGACGGCGCCGTGCGCTCCGTGCTCGACGGCTACGAGGCGGCGATGAAGGCAAACGGCCGCCGCGACAGCCGGCACCGCATCGAGCATATCGAGGTGATCACCGAGAAGGACATTCCGCGGCTGGCCTCGCTCGGCGTCATCGCCTCGATGCAGCCTCCCCATCCGCCCGGCTCGATGGGCTTGCCGCTCGAGCCGACCGTCTCGCGCATCGGCAGGAAGCGCTGGCCGCTGTCCTATGCCTGGCGCACGATCAAGAACGCGGGCGCCCACGTGGTCTTCGCTTCCGACTGGCCGGTGTCGCCGATCGACCCGATCGCGGGCATTCAGGCGGCGATTGTGCGCAAGCCTTGGGCAGACGGCGACCCGGACCACAGCTTCACGCTGCACGAGGCGATCGCCGGCTATACGGTCGAGGGCGCCTACGCCGAATTCATGGAGCACCGGAAGGGCCGCCTGCGCAAAGGCTATCTCGCTGATCTCGTTATCCTTTCGGCGGACGTCGAGAAGACGGACCCGCTGGACCTGCATACGGTCAGGCCGGTGACGACGATCTGCGGCGGCAAGGTGACCTACCAGGCCTGAAGTGGCACGGCGATTGCACGGGCAGTCGATATTGAATTGCGATTCAACTTGGCGGTTGCCAACCTACCGGCCATGTGATCACATTCGAACGGGGAACAGATCTCGCCGTCAAGAGCGGGCAGACAGTGAGGCGTAATCGTGCCGGAGAGACCGGATCGGAATGCAATTGAAGTCCGTGGCGTAAGCAAGATTTTCGGAACGGGGGAGTCCCAGGTCGCGGCTCTCGACGACGTCTCGGTGTCGATTCGCGAGAACGAGTTCTTCACGTTGCTCGGACCATCGGGCTGCGGCAAGACGACTCTTCTCAGGCTCATCGCAGGCTTCGACTTCCCGACCAACGGGCAGATCCTTCTGCACGGCGACGACATTGCGCTGCTGCCCCCCTACAAGCGCCCCGTCAACACGGTGTTCCAGTCCTACGCGCTGTTTCCGCACATGACGGTCGCGGGAAACATCGCCTTCGGCCTCGAAATGCTCGGCAAGCCGAAGGCGGAGATCGAGGCGCGCGTCGCCGCGATGCTGAAGCTGGTGAAGATGGAAGCGCTGCGCGACCGCAGGACCAGCCAGATCTCCGGCGGCCAGCAGCAGCGCGTGGCGCTCGCCCGCGCGCTCGCCCCGCAGCCGAAGGTGCTGCTGCTCGACGAACCGCTGTCGGCGCTCGACTACAAGCTGCGCAAGGAGATGCAGATCGAGCTGAAGCGCCTGCAGCACGAGACCGGCATCACCTTCATCTTCGTCACCCACGACCAGGAAGAAGCCCTGACGATGTCGGATCGCATCGCGGTGATGTCGGCCGGCAAGATCCTTCAGGTCGGCTCGCCGCGTGACATCTACGACCGGCCGGCCGAACGCTTCGTCGCCGACTTCATCGGCGAATCGAACTTCCTCGACGCCGCGATCGTCTCGTCGGCAAGCGGCCGCGCCACGGTGCGCCTGGCGTCGGGCGCCGAACTCGCGGCGACGCTGCCCGAGGGATTCCAGCCGAAGGATCGCGTCACGGTCGTCGTCCGCCCCGAGCAGGCGCGGCTGGTTCGCGAGGGCGGCGCCGTGACAGGCATACTCGAGAACGTCGTCTATTTCGGCACCGATACGCATTTCCACGTACGGCCCGACACGGGAGGCGAGTTCATCGTGCGCCAGCAGAACTCGCGCAGCGGCGACGCCGGATTCGCTCGCGGCGACCGTATCGGTGTCGCCATCGGCGAAGACGCCGCCCAGGTCCTGAAGGATTGACCATGGCGAGCGCGGCGGAAATCGCTGAAAAAGCCGAGCGCGACGACATCCGCAATCGCTGGCTGCTGACCACGCCGGCGATAGCGATCATCTTCCTCGCCGGCATCGGCCCCCTGCTGGTCGTCGTTCTCTATTCCTTCCTCACGCCTGGGCCTTACGGCGACGTGAAGTGGGAGTTCTCGACCGGCGCCTGGGTTGGCGTGTTCCTGCAGCGCGACATCTTCGAGGGTACGCTCGGCATCGCCGACGCGCACCTGTCGATCTTCCTGCGCTCGGTGTGGCTGTCCTTCGCGACGACCATCCTGACGCTCATCTTCGGTTTCCCCACCGCCTACTTCATCGCCACGCGCTCGGAGAAGACGCAGGCGCTGTGGCTTTTCCTGATCACCATCCCGTTTTGGACGAACCTCCTGATCCGCACCTTCGCCGTGCAGGAGGTGATCCGCAACGAAGGCCTGCTCAACTCCTTCCTCGTCTGGTCGGGCATCGTCTCGGCGCCGGTGCAGATCCTCTACACGGACTGGGCGATCGCGCTCGGCATGATCTACGTCTACCTGCCGCTGATGGTGCTGCCGCTCTACGCTTCGATGGAGAAGCTCGACTTCCGCCTGGTCGAGGCGGGATACGACCTCTACGCGACGCGGTTCAAGGTGCTGACCCGCATCGTCATCCCGCTGGTCAAGCCGGGCGTCATCGCCGGTTCGATCCTGGTCTTCATCCCCTCGCTCGGCGCCTATGTGACACCGCGCGTGCTTGGCGGCGGCAAGCAGATGATGCTCGGCAACCTGATCGAGCTGCAGTTCGGCGCCGGCCGCAACTGGCCGCTCGGGGCGGCACTGGCCCTGACGCTGACCGTCATCGTCACCGTCGCGCTGCTCTTCTACGTGCGCTATGTCGCCGCGCCGGAGCGCCGCAATGGCTAGGACCTTCGCCATCAAGCGCCAGCCCGGCTTCGCCACGATCGCGATGATCTGCATCGCGCTGCTCTACATCCCGATCTTCACGCTGGTCGTCTACGCCTTCAACGAGGGCAACTCGGTGGCGATCTGGAAGGGCTTCTCGCTGCGCTGGTTCCACGCGGCGTGGAACAACGACAAGGTCGTCGACGCTTCCATCCGCTCGGTGCGTATCGCCTCCGTCGCCGCGCTGATCGCGACGGTCGCGGCGACCATGGCGGCGCTGGCCACCACGCGGACCAAGCCCTACCGCGGCCTCACCTTCAAATATGCCTTCATCAACCAGCCGCTGATGATCCCGGAGATCGTCACGGCGGTGGCGCTGCTGATCGTCTTCGCCCGCGTCAAGGTGGCGACCGGCTATTCCGGCCTCGGCTACCTGATCGCCGCGCACACGGCGTTCTGCATCCCCTTCGCCTACCTGCCGATCCGCGCGCGTCTGGAGAGCATGGACCTGACGCTGGAGACGGCGGCCGCCGACCTCTATGCCAAGCCGTGGAAAGTGTTCACGCGCGTGACGCTGCCGCTGCTGTGGCCCGGCATCATCGCCGGGTTGATGCTCGCCTTCGTCATCTCGCTCGACGACGTGGTGATCACCGAGTTCGTCAAGTCGGGCGGGCAGGATACGCTGCCGACCTACATGCTGGGGCAGCTGAGGCGCGTGGTCACGCCGGAGATGAATGCCATCTCGACCGTGTTCCTGGCGATCTCGATCCTGATCGTGACCGTCTTCTTCTTCATCAGCCGCCGCAGAACATGACAATCCAGAAGGGAAAGGAAGCAACCATGAAACGTTCAACGACGATAGCGGCGATCAGCGCCGCGCTGCTCGCCACGACCGGCCTCGCGAGGGCCGACGGCGAGCTCAACATCTTCAACTGGGGCAACTACACGGCCCCGGAGATGATCAAGAAGTTCGAGGAGACCTACAAGGTCAAGGTCACCGTCACGGACTACGATTCCAACGACACTGCGATCGGCAAGATCCGCCAGGGCGGCCACGGCTACGACATCGTCGTCCCGTCGGCGTCCTACGTTCCGATCTGGATCAGCGAGGGCCTGCTGCTCGAATCGAATCCGAACCAGATGGAGAATTTCAAGAACGTGGATCCGAAGTGGGTCGACGTGCCCTTCGATCCGGGTCGCAAATACACCGTTCCGTGGCAGTGGGGCACGACCGGCGTGTCGGTGGACACGAGCGTCTACTCGGGCGACATCAACACCGCCGCAATCTTCCTCGACCCGCCGGCCGAGCTCGCCGGCAAGATCAACGTCGTGCCGGAAATGGCCGACATCATGCACCTGGCCATCAAGTACATGGGCGGCGAGCCCTGCACCGGCGATCTCGAAGTGCTGAAGAAGGTCCGCGACAAGCTGGTCGAGGCCAAGACCAAGTGGATCTCGATGAACTACGGCAACATCGAAGCCATGGCCAAGGGCGACTACGCCGCAACGGTCAACTGGAACGGCGCCTCGATGCGCATGCGCCTGGAGAAGGCATCGATCCACTACGGCTATCCGAAGGACGGCTATCCGATCTGGATGGACAACGCCGCCATCCTCAAGGACGCCAAGAACGTCGACAATGCCAAGCTGTTCCTGAACTTCATCATGGACCCGGAGAACGCCGCGATGATCTCCGGCTTCGCCAAATACGCCAACGGCATCGCCGGCTCGGAGAAGTTCATGCCGGCCGAGATGACGACGGCGCCGGAGATCGTGCCGCCGGCCGAACTCGCCGACAAGGGCCAGTTCATGCTGACCTGCGCGCCCGAGGTGCAGGAGATCTACACGAAGATCTGGACCGAGATCCAGAAGTAAGCCGAACGAACGCGACGGCCCGGGCAAAGCCGCGGGCCGTCGACCCTTCCCGGATCATCCGCATCATGGCAACCGACATCGATCCGGCCGCGCCGTCGCGGCCGGGGCCGCCGGCAGGGCCTGTCCCGCCGCGCTTCCACTGGGACCGCGCGCCGCGCAACCGCTGGTCCTTCCAGCATGTCCGCGAGGTCCTTCCCACCGCCGAAGTCTGGCGGGGGACCGCGCCGGTGCGGCCGTTGCCCCGCGCGGAACGCGATCTCGATGGGCTCCCCGTGACCGACAGCGCCGGACGGCCGACCACGCTCGCCGGCCTCCTCGACGAAACCTACACCGACGGCTTCATCGTCCTGAAGGACGGCGCCGTCGCCTACGAGCGCTATCTCAACGGAATGGACGAGCGGACGCTGCACCTGTCGCAGTCGGTCGGCAAGTCGGTGGTCGGCGCCGTCGCGGGCATCCTCGTCGATCGCGGCCTGCTCGATCCCGCGCAACCCGTTACCCACTACCTGCCGGAGCTCGGGGCGACCGCCTATCGCGGCGCGACGGTGCAGCATTTGCTCGACATGACCACCGGGGTCCTGTTCGACGAGACCTACGAGAACCCCTATTCCGAGATGGGAAGGCTCGATGTCGCCGCCGGCTGGAACCCGCCGCTGCCGGACAGCGATCCGGATTTCCCCTGGCCCGGGCACGTGTGGGAACTGATCATGTCGCTGAAGGAGGCGACGCGGCCGCACGGCGAGGCCTTCGAATACCGCTCGATCGAAACCGACGTGCTCGCCTTCGCCATGGAGCGGGTCTCCGGCCGGCGGCTGGCCCAGCTCGTCTCCGAGGAGCTGTGGCAGAAGCTCGGCGTCGAGGAGAGCGCCTGCTACACGGTCGACCCGGCCGGCTATGCGCTGGCGGACGGCGGCTTCAACGCGACGCTGCGCGACTACGCCCGCTTCGGCCAGATGATCCTCGACGGTGGCGCCGGCATCGTGCCCGCGGCGTGGATCGAGACGACGCGAAGCGGCGTGCACCGGCCGGGCTTCGGCGCGCCGATCCCTGAAGGCGCCTACCACAACCAGTTCTGGATCGAGGATCCGCGCTCGAGGAACCTGATTTGCCGCGGCGTCTTCGGTCAGCTGATCTGGATCGACTTCGCCAGGCGCATCGTCGCCGTCAAGCTGTCCAGCTGGCCCGACTTCTACAATCTCGACTATTCGGCCGCCGCGCTGAAGGCGTGCCATGCCATTGCCGGAGTACTGAAATGACCGATCTCGACCTCTGCTACATGCCTGCATCGAAGGCGCTGGAGCTGTTCCGAAAGAAGAAGCTGTCGCCGGTCGAACTGATGCAGGCGGTGATCGCCCGCGCCGAGAAGACGAAGGACAAGGTCAACGCCTTCACCTACACCCACTACGACGAGGCGCTCGACGCCGCGCGCAAGGCGGAGGCGAGATACGCCAAGGGCAAGAAGACCGGCGCGCTGGAAGGCCTGCCCGTCGGCATCAAGGACGAGAGCTACATCAAGGGCAAGCCGACCTCGGGCGGCTCGCTGATCCTCAAGGATTTCGTCGCCGAGCACACCTCGACGATGAACGAGCGCGTCATGAAGGCCGGCGGCATCGTGCATGCGCGCACGGCGACGCCGGAGTTCTCGTGCGCCGCCTACACCTGGTCGCGGCTGTGGGGCGTGACCCGCAATCCGTGGAACCGCGACTTCACGCCGGGCGGCTCGTCGGGCGGCTCCGCGGCGTCGCTGGCGTCGGGAACCTCGGCGATCTGCACCGGCTCCGACATCGGCGGCTCGATCCGCATCCCGGCATCGGCCTGCGGCGTCGTCGGCTACAAGCCGCCCTACGGCCGCAACCCCGACGACCCGCCGTTCAACCTCGACTTCTACTGCCACACGGGCCCGCTGGCGCGAACGGTCGGAGACGCGATCCTGTTGCAGAACGTGATGAGCGGGCCGAGCCCGTACGACATCTCGACGCTCAGGCCGAAGCTGACGCTGCCGGCGAAGTACCGGCCGATCAAGGGCTGGAAGATCGCCTATTCGATGGACCTCGGCGCCTTCGAGGTCGACCCGCAGGTGGTGAAGAACACCAAGAAGGCGCTCGACGTGTTCCGCTCGCTCGGCGCAACGGTCGAGGAAGTCGACCTCGGCTGGGGGCCGGAGATCCTCGAAGCGGCGATGACCTACCTCAACCACCTGTTCGGCGCGTCGCTGGCCAAGCTGTTGGCCGAGCACGGCGACCAGATGACGACCTATGCGCGGCATTTCGCCGAGCTCGGGCAGGATTCGAAGGCGACCGACTTCGTCCACAGCCTCGAGGTCGCCGGGCGCATGTATTCGACGCTCGGGCCGCTGCTGGAGAAGTACGACGTGCTCATCTGCCCGACCACGGCGCTGCCGGCGGTGCCGGCCGACCACGACCAGTCGAAGGACGAGGTCAGGATCAACGACAGGATCGTCAATCCGTCGCTCGGCTGGGTGATGACGACGCCGTTCAACACGATGAGCCGCTGCCCTGTGCTGTCGGTGCCGTCCGGTTTCGCGAAGAACGGCGTACCGACCGGCATCCAGATCGTCGGCCGCACCTATTGCGACGAGGACGTCTTCCGCGCCGGCATGGCCTACGAGACGGCGGTCGGCGGCTGGTACGACACGAAGGCGGCGCGGCCGAAGCTCTGACCGGGCGCCGGGACGGCCCGGCTCAGCCGTCCTGGCGCCGCTCGGCAGAGCGCAGCGCGAACAGGCCGGCGCCGCAGATCAGCACGGCGCCGACGACCGTGGTGATGCGCGGCACCTCGTCGAAGAACAGGAAACCCCAAAGCGGGGCCCAGAGGATGGCGCTGTATTCGAACACCGAGAGGTTGCCGGCGGGCGCCAGGCGATAGGCCTGGGAGAGCAGGGTCATGCCCGCCGCGGCGATGACGCCGCATGCCGCCATCAGCGCCAGGTCGACGGTCGGCGGCCACGCCCACGGCCGCGTCAGGAAGGCGACACTGGGGTGCAGCCCGCTCGCGGCATCGCCGCCGAAAAGGAAGGCCAGCGTCGGCGCCCCGATGAGGAAGGCCGCATTCTGGTAGAAGGTCATCACCGCCGCGCCTTCGCCGACGCCCATCTTGCGCGCCACGATCTGCGCCGAGCCGTAGAGCACTGCGGCGAGCAGCGACAGCAGCGACGCCCATTCGAAAAGGCCCGAGCCCGGCCGAAGGGTGACGACGACGCCGATGATGCCGATGAACAGGGCGGCGAAGGTGGAACGGTGGGGACGCTCGCCGAGAACCAGAATGCCGAGCGCGGTGATATAGAGCGGGCCGATGAAGAACAGGGCGACGACGTCGGCCATCGGCAGCGCGGCGAGCGCCATGTAGTAGGAGAGATAGGCGCCGAACGACATTGCCGCGCGCAGCATGAGCAGGCCGAGGTTCCGCGACCGCAGGGCGAAGCCGCCGGCGCGTACCAGGACGAGCAGGATCGGCAGCGCCACGACGGAGCGGATCGTCATCGCCTGGGTGACGGGATAGGTGCCCGAGAGGTCCTTCAGGATGAGATCCTGCAGCGAAAAGACCAGAATGCCCAGGCAGAGATAGCCAATCGCTGCGAGAGACCGGTTGTGCATCGGGGGGGCTCGGGTCGGAGGGTCGCGGAATAGTCGCGGTTCGCCCGGTTCCGGGTAGGGCCTGCCTCGTCGCGGCGCTGGGCCACGGGCTTGCCGCCGGGCCGCACGCTGCCGGGCCCCCTATCGACAATCGGACCGGCGTCGCGTAGGGGCTGCGCAACGCCAATGCCTTCCATGGATCGATCGATGAGCGGAAAGACCCTGATCGCGCCTTCGGTGCTCGCCTCCGATTTCTCGCGCCTCGGCGACGAGGTCGAGGCCATCGACAGGGCCGGCGCCGACTGGATCCATCTCGACGTGATGGACGGCCATTTCGTCCCCAACATCACTTTCGGCCCGCCGGTGATCAAGGCGATCCGCAACCGGACCGCAAAGGTTTTCGACTGCCACCTGATGATCGCCCCGGCCGATTCCTACCTCGCGGCCTTCGCCGACGCCGGCTGCGACATCATCACGGTGCACGCGGAGGCCGGGCCGCATCTCGACCGCTCGCTGCAGGCGATCCGCGCGCTCGGCAAGAAGGCGGGCGTTTCGCTGAACCCCGGAACGCCGGAGAACGTCATCGAATACGTGCTCGACCGGCTCGACCTGGTGCTGCTGATGACCGTCAATCCGGGCTTCGGCGGTCAGGCGTTCATACCCGCGGTCGTGGAGAAGGTGCGCCGGGTCAAGGCGATGATCGGCACGCGGCCGATCCACATCGAGATCGACGGCGGCGTCACGTCCGAGACCGCGCCGCAGCTCGCCGCCGCCGGCGCCGACGTGCTGGTCGCAGGCTCGGCGGTGTTCCGCGGCGACGGCGTCGAGGCCTACCGCAAGAACATCGAGGCGATCCGCACGGCGGCCGACATGGCCGTCGGCCGCATCGTCTGAAAGACGCTATTCCGAACTGCCGAGGATGCGCTTGCCCAGCGCGCTGATCAGGTAGCCGTAGGCCGCCTGGAGGTGGCGCGGGTCGGGGTCGCCGCCGAGACCCGAGAGCACGATGGCGCGCAGTTCGCGGCTGGCGGCGACGCGCTCCATCAGCGCCGAGCACTCGCGATAGCTGAGGCCTGCCTCCTGCGGATCCTCGCCCATGCCGCGCGCCGCCGTTCCGTTGAGCACCAGCGCGAAGCCGTCGGTCGTGGCGGTGACCCGCTCGATCGCCTTGCGCGCCGACTCGCGGATGCCGATCAGGTCGACGTCCTCCATGGTCAACGCCAGGATGCCGCGCTCCTCGATGATGCGCGCCTGCTCGCGGCTGGCGCGGCGTATGCCGAACAGCGCCGTGGTCTCCGGATCGCGGGCTTCGCCGATGTCGCCCGGTTCCGAATCGACCCACAGGAGCCCGTCCTCCACCGCCTCGTCGTCGGCGATGGCGAGGAGCGCGTGGATGCCGTCGCGGCCGGGCACGACCCACAGCGGCAGGTCGGCGGCCTCGGGCACGCCGTCGCGGCGCAGCTCGAGGCCGAGCTCGACGGCCTGGGCGAGGAAGTCGCGGGTCTCCCGGCGTTCGTGGATGCCGGCGGGCGCGATCAGGCGCAGCGCGGTCGGCCGCGGCGCGATCGCCTCGCGCCCGGCCAGCGTCTTGTCGATGTAGGGCGACAGCATCGACTGGAGGAGCGCTCCATAATCCATCTCGAAGCGCATGCCGTCGCCGACGGCGAAGGTCTTCGCCTCGGTGATGTCGAGGATCAGGTGGTCGCTGGAGGCGGTCACCACCTCGACACCGCGATGGCGGGGACGCAGGCCCTCGGGCCGGATGTCGGCTCGGCCGAGATTGACGATGCCGCGCAGCCGCGCGCCGCGGTCGGCGAAGACCAGGCGGTTGCCGAAGGCATCGGGTCCGGTCTCGCCGTCGGGCAGCGAGTGCTTGGTCTTGATCTCGACCAGTTCCGCTTCGAGCGTGAAGGCGCCGTCGTCGTAGCCCGCGAGCGTGCCGCCGGTGATGCTGTTCTCGCCGCGCAGGATGGCGGAACCGATCCTCAAATTGTTGATGCGGGCGGGCAGGTCGACGCCGTCCATCTCCATCAGCGCCAGGTTGGAGGAATTGCCGCCGGAAACATATTCCAGCGCGACGCCGAAGCGCTGCTCGACCTCGTCGGCGAGCCTTGCCAGGCTTTCAAGCTTCTCGATGGTCGGCAGGACGCCGCTGGCGCACATGAAGTTGGCGCCGATGCCGGCGAGCCGCAGCGACGGTTCGCGCATCGCGATAGCGGCGAGCGGGATCAGTTCCTCCGGCGACACGCCCTCGCGGCGGTCGCCCATCTCCAGCATCAGCACGACGTCGTGGACGCGGCCCTCGGCCTCGGCCGCCTCGGCCAGCGCGTCGAGCACTGCGGCCTCGGAGTTCAGGCTGACGTCGCAGAGGCGGACGACATCCGGCGCCTCGGTGACGGAGGGGATGCGCAGCATCATCACCGGCGAGGTGATGCCGGCGTTGCGCAGGCGCTGGATGTTGTCGATGCGCGAATCGGCGAGGCCGGACACCCCGGCGCGCAGCATGGCGCGGGCGACCGCCGGCGAGCCGCAGGCGCCCTTGACGACACCATAGACGCTGGTGCCGGAGGGGCCGACGCGTTCGACGACGCGCCGCGTGTTGGCGGCGATGATGTCGAGATCGATGACGACGGCGGGCGCGGGCATGGCTGGTCTTGCGGGCTGGCGCCGCCGGCGGCGGCAGCTATCGATGGCGCGGCGCGACGCCTAAGTCAATGAACGCTCGCGCCGATGAATGCCCGGGTCAACGAACGACGAAGGCGCCCCTGCGCGCGGCACGCGCGAGGATGCGGTCGCGCCTGAGCCATCGCGCCAGAAGCAGCAGCGCTACCACGGCGAGGCCGACCGACAGGCCCGTCCAGATGCCGGCGCCGGCGAAGCCGTAGCGGAAGGCGAGCAGCGCGCCGAGCGGCATGCCGATGCCCCAGTAGCCGATCGCGGCGTAGACCATCGGCATCGTCGTATCGTGGAGGCCGCGCAGCTTGCCGCTGCCGACGACCTGGGCGCCGTCGGCGATCTGGAACAGCGCAGCGAAGGCGAGGAAGGTGACGGCGAGCCGCACGACCGGGGCGTTGGCCGCATCGGTCGCGTCGATGAACACGCCGATCAGCGCCGTCGGCCAGGTGATCATGACCAGCGCCGTCATCGCCATGAAGCCGATGCCGAGCACGTAGGCGGCCCAGCCCGCCCGGCGGATGGCGTCGGCGTCGCCGGCGCCGAAGGCGATGCCGACGCGCACGGTCGCCGCCTGGCTCAGCCCCATCGGCACCATGAAGGAGATCGAGGCGATCTGCAGCGCGATGGCGTGCGCGGCGAGCGCGGTGGCGTCGATCAGCCCCATCAGGAAGGCGGCTGCGTTGAACACCGTCACCTCGAAGGCGAGGATGCCGGCGATCGGCAGGCCGAGCCGGACCAGCGCGCGGAAGCGCGGCCAGTCGGCGCGCCAGAAGCGGCCGAACAGCCGGTAGCGGCGGAAGCGGCGGTCGGTGACGACGACGACGGCGAGCCCGGCGAACATCAGCGTGTTGGCGAGCGCCGTCGCCGCGCCCGAGCCGGCGATGCCGAAGGCGGGAAAGCCGAGATTGCCGAACACCAGCACCCAGTTGGCCAGCGCGTTGAAGACGACCGCGCCGAAGGCGACGACCAGTGCCCAGCGCGGCTTCTCCAGCGCCGAGATGAAGGAGCGCAGGACGATATAGGCATAGAACGGCAGGAGGCCCCACTGCAGGGCGCGCACATAGGTGCCGGCGAGCGCGGCGAGCTCAGGCTGCTGGCCCATGGCGAGCAGGATCGGCTCGGTGTTCCACAGGATGAGCCAGATCGGCAGCGCCGCGCAGACGGCGACCCAAAGGCCCTGGCGCACCGTGCGGCGCAGGTCGCGCACCGAATGGCGGCGCCGGCCGAGTTCGGTCGCCAGCATCGGCGAGGTGGCGAGCATCAGGCCGAGGCCGAAGATCATCGGGGCGAAATAGAGGTTGGATCCGAGCGCGCCGGCCGCGAGCGCGTCCGCGCCGAGCCGGCCCATGACGAGGACGTCGGTCGCCGTCATGGCCGTCTGGGCGAGATTGGTGAGAACCATCGGCCAGGCCAGGAGAAGCGTGGCGCCGATCTCGTCGCGCCAGGAAGGGGCAGGCCGTTCTCCGGCCTCGCTCGGATGCATCGTCCGATCTTTCGCGTTCGGGGCCGGTCCGCCGGACCTGCTCCCCTCCGGAAGCCGCTGCCCCGGGGAGGCGGCCTTCTGGCGGATTTGGCCTGAAAAGGCAACCCGCGGCGCGGGGCCAGTCCGGCCGCCCCTGCTATTCCACGTAGCCGTTGGGGTTCTTCGCCTGCCAGTTCCACATGTCGCGGCACATCTCGCGCAGGTCGTGCGTGGCCTTCCAGCCGAGGAACGCCTCGGCATGCGCCGGATCGGCGTAGCAGGCGGCGACATCGCCCGGCCGGCGCGGCGCGACCTGGTACTCGACCTTGCGGTTGGAGGCGTGCTCGAAGGCGCGGATGACCTCCATCACGCTGTAGCCGCGCCCCGTTCCGAGGTTGACGGCGAAGCAGCCGGGCTCGGCGAGCCGGTCGAGCGCCTTCAGATGGCCCTGCGCCAGATCGACGACGTGGATGTAGTCGCGCACGCCGGTGCCGTCGGGCGTCGGATAGTCATCGCCCCAGATGCTCACCCTCTCGCGGCGGCCGGAGGCGACCTGGGCGACGATCGGCATCAAATTGTTGGGAATGCCCTTCGGATCCTCGCCGATGAGCCCGCTTTCGTGGGCGCCGACCGGATTGAAGTAGCGCAGGATGGCGATGCTCCAGGAAGCGTCGCTGGCGTGGAGGTCGCGCAGCATCTCCTCGATGAACAGTTTCGTCCGCCCGTAGGGGTTGGTCGCCGAGAGCGGATGATCCTCCGGGATCGGCAGTCGCTGCGGCTCGCCGTAGACGGTGGCCGAGGAGCTGAAGACCAGCTTCCTGACGCCGACCGCGTTCATCGCCTCGAGCAGGCGCAGCGTGCCGTTGACGTTGCAGTCGTAGTAGACGAGCGGCTTCTCGCCGGATTCGCCGACCGCCTTCAGCCCGGCGAAATGGATGACCGACGTGCAGCCGTGGCGGCGCATCACCGCCTCGAGGAAGTCGCGGTCGCGGATGTCGCCGCGCTCGCAGGCGGCCGGACGCCCGGTGATCTGCTCGATGCGGGCGAGCACCTCGGGATGGCTGTTGTCGAAATTGTCGACGATGACGATGTCGCTCCCCGCCTGGAGCAGCTCGACCGCCGTGTGCGAGCCGATATAGCCGGCGCCGCCGGTAACCAGGATCGACATTGTCAGCGAATCTCCGCGACGCCAGGGGGTGAACTGCAACTATACGACCGGCCGCAGTGGTTCAATGCGGACCGCCGGATACGTTTCCGAGAGGGCTTGAGGCGGCGGCGCGAATTGTCCACTCTCCGCTCGAGATCGGGAGGCATGCCATGAGGATCTTCGTCGTCGCACTGGGTTTCCTGTGCGCCCTTGTCGGGGCGGGTTCGGCCGCGGAACCGCAGATCACCCGCTACACGCTGGACAACGGGCTGGAGGTCGTGCTCGCCCCCGACAGCCGCGTCGGCAAGGTGGTGACCAACCTCTCCTATCGCGTCGGCGCGCTCAACGAACCGGCGGGCCGCTCGGGCTTCGCCCACCTCTTCGAGCACCTGATGTTCTCCGGGACGGACACCTGGCCCGGCCTGTTCACGGCCATGGAGGGCATCGGCGCCAACGCCAATGCGTGGACCTGGGAGGACAAGACCCTCTACTACCTCGAAGGCGTCTCGGCGACGCTGCCGACGCTGCTCGCGGTCGAGGCCGACCGTCTGGCCAATCTCGCCCGTTCGGTCGACCAGCGCGAGCTCGACCTGCAGCGCTCGGTCGTCAAGAACGAGATGCGCCAGAACGTCATCGACCAGCCCGGCGCCACCGGCTGGGAGCAGATCTGGACGGCCGCCTTTCCGAAGGGCCACCCCTACAGCAAGACGGTGCTCGGTTCGCTTTCCGACCTCGATGCTGCCTCGCTCGACGACGTGCGCGGCTTCTTCAACACCTACTACGTGCCCAACAACGCCATCCTGGTGATCGTCGGCAACTTCGCCGTCGCGGACGCCAGGGCGCTGGTCGCCGACACGTTCGGCCGGGTGCCGCGCGGCGCCGACGTGCCGCGGCCGATTCCGGCCGCCACCGAGCCGACTCGCGCCAGGATCGAAACCGAGGACAGGGTTCCCGGTCCCGACATCGGCCTCGTCTTCAGCGGCCCGGCCTTCGCGGCAGAAGAGAACGGCGCGCTGGCGATCGCCGCCGAGCTGCTCGGCAACCAGGAATACGGCGTGCTGCGCGACCGCCTCGTCGCCGGCGGCCTTGCCACGGCCGCCTATGCGGCCTGGGAGCCGGGCTACCTCGCCGGGCGCTTCTACATCGAGGCGACGGCCGCGGACGGCGTCGACGCCGCGACGATGGAGAAGGAGCTGCGCGCCGCCTTCTCCGCCTTCGCCGCCGCGCCGCTCGACCCGGCCGACGTCGAGCGCGCCCGCCGCACCATCCTCCAGGCGGTCCGCGTCGCGCGCGAGCCGCTCAAGGACCGCGCCGACGCGATCGCGCAGATGACCGACATGCTCGGCAAGCCGGAACTCGCCTTCGCCGACGATCCGCGCATCGTCGAAGCGACGGTCGCCGACGTCGCGGCGGCCGTTCGCGACATCCTCAAGCTGGAGGACGTCAGCACGCTGGTCATCAAGCCGGGCCAGCGCGGCGGCTATCCGGCGCTGTTCACCGATTCGACGGGCGCCGGCGACGCTTTCACCGCCCAGCCGCGGCCGGTGGTCGCCATCCCGAAGCTGGCGCTGCGCGCGGCGAAGCCGGCCACGGCGCCGGCAGCCGAAACGGCGACGCTCGGGAACGGCATGCGCGTCGTCCACTATCCCCTTCCCGGGTCGCCGCTCACATTCGTCGCGGCGGTCGCGCCGGGCGGGTGGTCGAACGCGCCGGCCGGCAAGGAAGGCCTGTTCGATCTCGCCGCCGGCATGGCGGCGCGCGGCGCCGGCGAACGCGGCTATGCCGACTTCGCCCGCGCCGCCAAGGACATCGGCGCGACGGTCGGCGCGAATTCCGGACACATGGCGACGATGGTGACGCTCGCCGTCCCGCCGGAATCGCTCGACGGAGGCGTCGCGCTGTTCGCCGACGCGGTGCGCCGGCCGCGCTTCGACGCGCCCGAATGGCAGGTGCTGACCGCCGAGACGCGCGACTGGCTGGCGCGCCGCGAGGCCGACCTTCCGGACGTCGCCTATCGGCAAGGCAAGGGCGTGCTGTTCCCTGCCGCGGAGGGCGAACCGTCCTTCGACTGGTCCTTCGCGGCGCTCGACGCGATTTCGCTCGACGATGCCCGCGCCGCCTTCCATCGTGTCTTCGTACCCGCTGGCGTGTCCTTCCTCAGCGTCGGCCCACAGCCGGCCGCCGAGGTCGCGGCGAGCCTCGACAAGGCCTTCGGCGACTGGTCGTCCCCCGCCGAGGCCGTGATCGCGATCGGGCGCAATCCGGCCCGGTTCCCGGACCACCGGCGCATCCTCCTCGTTCCCGAGCCTGGCGCGAGCCAGACGGCAATCATGGTGGCGAGGACGGCGCCGGGCTTCGACGAGCCGCGCCAGGTCGAGTCCGAAGCGGTGATGCGCCTGCTCGGCGACGATTTCACCAGCCGGCTCAACTCCGTGATCCGCGAGGAGAAGGGCTTCTCCTACGGCGTCTACGGGCACATGCTCGACTCGCAGCCGAAGGGATCGGCGCTGGTCATCGAGACCACGGTCCAGCGCGACAGCACCGGCCCGGCGCTCGCCGAGTTCTTCACCGGCTTCGAAAGCCTGCTGACGCAGCCCGTGGAGCAGCGCGAACTCGACCGCACGGTGACCGCCTACCAGCGGGCGATGGCGAGCGTTGCGGAAACGTCCGGCGGGTTGTTCGACACGGTGACCTCGCTTGCCGGCGAGGCGCGCACGATGGAGCAGTTGTTCGCCCGCATGGAGGCGATGGCGGCGCTCACCCTCGAACCGGTCCGCGCGCAGGCGGCCGAACTCGCTTCGCTCGACCGGGTCCTCGTCGTTCTGGCCGGCGACCCGGACGCCGTGCTGCCGCAACTCGAGGCAATCGGAGTCACCGATGTCGAGGTGATCGAGCGCAAGGACGAAGCAATGCGCGCCCTCAGCCTCTCCGGGGAAGAGACAGACTACTTCCCGGGTCCGCGGGAGATGTCGACCCGGCGCGTGCACGGCTGCGACGACGGCGACTGCGGCGCGAGCGCCCACGCGCACTGACGCGCCCGCAGGGCGGGCCGGCCTAGCGCCGGCCGCTCAGCTCGCGCGTCCGCTCGGCGGCGTCGGCGGCGAGATCGGCGAACCGCTCCTCGAGCCGTTCCGCTGCCGAAACGATATCGAAGTCGAACCCTCCCTGCTCGAGCTTGCGAGCGAGCAGCTTCATGAACTCGGCCTGGCTCTCCAGGGCTTGGTAGAGCTTCACCGCGAGGTCGAAGGTCAATTCCGGATCGGCCAGCGTGCGCGGAATATCGGCCGACATCTTCTCGGCCAGCGCGCGTTGCTCGCGCAATGTCACCATCCAGTCGGTCATCGCCATCCTCTTTCCGCGCGGAAGGTGACTGCCGCGGTCTTTCCCGTCAACCCGCCGCGGCCTTCGCCGCGCCGCGCCGCCGGCGCAGCGGCGCCCTCCCGCCGACAGCCGCCTCCGGCCGGCCGCCATGCTCCGGCCGCTCGGAGAACAGCCAGTCGACGAAGACCTTGACGATCGGCGCGCGGCTCAAGCCGCTGCGGCAGGCGACGTAGAAGGCGTCGACCGCGGGAACCGACAGGTTGAACGGCGCCACCAACTGGCCGCGCGAAAGCAGGCTGCTCGCCGTCACCGTATCGCCGAGGGCCACGCCCTGGCCGTGGACGGCGGCTTCGATCGAGAGGCGCGCGTCGCTGAAATGGTGTTCCGCGACGCGGCCCAGGTCGAGCGCATCTGCGGCGGCGAGCCAGGTATGCCACTCTCGGCCGTCGTCGGCGTGGAGGATGACGTGGTCGGAAAGATCGCGGATGGTGCGGATCGGGCGGTTGTTGACCAGCGTCGGGCTGGCGACCGGGAAAAGCTCCAGATTGCTCCAGCGGCGCAGCCAGCAGTCGCCCCAGTCGCCGTCGCCATAGAGCACGCAGACGTCGACATCCGGAGAGGCGATCGCCGCCGGATCGTTGGCGGCATGCAGGGTCAACCGGATGCCGGGATACTGCGCGGTGAACGATCCCAGGCGGGGGATCAGCCAGAAGGAGAGCAGCGCCGGCACGCAGTTGACCGTCAGGGAACCCGAGCTCGCCGGCCGCGTCAGGCGCGCCGTCGCCGCGGCGATGCTGTCGAAGGCGCTCGACAGGGTCGGCAGCAGCTCGGCGCCGTGCGGGCTCAGCCTCAGCTTCTGGCCGACGCGCTCGAACAGCTTCACGTCGAGGGTCGCCTCCAGCGCGCGGACCTGGTGGCTGATGGCGCCGTGGGTGACGTTGAGCTCGGCGGCGGCCTTGGTCAGCGAGCCGTGGCGCGCCGCCGCCTCGAAGGCGCGGAGCGGATTGAGCGGCGGCAGGCGCTGGGCCATCTGCGATCCCCCTGAGCAGCCCGGTGTGAGAAATTCTCACAGGAAGGCGCGCAACAATATCAATTGCCTTTTCAATTGCGCATGGCAACATCCAAGGATCGGCGGACAGTGGAGACGATGCGGCATGGCGTGGGACGACGGCAAGCTCGAGGCGCTGCGCGGCAAGTACGGTGAAAGCCACGGCGGCGAACTGTTCGACCCGAAGTTCCGGCGCGTCGCCGACAAGATCTTCTCCAAGAGCGGGACCAGGCTCGCGCCCTATGCCGGCGTGCCGACCTTCCTGACGGCGCCTTACCTGCCCGTCGCCGCGGACGATCCCGACTTCGGCGACCTCCAGGTCGCCATCGTCGGCGTGCCCATGGATCTCGGCGTGACCAACCGGCCGGGCTCGCGCTTCGGCCCGCGCGCGCTGCGCTCCATCGAGCGCATCGGGCCCTACAACCACGTCCTCGACGTCGCGCCGACCCACGAACTGCGCGTCGCCGACATCGGCGACGTGCCGTTCCAGAGCCGCTACCGGCTGGAACTCAGCCACGACGACATCGAGAAACGCATCGGCCAGATCGTCGGCGCCGGCGTCGTGCCGCTGGCGGTCGGCGGCGATCACTCGATCACCCATCCGATCCTGAAGGCGGTCGGCCGCAAGGCGCCGGTCGGCCTCATCCACATCGACGCCCACTGCGACACCGGCGGCGCCTTCGACCAGACCAAGTTCCACCATGGCGGACCGTTCCGCAACGCCGTGCTCGACGGCGTGCTCGACCCGACACGGACCATCCAGATCGGCATTCGCGGCGCCGCCGAGTATCTTTGGGAGTTCTCCTACGAGTCCGGCATGACCGTGATCCATGCCGAAGAGGTTTCCGGCATGGGCATTCCGGCGATCATCGAGAAGGCGCGCGCGATCGTCGGTGACGGTCCGACCTACCTCTCCTTCGATGTCGACAGCGTCGACCCCGCCTTCGCGCCCGGTACCGGCACGCCGGAGATCGGCGGCCTGACCACCCGCGAGGTGCTGGAACTGCTGCGTGGACTGAAGGGCGTCGACCTCGTCGGCGGCGACGTCGTCGAGGTGGCGCCGCAATACGATGCCACCACCAACACGGCTCATGTCGGCGCCCAGGTGCTGTTCGAAATACTGAGCCTGATGGCGTTCAGCCCTACGGTCCTCGGCCGGACGGACTGACGCGAAGCAAGGAAGACGAGACGGGAACCACGCCGCAAGACGGCAGCCAACAGAGGAGAACGGACATGAAGACGATACTGAACGGATCGATGAGCCGGCGCACGCTGCTTGCCTCCGGCATCGCCGCGGCCGGCATGCTGTCGATGCCCGCGGTCCTGCGCGCCCAGGACCGGTCGCTGAAGGTCGGCGTTTACGGCGGCTACTTCAAGGACAGCTTCGATAAGAACATCTTCCCCGAATTCACCAAGGCGAGCGGCATCGCCGTGGAATCGGTCGCCGAGCCGACCGGTGAGGCCTGGCTGGTCCAGCTCGAGCAGGCCGCCAAGGCCGGCCAGGCACCCGCCGACCTGTCGATGATGTCGCAGACGTCGACGTTGAAGGGTCAGTCGACCGAACTGTGGACGCCGCTCGATCCGGCGAGGATCAAGAACTTCGACGGGTTGCTGCCGCAGTTCGTCAACAAGTACCCGGACGGCCGCGTCGCCGGCGTCGGTGCCGTGGCCTGGTACATCACGCTGGTTTCCAACACCGACGTCTACAAGGAGGCTCCGACCTCCTGGGCGGCGCTGTGGGATCCCGCGAACAAGGACAAGCTCGGCCTGCTGGCGCTTGTCTCCAACTCCTTCCTGCTCGAAGTGACGGCGAAGACCTTCATGGGCGGCACCAAGGCGCTCGACACCGAGGAAGGCATCCTGAAGGCCTTCGAGAAGCTCGCCGAGGTGAAGCCGAACGTGCGGCTCTGGTACCGCGACGAGGCGCAGTTCGAGCAGGCACTGAAGTCGGGCGAGATCCCGATGGGCCAGTACTATCACGACGTCACCGGCCTGGCCGCCGCCGACGGCCACCCGGTACGCTCGACCTTCCCGCAGGAAGGCGGCATCCTCGATTCCGGCAATTGGGTGCTGTCGCGCGCATCGAGCAAGGTCGACGAGGCGCATGAGTTCATCGACTACATGAGCCAGCCGGCGATCCAGGGCCTGATGTCGCGCAAGGTCGGCACCGCGCCGACCCTGAAGCGCGAGCTGCTCGACCTGACGCCGGAAGAGTTCGCCTCCGTGTCGTCCGACATCGACCCGATCATCCCCCGCTACGACCTCTACACGTCGAAGTCGGACTGGCTGAACCAGAAGTGGACCGAGCTGATCGTCGGCTGAGGCCGCGGGCAGCAAGATGACGATCCCGTCGGCGAGCCGGCGGGATCGTATCGGTACTTTGCCGGCGAATGAACGCGGCGTTTGGGCTGCTTTCGCGCCGGCAGGCGGCGATCGGCACGCGCATGCCGGCCAATACATCGGAACGAGCTGATGTCGGGATTGTCCCTCAAGGATGTAACAAAGCGCTTCGGCGATTTCGCGGCCGTCGACACCGTCAACCTCGACGTACCGCACGGCACGTTCGTCTGCCTGCTCGGCCCCTCGGGCTGCGGAAAGACGACGCTGCTGCGCATGATCGCGGGCCTCGAGGACCCGTCCGAAGGCGCGATCCTGCTCGACGGGAGCGACATCACGCCGGTGCCGACCCACAGGCGCGATTTCGGCATGGTGTTCCAGTCGCTGGCGCTGTTTCCGCACCTGACCGTCGGCCAGAACATCGCCTACCCGCTGCGCATCCGCGACCGGCCGCGCGAGGAGCAGGCGCGCCGCGTCGACGAACTGCTGAGGATGATCCATTTGAACGGCTTCGCCGACCGGCCGGTAGCGAAGCTGTCGGGCGGCCAGCGGCAGCGCGTCGCCATCGCCCGCGCCCTGGCGCTGTCGCCGCGCCTGTTCCTGCTCGACGAGCCGCTCTCGGCGCTCGACGCCAAGCTGCGCGAGGCCATGCAGGTCGAGCTGCGCCAGCTGCAGCAGCGGCTCGGCATCACCACCATCGTCGTCACCCACGACCAGCGCGAGGCGATGACCATGGCCGACCTCGTCGTGGTCATGGGCGAGGGACGCATCCGCCAGGCGGCGCCGCCGATCGAGATCTACCGCCGGCCGGCCGACGCCTTCGTCGCCGACTTCATCGGCTCGACGAACCTGCTCGCCATCGCCGCCGACGGCGCCGGCCGCGCCACCGTGCTCGGCCGGCCCGTCCCCGGCCTTGCGATGCCGTCGGGCATGGCCAGAGCCGTGCTCTCGGTGCGCCCGGAGGACGTCCGCCTCGGCGCGCCCGGCGCCGGCGCTTTCGACGGCACGGTGACCTTCGTGCGCGATCTCGGCGCCACCATCGAGACCTTCGTGGAAGCCGGTGGCGAGACCATCGTCGCGGTCGCCGCGCCGCGCGACAAGCCGGACGTCAGGCTCGGGCAGACGGTCGGTGTCGTCCTGTCGCCCGACGATTGCGTGGTGCTCGCCAAATGAGACGCGAACCGCCGCGAAAGCTCGCCGACTACGCACCGCTGGCCTTCCCGGCGCTGATGCTGACCGTCTTCTTCGTCGTGCCGTTCTCGATCATGATCGCGGTGTCGTTCTTCCGCCGCGATCCGGCGGGCTTCTACACGCCCGACTTCGTCGTCGACAATTACGCGCGCTTCCTGTCGCTGTTCTTCGGCGGCGTGCTCGGCTTCTCGCTGATGCTCGCGGTGCTCGTCGCCGCCTGCTGCGTGGCGATCGCCTTTCCCTTCACCTTCCTGCTCACGCGCTGCTCGCGCCGCGTCCAGACGGTGTGGCTGGTCTGCCTCCTGTCGGTACTGTCGCTGTCGGAAGTCATCATCGGCTTTGCCTGGTCAACGCTGCTCTCGCGCACCGCCGGCGTCACCAACCTCCTCGTCGCCATCGGCCTGATGGAGGCGCCGCAGGCGCTGCTGCCCGGCTTCGGCGCGGTGCTGACCGGCATGGTCTACCAGGCCCTGCCCTACACCGTGCTGGTGCTCTATCCCGCCCTGATCAGGCTCGACCCGACGCTGCTCGAGGCCGCGCGCACGCTCGGCGCCTCGCCGACGCGGGCCTTCTTCAACGTCGTCGTACCTTCGCTCAGGAACACGATCGTGGCGACGCTGATCATGGTCTTCGTCTTCGCGCTGGGATCCTACCTTCTGCCGCAGATTCTCGGGCGACCGCAGCACTGGACGCTGTCGGTGCTGATCACCGACCAGGCGATCTACCAGTCGAACATGCCCTTCGCCGCGGCGATGGCGGTGTTCCTGGTGCTGATCTCGCTGGCGCTGGTCGGCCTCATGCTGATGGTCGGGCGCAAGGAGAGCGCGGCATGATGGCGACGTTCCTTCGCCGGCTCTATTTCACGCTTGTCGCGCTGTTCCTCGCCGCGCCGCTGCTCGTGGTGCTCGGCGTGTCGGTCAACGAGAAGCAGGACCTCTCCTTTCCGCCGAAGGGTTTCTCGCTGTCCTGGTACGGGCAGATCTTTCTCGATCCGGCGTGGCGCAGCGCGCTCGTCGCCTCCGTGCTTCTGGCGCTCGCCGCCGCCGCACTCGCCGTCGCCATCGCCATGCCTCTCGCCTGGTTCCTGTGGCGGCGCATCGCGCCCTGGGCCAACGTCTTCCAGGCGCTCGGCCTGGCGCCGTTCATCCTGCCGCCGGTGATCACCGCGCTCGGCTTCCTCTCCTTCTGGGCGACCGCGGGCTTCTACGGGCAGGCGTGGACGGCGGCGATCAGCCACGCCATCTTCTTCGTCACGCTGCCCCTGGTGACGCTGTCGCTCGGCTTCGCCTCGATCGACCGTTCGCTCGTCGAGGCGGCATCCACCATGGGCGCCGACGACCGCATCGTGCTGCGCACGGTGGTGCTGCCGCTGATCCTGCCCTACATGGTGTCGGGCTATGCGTTCGCCTTCGTGCTGTCGCTCAACGAATACATCATCGCCTACATGACCGTCGGCTTCACCATGGAAACCCTGCCGATCAAGATCTTCAACGCGCTGCGCTACGGCTACACGCCGACCATGGCGGCGGTCTCGGTGTTCTTCGTCGCGGTGGCCGCGCTGGTGTTCGGCCTGATCGCCTGGTTCGGCGACATCCGCCGCCTGCTCGGCGCCATGGGCTCGGAGAAGAGCTGATGCGGATCGCGGCGCTGCAGATGCGGGCCTTCGCCGGCGACCAGGTCGCGAACCTCGCGCGGATCGAACGCGCCGCCAGCGAGGCCGCGGCGGCGGGCGCAGTCCTCCTCATCGCGCCGGAGCTGGCCGTCACCGGCTATGGAGCGGGCGAGGCGATCGGCGAACTCGCCGAAGGCGTCGACGGCCCGGTCGTCGACCGTCTCGCCGCGATCGCCGCCGCGTCCGGACTGGCGATCGTCTGCGGCATCGCCGAGCGCGACGGCGACGACGTCTACAACAGCGCCGTGCTCGTCGAGCCCGACCGACGCCGCACCGTCTACCGCAAGTCGCACCTCTACGGGCCCTACGAACGCGGGCTCTTCAGGCCGGGGCCGCCCTCGGCGGTGACGGCGAATCTCGGCGGCCTGAAGGTCGGCATGCTGATCTGCTACGACGTGGAATTCCCCGAGAACGTGCGCCGCCTGGCAAAGGCCGGCGTCCAGCTCGTCCTCGTCCCCACGGCGCTGCCGGCGGGCGACCACGCCGCATTCATCGCGCAGAGGATGATCCCGGTGCGCGCCTTCGAGAACCAGCTGTTCGTCGCCTATGTGAACCATTGCGGCGCCGACCAGCGCTTCGCCTATGCCGGCCTGTCGGCGATCGCGGCGCCCGACGGCACGATCCTGGCGCAGGCGGGCGCCGGAGACGAGGCGCTGCTCGTCGCCGACATCGATCCCGCCGCCTACGAGGACTCCCGCGCGGCCAACACCTACCTCGAAGACCTGCGGGTCTGAGCCGCCCGGCTCAATCGTCGGCGCGCATGACCTGGCGCTGCTTGCCCAGCCCTTCGATGCCGAGCTCGACGACGTCGCCGGCCTTCAGGAAGCGCGGCGGTTTCATGCCCAGGCCGACGCCCGGCGGCGTGCCGGTGGTGACGATGTCGCCCGGCAGCAGGCTCATGAACTGCGACAGGTAGGACACCAGGAAGGCGACCCCGTAGACCATGGTCTTCGTCGATCCGTCCTGCATGGTCTCGCCGTTGACGGTCAGCCACATCTTCAGGTTCTGCGGATCGGCCACCTCGTCGCGGGTCACCAGCCAGGGTCCGATCGGACCGAACGTGTCGCAGGACTTGCCCTTCGTCCACTGACCGGACCGCTCGGCCTGGAAGGCCCGCTCGGAGACGTCGTTAACGACGCAGTAGCCGGCGACGTGGTCGAGCGCGTCGGCCTCGGAGACATATTTAGCCGTCTTGCCGATGACGAAGCCGAGCTCGACCTCCCAGTCGGTCTTCTCCGATCCGCGCGGGATGACGACGTCGTCGTCGGGTCCGACGATCGCGGAAGTCGCCTTCATGAAGATGATCGGCTCGGGCGGCACCTTGGCGCCGGTCTCCGCGGCATGGTCCGAGTAGTTCAGGCCGATGCAGATGAACTTGCCGACGCCGGCGACGCAGGGTCCGAAGCGCGGATTGCCGGGAACGAGCGGCAGCGAGGCCGGATCGATCTTGGCCAGGCCCGCCAGCGAGGCCGGCGACAGCGTCGCGCCGGCGATGTCGCCGACATGGGCCGAGAGATCCCTGATCGCGCCGTCCGCATCGATCATTCCGGGGCGCTCGCTTCCCGGTTCGCCGTAGCGCACAAGTTTCATGGTTCCTCCGAGGGGTTAGGGCAGTCCGGTCGCTAGCTCGACCAGCCGCCGTCGATGACATGGGTCTGGCCGGTGGTGAACCCCGCGCCGGCCAGGTAGACGGCGAGATCGGCGATTTCCTCCGGCTTGCCGAGCCGTGCCATGGGCTGGCGCGCGATGAAGGCAGCGCGCGCCTTGTCGTAGTCGCCGAGCGCGCGCATGCGATTTTCGAGAGACGGGCTCTCCACGGTGCCCGGGCAGATGGCGTTGCAGCGGATCCCCTGGCCGACGAAATCGACGGCGATCGACTTGGTCAGGCCGATGACCGCTGCCTTGGTCAGGCCGTAGACGAACCGGTTCGGCGCGCCCTTGATCGAGCCGGCGACCGAGGCCATGTTGATGATGGCGCCGCCGCCCCTGGCGATCATCAGTGGCAGCACGGCGCGGATGGTGCGCACCATCGAGCGCACGTTGAGGTCGACCGCGAGGTCGAAATCGTCATCCGTCATGTCGAGGATGGTGCCGGCATGGACGAAGCCGGCACAGTTGAAGAGCACGTCGACGGCGCCGATCCGCTCGACGAGAGCCGCGACTTCGCCGTCGCTCCTGACATCGAGCCTCGCTGCGTGGATGCCCGGCTGCCCGGCGATCGCCTGGAGCAGGCTGGTGTCGACGTCGGTCGCGTGGACCTTCGCCCCGGCCCGCGCGAAGGCGAGCGCCGTGGCGCGCCCGATGCCCTGGCCGGCGGCCGTCACCAGTACGGCCTTTCCCTTCAGATCGCCGCTCATGATGTCTCCATGCACCCTGGGGAAGTCGTATTCGCCGATCATGGACGCGTCAACGCGCCCGCGCGCGGCGCGGTCGACGAGCACCGTTTATGAGACTGGACGCAACGCGGTCGGCCGGCCTTCCGCCGGCATGGCGCCCGCGGCGTCAGTCGCCGTAGGGCACCCAGACATTCTTGACCTCGACGGCGCGGCGCAGGAAGGCCTCCCCCGCGGATGCGTCCGACAGCCAGTCGAGCGTGCGCCCGCCGCTGGTCCAGACACGCTTCAGGTTTCCGATCGATTCCGCCTCGGCCTTCGCGCAGGTGGCGGCGTCGGCGACCACCCACAGCCCGTCGACGTCGTCGTGGCGGGCGAGCACCGTCGACAGGTCCGCGGCACGGCCGGTGACGATGTTGAGCGCGCCGGCCGGAACGTCGGAATACTCGATCACCTGGTAGAGGTCCGTGGCCACCAGCGCGTACCGCTCGGAAGGCACGGCGACGACCGTGTTGCCCATGGCCAGCAACGGCGCGACCAGCGACACCAGGCCGAGCAGCGGCGCGTCATCGGGGGCGACCACGCCGACCACGCCGACCGGCTCGTGCAGCGCCAGCGTAACGGCGCGCATCGGTGGCTGGTGGGCGCGGCCCTCGAACTTGTCAGCGAGACCCGCATAGAGGAACAGCCGCTCGACCGAGAGTTCGACCTCCCCCCTGGCCGCCTTCGAGGAAACGCCGGTCAGGTCGGCGATCCGCGTCGCGAACTCGTCGGCGCGGCCCGACAGGTTCTCGGCGAGGAAATACAGCACCTGGCTGCGGTTGAAGGCGGTGGCCTCCGGCCAGGCCTTGCATCCCCGCGCGGCCGAGACCGCATCGCGGATGTCCTTGCGATTGCCGAGCCCCGCCTCGCCGGCGAGCCGGCCCTTCCGGCCGAGCACCGGATAGGCGTAGTTGCCGTCGGGCCTGACCTGCTTGCCGCCGATATAGAGTTTCGCCGTGCGGTCGATGCCGTCGGCCTCGCCGGCACTCGCCGGCTCCGCGGCCGGCGCGGCGACCTTGATGGCGGCGCCCAGCGGCAGCGGAGAGGTGAGGTATTCGAACATGCCCTCGCGCCCGCCCTCGCGGCCGAACCCGCTCTCGCGATAGCCGCCGAAGCCGCAGGCGGCGTCGAACATGTTGGTGCCGTTGATCCAGACCACACCGGCCTTGAGCTGCGGCGCGACGTGAAGGGCGAGGTTGACGTTCTCGCTCCACACGGAGGCGGCCAGCCCGTAGCGCGTGTTGTTGGCAAGCTCGACCGCCTCTTCCGTGTTACGGAAGGTGATGACCGAGAGAACGGGCCCGAAGACTTCTTCCTGCGCAAGGATATTAGCCGGCGAAACGCCGGTCGCCAGCGTCGGCAGGTGGAAGTATCCGGCGTTGGGCAGCGGCTGGTCGGGCTGCCAGCAGACGGCTCCCTGGCGGGCGCCTTCGGCGACCAGGCGGCGGACGCGGTCGAGCTGGGTGGCGTCGACCAGCGGCCCGATATCGGTATTCTTGTCGAGCGGGCTGCCCAGCCTGAGCTTGGCCATGCGCGCCTTGACCTTTGCGAGGAACGCCTCGGCGATGCCCTCCTGGACGAGCAGGCGCGAGCCGGCGCAGCAGACCTGACCCTGGTTGAACCAGATGCCGTCGACCAGGCCTTCGACGGCGCTGTCCAGGTCGGCGTCCTCGAAGACCATGAAGGCCGACTTGCCGCCGAGCTCCAGCGACAGCTTCTTGCCCGAGCCGGCGGTCGCCTTGCGGATGATCTTGCCGACCTCGGACGAGCCGGTGAAGGCGATCTTGTCGATGCCGGGATGCCCGACGATGGCAGAGCCCGCCTCGGGGCCGCCGTGGACGATGTTGACGACGCCCTTCGGCACGCCGGCGCGGGCGCAGATCTCGGAGAACAGGATCGCCGTGAGCGGCGTCAGTTCCGCCGGCTTCAGCACGATCGTGCAGCCGGCAGCAAGCGCCGGCGCCACCTTCCACGCCAGCATCAGCAGCGGGAAGTTCCACGGGATGATCTGGCCGACGACGCCGACGCCCGACTGCCCGGGAAAGTCGCGGTCCAGCGACTGCGCCCAGCCGGCATGGTGGATGAAGTGGCGGATGGCCAGCGGCACGTCGATGTCGCGGCTCTCGCGGATCGGCTTGCCGTTGTCGAGCGATTCCAGCACGGCGAACAGACGCCCGTGGCGCTGCATGGCGCGGCCAATGGCGTAGAGGATCTTCGCCCGCGCATAGCCCGACGTCGCCCGCCACTTCGGCAGCGCCTTCGCCGCCGCGGCGACCGCGGCGTCGACGTCGGCCTTGCCGGCTTCCGAGACGTTGGCGAGCAGGGCACCGGTCGCGGGATCACGCACCTCGAAGGTCGACCCGCCCTCGGCGGAGCGCCATTCGCCGCCGACGTAGAGCGATCTGGCGAAGTCGCGCCCGGCGATCCAGGCGTCGGCCTCGGCGCGCGATTCCGGAGCCGGTCCGTAGTCCATGGCCTGATAGCGATCCATTATGTTCATGGCTGGCTCCTCGGGAGCGGATGTCGACGTCGGGCGGCCGGTTTCGCTACGCCATCGCGTGGCGATAGTTTGCCGAATAATGACCGGTGAGGTGATGTTCGAGCTGCCGCTCGATGTCCGTGAGCAGACTGGAGGCGCCGAAGCGGAAAAGGTCAGGCTCGAGCCAGCGGCGGCCGAGTTCCTCCTTCATCAGAACCAGCCAGTCGAGCGCCGACTTGGCGGTCGAGATGCCGCCGGCCGGCTTGAAGCCGATCAGGTAGCCTGTCGTCTCGAAATAGGCGCGGATGGCGCGGACCATGGCGAGGCCGACCGGCAGCGTGGCGTTGACGCTTTCCTTGCCGGTCGAGGTCTTGATGAAGTCGGCGCCGGCCATCATCGCCACCATCGAGGCGAGCGTGACGTTGCGCAGGGTCGCGAGGTCGCCGGTGCCGAGGATGACCTTGAGGTGGGCTTCGCCGCAGGCGGCGCGCATGGCGGCGATCTCGTCGTAGAGCGCCTGCCACCTTGCCTCGTAGACCAGCCCGCGCGGGATGACGACGTCGATCTCGTCGGCGCCGTCGCGTACCGAGGCCTCGATCTCCTGCAACCTCGTCGCGAGCGGCGTGAGGCCGTGCGGGAAGGCAGTCGAGACCGCCGCGACATGGACGCCGCTGCCGTGCAGGGCCTCGACCGCCGTCGCGACGAACGGATGGTAGACGCAGACCGCAGCAGGACGGATCCGGGCGTCGGCGACGCCGAGGCCCTGGGCGATGTCGGCACGTAGCGGGTTCAGCGCCTTGGCACACAGGCGCCTGACGCGTTCGTCGGTGTCGTTGGAGTTGAGCGTGGTGAGATCCATCAGGGCGATGGCGCGCAACAGCCAGGCGGCCTGGTTGTCGCCCTTGATCGAACGCCGCTTGGTCATCGTCGTCACCCGGCGCTCGAGCGCGCTGCGGTTGACGTAGCGGGTCGATTCGAGGAAGCCGAGGTCGAGGGGCATGCCCGGATTGCGCACGATCCCGTCGCCGGCGGGCTGGACGGTGTTCGCCGCCGCGCGCGTCGGAAGGACGGTCACTCCGGTCGAAGGCGTGCCGATCTCGGCGTGAACGGTCCTGCTGCTCATCCTACTGCCTCGCTCCTGCCGCCGCGCCGGTTTGCGCCGCGCCGACAATACCGCGCGAGCCAGGCCTTCGCGAGTCCTGCCGCGCTCGACGCGCCATAGCGCAAAACCGGGGCCCGGCGCCAGCTATTGTCATCGAGCGGCAGAAGAAACGGAATGCTTCAGCCGGCCGCTCCGGTCGTGGCATCCCCGTCGAAGGCGACGAGGAACTCGACCAGTCCGCGGGCGAAGACCGGCAGTTCCGCGAGGTTGCGCACGCAGATCTTCAGCTCGCGCTCGGCCCAGGCGTCAGTCAGATGCACGACGGCGATGCGGTGACTCGACTTCAGCCGCGCGGCGACCGAGAGCGGGATCAGGCCGACGCCGGCGTTCGCCTCGATCATCCGGCACATCGCCTCGAAGCCGGCGACGCGGATGCGCACGTTGAGGCTGGCGCCCATGTCGGACGCCAGCTGTTCGGCAAAGCCGTGGATGGCGCTGCCCGAATGCAGCGACACGAAGTTCTGGCCGAGCGCCTCGGCGAAGGCGATCTCGGCGCGGGCGGCGAGGGGGTGGCTCTCCGGCGTCGCCAGGGCGAGACGGTCGCGCCGGTAGGGGATCAGTTCCAGCCCGTCGGCGGCGGCCGTGCCGGCGAGGATGCCGATGTCGACGCTGCCGTCGGCGACCGCGCGGGCGATCTCGGGGCTCAGCCGCTCCTCGAGGTCGACGTCGACCGAGGGATGGCCGGCGAGGTAGGCGCCGAGCGCGGCCGGCAGGATCTCGGTGATCGCCGTCGTGTTGGCGAACATGCGCACCTTTCCCCTGACGCCTTGCGAGAAGGCCTGCAGGTCGCCGTGCAGGCGCTCCAGTTGCCGGGTGACGCGCAGCGCATGGTCGAGCAGGGCCCTGCCGGCGGCGGTCGGCTCGACGCCGCTGCTCTGCCGGGTGAATAGCTTCACCCCGAGCGCTTCCTCGAGGTTCTTGATGCGCAGGCTCGCGGCGCCGAGCGACAGGTTCGAGCGCTCCGCGCCGCGCGTCAGGTTGCCGGCCTCGGCGATGGCGATGAACAGTCTCAGGTCGACCAGATCGTAGCGCGGGTTGCTCATGGCTCCCTTTTTCCGGCGCGCAATGCCGCGGGCACCCGGCTTCGATGCCGCCAAAGGCGACATTTGGCAATGGCGAATTGCGGAGCCGCCCGGCAAGGGCCAAAGTCCGCGCACTTCCCATTCGCGCGGCTGGTTCGGCAGCCGATGGCCGGACGAGGATCTTGTCGATGCATGAGAGCGCGGAACTGGCGGCCTTCGCCGCCGGATTGCAGTTTCCCGATATTCCCGCCGCCGTCGTCGCGCGGGCGGAAGACCTGTTCGTCGACTGGCTCGGCTCGGCGCTCGGCGGCAAGGGCGCCCGGCCGGTCGAGATCGTCGCCGGTCTGGCGAGGACGATGGGTCCGGCAGGCGGTCCGGCGGAGGTGCTGATCGACCGCACGACGACCTCGCCCTACTTCGCCGCCATGGTCAACGCGGCGGCCTCGCACGTCGTCGAGCAGGACGACGTGCACAACGGCTCGGTGTTCCACCCGGCGGCGGTGGTCTTTCCGCCGGTACTCGCCGTCGCGCAGGCGCTCGGTGCGTCGGGCCGCGACCTGATCGTCGCCGCGACCGCCGGCTACGAGGTCGGCATCCGCGTCGGCGAGTTCCTCGGCCGCTCGCACTACAGGATCTTCCACACGACCGGAACGGCGGGCTCGCTCGCCGCCGCCGCGGCGGTCGGGCGGCTGCTCGGGTTGTCGCCCGAGGCGATGCTCCACGCCTTCGGCTCGGCGGGAACGCAGGCTGCGGGACTGTGGGAATTCCTGCGCGACGCCGCCGATTCCAAGCCGCTGCACACCGCCCATGCGGCTTCCACCGGCCTCGCCTCGGCCTATCTGGCGCGCGACGGCCTGACCGGGGCGAAGGCGATCCTCGAGGGCGCGCAGGGCATGGGCCGCGGCATGTCGAGCGACGCCGACCCGGCGCGCCTCGTCGACCGGCTCGGCACGCGCTGGGCGCTGGCGGAAACCTCGTTCAAGTTCCACGCCTCCTGCCGGCACACGCATCCCGCCGCCGACGCGCTGCTGAAGGCCATGCGCGACAACGGCCTCGGGATCGCCGATGTCGGCAAGGTGACGACGCTGGTGCACCAGGGCGCCATCGACGTGCTCGGCCCGGTGGTCGAGCCGCAGACGGTGCACCAGGCGAAGTTCTCGATGGGCACGACGCTCGGCCTCATCGCCGCCTATGGCAAGGCCGGGCTGGTCGAGTTCGAGGAGGGCTTCGCCCGGCCCGAGATCGCCGACTTCCGAAGCCGTGTCGAGATGGTCCTCGACCCGGAGGTCGATGCCGCCTATCCGGCCCGCTGGATCGGCAAGGTGCGGGTCGCGACCGCCGACGGCCGCACGGTCGAAGCCCGGGTCGACGAGCCGAAGGGCGATCCCGGCAACACGCTCTCCCGCGCCGAGATCGACGACAAGGTGCGGGGGCTCGCCCGCTTCAGCGGCGCGGCCAGCGCCGGGGAGATGGACGCGCTGCTGCCAAGGCTGTGGTCGCTCACCCGGTCCAACCGGGTCGGGCCGCTGCTTTCCGGCGGCGCGCCGGACTGAGCGGCGCATGCGCATTTTCGCGGAACTCGCAAGGACGGGAACGAACGGCAAGATGATCATCAAGGACCTGCCCCAGGGCGACGAGATCGCGCATATCCGCGACAGCGTCCGCAAGCTCTGCGCTGATTTTCCCGGCGAGTACTGGCGACGGCTTGATCGCGAGAGCGCCTATCCGAGCGAATTCGTGAAGGCGCTGTCGGACGCCGGCTATCTTTCGGCGCTGATCCCGGAAGAATATGGCGGCGCCGGTCTGCCGCTTTCGGCCGCGGCGGCGATCCTGGAGGAGGTGCACCGCGCCGGCGCCAACGGCGGCGCCTGCCACGCGCAGATGTACATCATGGGCGCGCTCCTGCGCCACGGCAGTCCGGCGCAGAAGGCGAAGTACCTGCCGGCGATCGCGGCCGGAGAGCTCCGCCTGCAGGCCTTCGGCGTGACCGAGCCGACCAGCGGCACCGACACCACCTCGATCAAGACCTTCGCCCGCCGGGACGGCGACCGATACGTCGTCAACGGCCAGAAGGTGTGGACCTCGCGCGCCGAGCATTCCGACCTGATGCTGCTGCTCGCCCGCACCACGGCCAAGGAGCAGGCGGCGAAGAAGACCGACGGCATGTCGGTGTTCATCGTCGACATGCGCGAGGCGCGGAAGGGCGGCATGACCATCAAGCCGATCCGCACCATGATGAACCACGCGACGACCGAAGTGTTCTTCGACAACGTCGAGGTGCCCGCCGGAAACCTGATCGGCGAGGAGGGCAAGGGCTTCCGCTACATCCTGTCGGGCATGAACGCCGAGCGGATCCTGATCGCGGCCGAATGCATCGGCGACGCCAAGTGGTTCATCGAGAAGGCGTCGGCCTATGCCGGGCAGCGCAACGTCTTCGGCCGGCCGATCGGCCAGAACCAGGGCGTGCAGTTCCCGATCGCCCGCGCCTATGCGCAGATGCGCGCCGCCGAGCTGATGGTACACCAGGCGGCGGCGCTGTTCGAGGCCGGCCAGGACTGCGGCGAACAGGCCAACATGGCCAAGATGCTCGCCGCCGAGGCCTCCTGGGCCGCCGCCGAGGCCTGCGTGCAGACGCATGGCGGCTTCGCCTTCGCCGAGGAGTACGACGTGGAGCGCAAGTTCCGCGAGACAAGGCTCTACCAGGTCGCGCCGATCTCGACCAACCTCGTGCTCAGCTATGTCGCCGAGCACGTGCTCGGCATGCCGCGCTCGTATTGAGGACCCGCCGATGCTGCCGCTGGAAGGACTGCTGGTCGTCTCGCTGGAGCAGGCCGTCGCCGCGCCGACCTGCACGCTCAGGCTCGCCGACGCCGGCGCCCGCGTCATCAAGGTCGAGCGCGAGGGCGGCGAGACGGCCCGCCACTACGACCGCGCCGTCCGCGGCCTGAGCGCCTACTTCGTCTGGCTGAACCGCGGCAAGGAAAGCGCCGTGCTCGACATCAAGGAGGCCGCCGACCGCGCGCTGCTGGAGCGGATGATCGCCAGGGCAGACGTCTTCGTCCAGAACCTCGTGCCCGGCGCCACCCAGCGGCTGGGCCTCGGCTCGGCCGACCTCGTCGCCCGCCATCCGCGCCTGATCGCGCTCGACATCGTCGGCTACCGGCAGGACAGCCCGGCGCGCGACATGCGCGCCTACGACATGCTGATCCAGGCCGAGAGCGGCGTCTGCTCGGTGACCGGCACGCCGGAGACCGCGGTCAAGGTCGGCATCTCGATCGCCGACGTGATGACCGGCATGAACGCCCACGCCGCGATCCTCGAGGCGCTGATCGAGCGCGGCATCACCGGCCGCGGCAGGGCGATCGAGATCGCCATGTTCGACGCCATGGCCGACATGATGAGCGTGCCGCTGCTGCACCACGACCATGCCGGCAGGCCGACGCCGCGCAGCGGGCTCGCCCACGCCTCGATCTATCCCTACGGCAGCGTGACCTGCCGGGACGGGCAGATCGTCATCGTTGTGCAGAACGCCGGCGAATGGCGCCGCCTGTGCACGGAGGTGCTTCGCCGGCCGGAGCTGGTCGACGATCCGCGCTTCTGCGACAACCCGAAGCGCTCCGACAACCGCACGACGCTCGCCCCGATCATCGAGGGCGTGTTCGGCGCGATGACCCGCGCCGAGGCGATCTCCCGGCTGGAGGGTGCCTCGCTCGCCTGGTCGAACGTGTCGACGGTCTCCGACCTTTCGTCTCACCCGGCGCTGCGGCGCATGAGCGTCGACACGCCGGCCGGCGCCTTCGAGGGCGTCGCCTCGCCGGTCCGGCGCGAGGTGAAAGGCGGCCCGGTTCCGGCGCTGGGCGAACACACCGATCGTATCCGGCGCGAGTTTGCGGAGGAGAGACCATGACCGAGGCCGACATCGCCCATCTGCGCCAGTGGATCGGCCGCGAGGAGCGCAAGACGGATGTCGTCACGCCCGGCTTGGCCGACCGCTTCCGCGCCACGCTCGGCGGCAGCGCCGTCGCGCCGGGCGAGGCGCTGCCGCTCGCCATCCACTGGTGCCTGGCGCCGGCGGCGGTGCCGCCCGAGGAGATCGGCAGCGACGGCCATCCCGCGCGCGGCGGCTTCCTGCCGCCGGTGCCGCTGCCGCGGCGCATGTGGGCGGGCGGGGAGCTCGGCTTCCACCGGCCGCTCGGCATCGGCGACACGGTCGAGCGCCTGTCGCGCATCGCCGACGTCTCGGAGAAGGCCGGGCGCACCGGCCGCCTGGTCTTCGTCACGGTGGAGCACGCGATCTCGACCGGCGCCGGCCTCGCCGTCTCCGAGCGGCAGGATCTCGTCTACCGCGAGGCACAGGCCGCTTCCGCCGCGCCCGCCGCCCCTGCCGAGGCGCGGCCGGCGGACGTCAGCCTCGCGGTCGACGCCACCACCACGCTGCTCTTCCGCTACTCCGCTCTGACCTTCAACGGCCACCGCATCCACTACGATCGCGACTATGCGCGGAACGTCGAGGGCTATCCGGGCCTGGTCGTGCACGGGCCGCTGCAGGCGACCCTGCTCGTCAACCTCGCCGCGCGCCTGAACGACGGCCGGCCACCGCGCCGCTTCGCCTATCGCGGGGTCTCGCCGCTCTTCGACGGCGCGCCGTTCACGGTGAACGCCGTGCATCGCGATGGCGGCTTCGACCTGTGGTGCGCCGATGCGGGCAACGCCACGACAATGACGGCGACGGCGGAGGACTGAGCCGCCTTCTCAGCCCCGACGCCGGCCGGCGAGCAGCAGGCCGTAAAGCGCGGCGGCGATCACCGCCATCGACACGACCTGGTAGGTCTCGACCGGCTCGCCGAGGATCGTCACCGCGATCAGCATGGTCACGGCCGGCGCCGGCACCGTCACCGAACTGCCGACCGACACGTCGATGTGCCGCATCGCGTAGAACCACAGGATCAGCTCGAGATAGTAGGCGATGCCGAGTGCGATCGCGGCCCGCTGGAAGGCGCCGTCGGAAAGGGCCGCGACCAGCAGCCCGGACTCTCCCAACGCTGCCTGCACCAGCAGCAGGAAGACGCCGGAGATGACCAGCCGCGACACCGTCACCTGGTTGGGCGAGACCGGCATGGTCTCGAGGATGCGCTTCAGCATCAGGTGCGCAATGCTCCAGAGCAGGGGGATGCCGAGGGCGAATACCGACCAGTAGGACAGGCCGGAGAGGCGCATGGTCCCGCCGGTCGTCAGGTAGACGAGCGCAGCGATCATCATGAGCGTGAAGCCGAGCTCGGCCGGCGACTTGCGCTTGCCCTGGAAGACGGCTTCGAGGAGCATGGCGAAGAGCGGATAGGCCTGCAGCGCGATGCCCATGCCCACCGCGCCGGCCTTCTCGGCGGCGACGATGTACATGTAGGTCGACAGGCCGAACATCGCGCCGGTCAGGAGCGCGATCGCCGCCATGCGACGCCGGGAAACCGGCGGCGTCGCGTCGACTGCCGGGCGCGGCACCGTGGCGCGTTCGTAGAAGAACAGCGGCAGCGCCGCCATGAGCTGCCAGAACGTCATCCAGATGGCGAAGGCGAGCCCGTCCGATCCGGCCGGGCGGGCATTCGCCAGGATCGGCATGACGCCCAGGATCAGGAGGCAGAGCAGGGCCAGGGCGACGCCTGCGCGGACGGATTTTTGCACGACGCACCCAGCTTCGGGAGAACGCGCCATGCAATGGTCCATTCGACGGCGGACCGAGTGATCCAGCCCCGGGATTCGGTCGGGACACGGACCGGGCCGCCGCCGGCGACCGAGCGGGTTCCCCGTCGGCCGCGACGGCGGAGGACGAGCCGGCCGGCCCGCCCCTACGTCACTGGACGACGAAGATGTTCTTGCCGGCCTGCGCCTGGAAGAAGTCGCCGTAGCAGGTGCCGTCGAAATCTTTCACGATGAAGGAGTGGCCGACGAAGCTGTCCAGCTTCACGATCGGGTTGGCGCTGTCGAACATCGCCTGCTCGACCGGCCTGCCCTCGAAGTCGAGCCAGTAGATCAGCGTGGCGCGATCGTCGGCGATCTCGTAGCGGAACTCCACCTTGGTCGGGCGCCCGGTGTCGTCGGAGACGACGGCGCCGAGCTTCGGGCAGCCCTTGCCGAAGCGATAGGCGTCATCCTCGACCGGCGCGGTCGCCTCGGTCACCGTCTTGCGCCCCTGCTTGGCGCCGGCCTTGGCGTCGGCCTTGCGGACGGGCTTGGTGTCGGCCTTCTTCTGCGGCCCGGAGTCCTCGCCGCGGGCACAGGCGAACAGCGCGTCGAGCGCGGCGGCGGCGCCGTCCAGCGGATAGCCGTCGGTGCGCTTCTTGCCCTCGGCCTTGTAGCTGACGTGGAAGGAGCCCTCGTTGCGGAACGGCTCGGCGCTGGTCGGCTCGTCACTCGTGTCGACCACCTGGCGCCAGTTCATGCCGTTCTGATCGGTGACGAGCGCGGCCTGCACCTTCTGCAGGGTCGAGCGGTCGCCGTCGAACCAGACGTCGACGGGGATCTCGCTGCCGTCGTCGGTCTCCTCGAGGCTGAGGAAGCCATAGGTGAAGTAGCCGATCTCGTAGCCGAACTGGATCGCCTTCTCCTGGCCGACGATGGCTTCCGCCGTGCAGAACGGGTTGTTGCTGTCGCTCTCGCCGCTCGGCGGGTTGCGGGTCAGCTCCCATTCGCCGACCTGCCACTTCTTGACGCCGTCGCCGGCAGCCTGCTCTTCCGGCTGCTCCTCCTCTTCGGCGGGCGCCGCGGCCTGTGCACCCTTGGGCGGCCGGCCGCCGCGCATGACGCACTCCTCGACCTTGGTCATCGCCGCCGCCGAGCCGGTGAGCTTGAAGTCCTGCTGGCCGCGGTCGAGCTCCATGCTCAGCACCTTCGAGTTGCGCAGCGCGTCGGCCGCCGGAGCGACCATGTAGGCCCAGCCGTTCGACGCCGCGAAAGTGGCATGTTCCATCATGCCGCCGGAATCGAAGCCGAACTGGCCCTGGACCTCGCCGTCCTCGTAGTACGGCATGCCCATCACCCATTCGCCGCCCTCGTCGGTGCCGATGCGCAGCTCGGCCTGGCCGTTGTCCTTCGAGGCGTAGCACATGTCGCCGCCGGCGATCGCCGCGGGACCGGAGAACACGCGCCAGCCCTTCACGGTGGCGTATTCCTTCTCTTCCTGCGCATGGGCGGGCGACAGCGCCGCCAAAGCGAGCATGCAGCCAGTGAAAAGCGCGGCGACGCGCGCGGATCGGATCGTCTTCATCATCTCCTCAAGTCCTGTCTGGATCGGTTAGCTGGATTGGTCGGGCCGGCGGCAAGGACGCTCAGCGCCATTCGAAGACTTCGCCCTGGTTGTAGACGAACCAGTCGCGCTGCTGGAGGCAGTCGCCGTTCTGGACGCCGACCCAGGCATGATTGGTGTAGGTCTGCTGCTTGTGGCGACCGCCGGCCGGCACGGTGGCGTAGAATACCCAGTTGCTCTGGTAGTCGATCCAGAACAGGTCGACCGGCGCCCGCGTCTTGTTGACGAAGGAGACGCGCACGGCGTTGTTGTTCCAGGTCTGCGACAGGATCACGCCCTTCATCGGGCAGAACACGCCGCGGATCGGCTGGATTACCTGGCCCTGCTTGAAGCCGCGCTGCGTGCGGCCATGCTGCTGGCCGCCGTCGCCCTGCGGCTTGCGATCCGGATTGCCGGCGCTGCGCTTGCGTCCCTGGTTGCGGGCGCATTCGACGGCCTTGTCCAGCGCCGCAGAAGAGCCCTTCAGGCGCCACGTCTGCGGACCGCGGTCGAGTTCGATTGAGAAGGAGGACGCCGACCTGAGTCCGGCGAGCATGTCACGCGACACGTTCATCGTTGCCCAGCCGTCGCCGTCGGCGGCGAAATCGGTCTCGTCTTCCCAGCCGTCGAAACCCCACTGGCCGCGCACCGGCCCCTGGTCGTAGTAGGGATTGCCCAGTTGCCAGCGCTGTCCGTTTGTGGCGATGCGCAGGGTCACCTGGCCGTTGTCGGTATCGGCGGCGCAGTAGCCGAACTGGCCGCCGTCGCGGACCGCAATGATGCGCCAGCGGCCCATGCTGGCATATTCCTGCTCGTCGATGGCAAGGGCCGCTCCCGAAAAGGCGCCGATGAGGCCTGCGGCCAGCAGGAGCGCCGATAGCACGACCGGAAATCTCATTGTCACTACCCCCAAATGATCACCGCTTCGGGCCTCGCGGGTTGCGGCGGACCGTGCGGTCTGTCGATGACTGTCTGCTGGAAACTCCGGCGCGGCGGAATCCTCGTCCACATCGGACGGGATCGACGTCGGCGCGTGGCGCGAGCGGATCGGCCTGGGCCAGGGCGACAGCCCCGGCACGCGGCCCTGCCGTCATGATCATGCCTTCGGCCGACGCTCGACTGCACCCAGCGGCCGACGCAGACATCAGCATTTCGAGTCGTCCGATCTGCGGTATTCGGCCGCGGCAAGAGTCCCTTCTTGCGTGAACAAGCGGATACACCGGAGTCCGGCCGGGCCGCATACCCAACTTTGGGGATACGCCGCGATTTTTACGGGTCCTGCGGATGGTCGCCGAACAGGTCCCGGTCGATCCGAACAGGCGGCATTGCGCCATTGTCGCGACGGCGATTGCAGGTGGCCGCGCCCCAAGTCTCGACGCGTTCTGGTACATCGGCCGAGCCGGAGACCGAAGGATCTGGCCCGAATTCGTCCGGCCCG